>DATHKX010000120.1:0-5188 GCA_035488835.1 Gemmatimonadales bacterium
CTCCACCACCTGGCCGTCGGGGGCGATCACGGCGCGGCCGCGCGTGGCCCAAGACCGGCGACGAGCGGCCTGCTGGCGCTCGCGCGGGTGGCCCGCGCCGGCCAGGAGCGTCTGTTTCGGCGCCTGGTCGGTCGTCGCGTAGCGCACTCCCTCCCCGCCGAGCTCGCGACCCTCGCAGCAGAGCTGCGCCCGCCCACCGGCCTCGCGGCCGCACCCGCCGTGGTGTGGCGGCCGCGTCGCACGCCCGCCCGCCAAGCTCCGGCGTTACCGATCCGTTACACACCACCTGCAAGAGCGTGACCGACGGGGTGCCTCTTTACTTCGCCGAAGGGCACGATGTTACGTCCTCCGTCCACGTCCAACCAGGAGCTTCGCAGGTGAGATCGAACGTGCGGCACGTAGCAGGGCTGGCAGCCGGCTTGATGCTCGTCGCGAGCGTCGCCGCGGCCCAGGCCCCCAACATTCAGGTGCAGGGCCGCGTCCAGCTGCAGTACCGCTATTCGTCAGGCGATTCCTCCGCCAACTACAGCAAGACCGGGGTGAACAACATCTTCGAGATCCGCCGGCTCCGGATCCAGACCAATGTGCGGTTCGGCGACAATATCAGCCTCGTCATCCAGCCGAGCTTCGAGATGGGCAACCTGCGGATGCGCGACGCGTTCGTGCGGGTCGGCCTGACGCCCAGCTTCGCGCTCGTGGCGGGCCAGGAGAAATCGCCGTTCCAGCGCTACGAGCTCAACAGCTCGAATAACCTGCTGTCGATCGAGCGCGGCCTGCGGGTGCTGAAGCTCTCGGGCAAGGAGGCGCTGAACGACATCCTGGTCCAGAACGGCTACGCCTCGCACGATCTCGGGGCGTTCTTCGAGGGCGAGAGCAAGGACCACCGCTTCTTCGCGAAAGCGGGGGTGCAGGGCGGCTCGCGCGAGAGCTCGACCGACGTGAACAACGCCAAGAGCTTCTACGCCCGCGCGACGGGCACGGCGCTCATGAACAAGGACAACCAGCCGCAGCTGCAGCTGGGCGCGTCGTTCGCGTCGCGCGATCGGGCCATCTGCTCCACCTGCACGGGCACGATCGCCTACTTCCCCGATTCGTCCAAGCGGACCACCGCGTTCGGCCTCGACCTCGAATGGGGTGGGTTCCGGCCGGGCCTGCACGTGATCGCGGATTTCGCCACCGGCGACAACGTCCCGATTCCCTTGCGGATCAACTCCGGGACGTCGAACCGCAACTCCGGCAACCTGCGGAACAGCGCCGACTCGAACGTCGTGACGTTCCGGGGCCTGCACCTGATCGGCGCCTACCGGATTCTGACCACCGGGTCGGACACGCGGCTCATCAAGATCGTCGAGCCCGCCGTGCGGTTCGATTACACCGATCCCAACACCAGCGCAAGCAACGACCAGGGCATCCTGATCACGCCGGTGTTGAACCTGTACTTTGCCAACAGCGTGGAGCTGCGCGCCGGCATCGATCTCTACTTCTATAAGGATGCCACGGGCGCGTCGCAGTCGGCGCGCGAGCTGAAGTTCTCGTGGCAGGCCAATTTCTAAGGAGCCTCAGGTAATGCGGAAGCTCATTCTCGCGGCAACCCTCGGCCTCGTCGCCGCTCCGCTCGCGGGGCAGGTGCGCCTCAACGGCGCGGGCGCGACGTTCCCGAACATCATCTATCAAACGTGGGTCCTGACGTACAACCAGAAGTTCGACAACGTGGAGATCAACTACCAGTCGATCGGCTCGGGCGGCGGGATCCGCCAGTTTTCCGACAAGACGGTCGACTTCGGCGGCACCGACGCGCCGATGACCGACTCGGCGATCGCGGCGATCCAGGGCAACGTGCTCCACATCCCGACGATACTCGGCGCGGTGGTGCCGACGTACAACCTTCCGGGATTCACCGCAACGGTGAAGTTCACGCCCGACGTGCTGGCCGACATCTTCCTCGGCAAGATCACTAAGTGGAACGACGCGCGGCTTGCGAGCGTCAACCCCGGTGCTACGCTGCCGAACCTGGACATCATCGTCGTCCACCGCTCGGATGGCTCCGGCACCACGTACGTCTGGGTGGACTACTTGACGAAAGTCAGCCCGGAGTGGGCACAGAAGGTCGGGAAGGGCACCTCTGTCAACTGGCCCGTGGGCCTCGGCGGGCGGGGCAACGAGGGTGTGGCCGCTACCGTGCGGCAAACGCCGGGCGCCTTCGGCTACGTCGAGCTCGGCTATGCGTTAATCACCAAGATGCCGGCCGGCCAAGTCCAGAACAAAGCGGGCAGCTTCATCACCCCGAGCCTCGAGTCCGTCACGGCCGCAGCCGAAGGCGCGATGGCCGACATGGGCCCGAGCACCGACTTCCGCGTGTCCATCACCAACTCCGCTGGACCGCAGGCGTACCCGATCTCGAGCTTCACCTGGCTGCTCGTGCGGAAGCAATACCCCGACGCCGTCAAGGCCCGCGAGCTGGTGAAGTTCATCTGGTGGTCACTCACGCAGGGCCAATCGTTCGCGCCGAAGCTCGGCTATGCGCCGCTCCCCAAGGCGATGTCGCCGTGGATCGAGGCAAGTCTCAAGACCGTAACGGCCGGCGGTAAGCCGGTCTGGACGACGGCAGCACGGTAACCCTCCAAACCGACTGCCGCTCCCCCCCGTACGGCGGTATGCGCCTGCGGGGCGGTTTTTTGTCCCCCGCTGTTACAGTCTCGTGACAGAAGGCGGATACGTTCCCGCGCATGACGACCGTCCCGATGGAGCCGGTGGCAGCCCCCGAGCCGCGCTGGCGCGCACTCCGGGGCAGCAACCTGGCCGACCGGCTGTATCGCGGCGTGCTCACGGCGCTGGCCCTCCTGCTGCCGCTCCTGCTCCTCGCGCTCGTCTCGGAGCTGGCGGTCAGCGCGTGGCCGGCGATCCGTCGCTTCGGCCTCTCCTTCCTGTGGACCTCGGTGTGGGACCCCGTGGCGGGCATCTTCGGGGCAGCGCCGATGATCTTCGGCACGCTGGCGTCATCGCTCCTGGCGCTCGTTATCGCGGTCCCGCTCGCGCTGGGCGTGGCGATCTATCTGACGGAGTTCGCGCCCAAGTGGCTGCGGCAGCCGGTGGCATTTCTGGTGGAGCTGCTGGCGGCCATCCCGAGCGTGGTGTACGGGCTGTGGGGGATCTTCGTGCTGATCCCGTTCTTGCGCACCGTGGTCGTGCCGCCGCTCCGGGCCGCGCTCGGTTGGACGCCGTTCCTGAGCGGCGTGTTCTACGGGAACTCGCTGCTCGCGGGGTCAGTGATTCTCGCCATCATGATCGTGCCGTATATCGCCGCGGTCTCGCGCGAAGTGCTCTTGGCCGTTCCGGTCAGTCAGCGCGAGGCGGCGCTGGGGATGGGCGCCACGCGCTGGGAAGCGGTGTGGACCGCGGTGGTCCCCTACGGACGGGCCGGGCTGATCGGCGCCGTGATCCTCGGCCTGGGGCGTGCGCTGGGCGAAACGATGGCGGTGACCATGCTCATCGGCAACCGCCACGACATCGGTCTGTCGGTGCTGCAACCCGCCTACACCATGGCCGCGGCGATCGCCAACGAATTCAGCGAAGCCACGACCGATCTGTATCTGTCGGCGCTGTTCGAGGTCGGGCTGATCCTGTTCGTCGTGACGGTGGTCGTGAACGCCATGGCGCGGCTCTTGATCTGGCGCGTCGCCCGCGGGACGGCGGTGGGGAGTCGCGCCCTGTGAACGCGCGGCGCTGGCGTCGTCGACTCACCAGCGGCGGCATGACGGGACTCGTGGCGCTCCTCTCGTTCCTCGCCGTCCTGGCGCTCGTCCTCATTCTCGGGGACCTGGTCGTGCGGGGTGCCTCCTCGCTCGACTGGAGTTTTTTCACGAAGAATCCCGTGCCCGCGGGCGAATCCGGCGGCGGCGTGGCCAACGCGATCGTGGGCACGGCGATCATCGTCGGACTCGCCGGGCTCATCGGCCTGCCGATCGGGATTGGCACCGGCCTCTATCTCGCCGAGTACGGGTCGGGCCGGCTCGGCTGGGTCGTGCGGTTCGTGGCGGACGTGCTGAACGGCACGCCGTCGATCGTGGTCGGCATCTTCGCGTGGACCTGGCTGGTGAAGCCCATGGGCCATTTCTCCGCGCTCGCCGGCAGCGTGGCGCTCGCGGTGCTCATGGTGCCGATGCTGGCCCGCACCACCGAGGAGATCGTGCGACTCGTGCCCCACTCGCTGCGCGAGGCCGCCCTCGCCTTGGGGTATCCGCGCTGGCGCACCTCACTCCGCGTGATCGCCCGCACCGCGCTCGCCGGCATCGTCACCGGCTGCCTCGTGGGCGTCGCACGCGTCGCGGGCGAGACCGCGCCGCTGCTCTTCACGGCGCTCGGCAATCTGAACTTCTCGACCAGCGTGCTGCATCCGATGCAGACCCTGTCGCTCCAGATCTACGTCTACGCCACCGGGCCATTCGACGAGTGGCACCGTCTCGCCTGGGCGGCGGCGCTCGTGCTGATGGGACTCGTGCTGCTCCTCTCCCTCGCCGCCCGCTGGGCGATCCGGCAACGCCATGGCGCCGCCCGCTGACGCCCGGCTGCAGCTCCAGACCGTGCGGCTCACGGCGCTGTACGGACGCCGGGCCGCGGTGAAAGACGTGTCCCTCCTCTTTCCCAAACACACGGTCACCGCGTTGATCGGCCCGTCCGGGTGCGGCAAGACGACGTTCCTGCGCTGTCTGAATCGCATGCACGAGCTGTCGGAGGGAGGCTGGATCACGGGCAAAGTGCTGCTCGACGGTGAGGACGTCTACGATCCCAGCATCGACGCCATCCAGCTGCGGCGCCGCATCGGCATGGTGTTCCAGCGGCCCACGCCGTTCCCGACCATGTCCATCTACGACAACGTCGCCGCCGGGCTGCGCGTGAACGGCCGCCGCCCCCGCGCCGAGTTGGACGCGGCGGTCGAGGGCGCGCTGCGCCGCGCGGCGCTGTGGGACGAGGTGAAAGACCGGCTGCGGCACAGCGCGCTCGCGTTGTCGGGCGGCCAGCAGCAGCGCCTCTGCGTGGCGCGGGCCCTCGCCCCCGAGCCCGACGTGCTGCTCCTCGACGAGCCGACGGCGTCGCTCGACCCGGCCGGCACCCAGCACATCGAGGAGCTGTGCCACGAGCTCAAGGCCCGCTACACGATCGTGATCGTGACGCACAACCTGCAGCAGGC
>DATHKX010000121.1:0-9186 GCA_035488835.1 Gemmatimonadales bacterium
GCGAAGGCGGGCGGGTTCACGGAGGCGCGGGACCTCGCCATGCTCGAGCTGTTCTACTCGACAGGCATCCGTCTCGCCGAGCTGGCGGGACTGAACGTGCAGGACGTGGACCTGGTCTCGGACCAGGTGAAGGTGCGCGGCAAAGGGAAAAAGGAGCGGCTCGTCCCGGTTGGAGGCCATGCGGGACGCGCGCTGCGCCGCTATTACCGCCAGCGCGACGCGCTGGGGCGCATGGGAACGCGCGACGGCCGGGCGGTGTTCGTGGGTCGGCGTGGGCAGAGGCTGTCGACGCGCGGCGTGCAGCTCGCGGTGAAGCGGCTGCTGGGCATACTGGCCCGCGGCCGCGACCTGCACGTGCACTCGCTGCGCCACTCGTTCGCCACGCACCTGCTCGACGCCGGCGCGGACCTGCGGGCGGTGCAGGAGCTGTTGGGCCACGCCTCGTTATCGACCACGCAGGTGTATACTCATACATCAGTAGAACGACTGAAGAAGGTCTATCACCAGGCACATCCCCGCTCATGAGACACATGCAGCCCATACGTGCAACGACCATTCTGTGCGTCCGGCGTAACGGCCACGTCGCCCTGGGCGGCGACGGGCAGGTCACGATCGGTGACACCGTGATGAAGGCCAACGCCAACAAGGTGCGCGCCCTCAAAGGCGGGAAGATCCTCGCCGGGTTCGCCGGCGCCGCCGCGGACGCGTTCACGCTGTTCGAGAAGTTCGAGGAGAAGCTCGAGCGCTACCCCGGCAACCTGCCGCGGGCGGCGGTCGAGCTCGCGAAGGACTGGCGGTCGGACCGGGTGCTCCGGCGGCTGGAGGCGCTGCTCGTGGTGTCGGACCGGGAGCACGGCTACATCATTTCGGGCTCGGGCGAGCTGATCGAGCCGGACGACGGCGTGCTCGCCATCGGGTCGGGGGGCAGCTATGCCCTGGCGTCCGCACGCGCGCTGCTCACCGCGTCGGAGCTTCCCGCGCGGGACATCGTGCAGCGCTCGCTCGAGATCGCCGCCGAGATCTGCGTGTACACCAACGCGCACATCACCATTCTGGAGCTCTGATGGCCGAGCCGACCCGCACACCCGAAGACAAGTTGCCCCCCGCCGCCGCGCCGGCTGCGCCGGAGGAGACGCTGCCGTGGCTCGAGGAGCTGCCGCCCCGCAAGATCGTGGCGGAGCTGGACCGCTACATCGTGGGCCAGGAGGTGGCGAAGAAGGCCGTCGCGATCGCGGTGCGCAACCGCTGGCGCCGCTCCCAGGCGCCGGAGGACATCCGCGACGAGATCCTGCCGAACAACATCATCATGATCGGCCCCACCGGCGTGGGCAAGACGGAAATCGCGCGGCGGCTGGCCCGTCTCGCGGGCGCGCCGTTCCTGAAGGTCGAGGCCTCCAAGTTCACCGAAGTCGGCTACGTGGGACGCGACGTCGAGTCGATGGTGCGCGAGCTCGTGGACGTGGCGATCAACATGGTGCGCACCGAGCGCGAGGACGACGTCTATCCCCAGGGCGAAGCGCGCGCGGAGGAGCGCCTGCTGGATCTGCTCCTCCCGGCGACCCCCACACCCCCGACTGCCGCCACTCCCCACCCGCCCCAGGGCGCAGGGACCGGAGAGCAGGGAGCTGGAGCCAGGCCGCTGTTCGTCGTCTCGTCCAAAGGCGACGTCACCCCGGCTGCGTCCGAGGCCGACGTGGAGGCCCAGGAGCGCCGCCGCCGCACCCGCGAGAAGCTGCGCCAGCAGCTCAAGGAGGGGAAGCTCGAGGAGCGCGAGGTCGAAATCGAAGTGCAGCAGCAGGGCTTCCCCGGGTTGGAGATGATGCAGCCGCCCCAGGGTATGGAGGGCACGGACGTCAACTTCACCGAGCTCTTGCAGGAGATGCTGCCCAAAAAGAAAAAGCGTCGCACCGTGCACCTGCACGAGGCGCGGCGCATCCTGGTCGACGAGGAGCTGAAGAAGCTGGTCGACATGGACGACGTGGTGAACGAATCGCTCGACCGCGTCGAGAACCACGGCGTCATTTTCATCGACGAGATCGACAAGATCGCGGGGGAGCGGGGCACCGTCGGGCCGGACGTGTCGCGCGAAGGTGTGCAGCGCGACCTGCTGCCGATCGTCGAGGGCTCGACCGTGCAGACCCGCTACGGCTTCGTGCGCACCGACCACATCCTATTCATCGCGGCCGGCGCGTTCCACGCCACCAAGCCCTCGGACCTGATCCCCGAGCTCCAGGGACGCTTCCCGATTCGCGTCGAGCTGCAGCCGCTCACCGAAGCGGACTTCGTCCGCATCATGACCGAGCCCGAGAACGCCCTCACCAAGCAGTACGCCGCCCTGTGCGCGGCCGAGGGGGCGACGCTCGAGTTCACGCACGACGGCATCAAGGAGATCGCCCGCATCGCCGCCAAGGCCAACGAGCGCATGGAGAACATCGGCGCCCGGCGGCTCCACACCGTCATGACCACGCTGCTCGAAGACGTGTTGTTCGACCTCCCCGAGCTGGCCGAAAAGCGCATCAAGTTCGACGCGGACAAGGTGCGCGACCGGCTCGGCAAGATCGTCGACGACGAGGACCTGCGCCGCTACATCCTCTAGGTCGCCCGCTTGTCCCGCCCTTCCGGCTCACGTAGAATTAGCAGCCGTAGACTGTCATTTTGACTTGCCTACCAGGGATTCCATGGCCAAGCGCGACTTCCTCGCCGTCACCGACCTCACCCGGGACGAGATCCTGACCCTGTTCGACCTCGCCGGGCGCATGAAGTCGGGGTCCTACCGGGAGACCCCGCTCGCAGGCAAGACCTTGGCGATGATCTTCGCGAAATCGAGCACGCGCACGCGCGTGTCGTTCGAGGTGGGCGCGTACCAGCTGGGCGGGCAGGCGCTGTTCCTCTCGTCCCGCGACATCCAGATCGGGCGGGGGGAGCCGATCCCCGACACGGCGCGCGTGCTGTCGCGCTACGTGGACGGGATCATGATCCGCACCTTCGACCATGCCGAGGTGGAAGAGCTGGCGCGGCACGCCTCGATCCCGGTCATCAACGGCCTCACCGATCTGTCGCATCCCTGCCAGGTGCTCGCCGACCTGTTCACCGTGCGGGAAGCGCTGGGCACGTGGGAGGGGAAGCGGATCGCCTGGGTGGGCGATGGCAACAACATGGCGAACAGCTGGATCGAGGCGGCGCAGGTGCTGGGGTTCGAGCTGCGGCTCGCCTGTCCCGAGGGCTACGAGCCGAACCGCGGGATGTTCGAGCGGGCCAAGGCGGCCGGCGCCTGCCTGTCCATCACGGAGGTCCCCGAAGAGGCGGTGGAGGGTGCGCACGTGGTGAACACCGACGTGTGGGCGTCCATGGGCCAGGAGGGCGAGGCCGAGTCACGGCGCAACGCGTTCCGAGGCTACACGGTCGACCCGGACTTGATGAAGCTCGCGGACGCGAAGGCCATCTTCCTGCACTGCCTTCCCGCGCACCGCGGCGAGGAGGTCACGGCCGCCGTGATCGAAGGCCCGCAGTCGCGTGTGTGGGACGAAGCGGAGAACCGTTTGCACGTCCAGAAGGCGCTCTTGGCGACGCTGCTGGGCTGATGAAGCAGACCCCGCTCCACCACATTCACGTCACGCTCGGCGCCAAGCTGGTGCCGTTCGGCGGCTACGAGATGCCGGTCTGCTATCCGGCAGGCATAGCGGCCGAGCACCGCGCCGTGCGCGAGCACGTCGGCGTGTTCGATGTTTCGCACATGGGCGAGTTCGAGGTCACCGGGCCCGACCGCAACGCCTTCGTGCAACAGATCACGTGTAACGATGTCGGTGCCCTGAAGCCGGGCCAGGCGCAGTACTCCGCGATCCTCACCGAGCAGGGCACGTTCGTGGACGACTGTCTGGTGTACCGCTTCGAGGACCGGCTCATGCTGGTCGTGAACGCCGCGAACATCGCGACCGACTGGGCGCACATCGTGGCGCAGAAGCGCGGCGCGAACGTGCGGTTGCGCGACATCTCGGACGCTACCGCCCTGCTCGCCGTCCAGGGCCCGGGGGCGGAGGCGCTGCTCGCGCCGCTCACCCCCGTGGGCGTGGCGATGATCCCCTACTATCACTTCGCCGAGGGGAAGGTCGCGGGGGGCGTGCAGTGCTTCATCTCGCGGACCGGGTACACGGGGGAAGATGGGTTCGAGCTGTACTGCCGCGCGTCGGACGCCGAAACCCTGTGGTACGCCCTGGTCGGAGCGGGGCGCGCGGAGCCGTGCGGGCTCGGCGCGCGCGACACCCTGCGGCTCGAGGCGGGCTACCCCCTGTACGGGAGCGACATCGACGCCGAGGTGACGCCGTACGAGGCGGGCCTCGGGTGGATCGTGAAGCTCGAGAAGGGCGCCGCGTTCACGGGGCTCGCGGCGCTGAAGCAGCAGAAGCTCGCGGGCGTGAAGCGCCGGCTGGTAGGCTTCAAGGTGACCGAGCCGAAAGTCGTCGCCCGGCACGGCTACGGCGTGTACCTGGACGGTACACAGGTGGACGTGGTGCGCAGCGGGACGGTGACGCCCACGGCGAATTGCGCGATCGGCATGACCTACCTCCCCGCGGGAGAGGCCAAGCCGGGCACCCGGTTCACGATCGACGTGCGCGGCAAGCGGGTGCCGGCGGAGGTGGTGGCGATGCCCTTTGTGGCGCGGAGAACGAAGAAGTAGATGCGGATCGGGATTTTGACTGTCAGTGACCTCGGTGCCATGGGCCAGCGGGCCGACACGTCGGGCGATGCGATTCTCGAGTGGGCGGGCGCGCGCGGCTACGAGGTGGCGGTGCGGAGTGTGGTGCCCGACGAGACCGACCGCATCGTGGGGAAGCTCGTGCGGTGGGCGGACTCCGGTGAGGTGGACGTGATCCTCACCACGGGCGGGACCGGGCTCACCGAGCGGGACGTGACCCCGGAGGCGACGCAGGCGGTGGTGGAGCGGCTCGCGCCCGGCATCGCCGAGGCGCTGCGTGGCGCCGCGGCGCCCAAGTTCCCGCGCGCCTGGCTCTCCCGCGGCGTGGCCGGCACGCGCGGCAAGACGTTGATCGTGAATCTTCCGGGCTCGACCGGAGGAGTGGCGGATGGCCTCGCCGTGCTCGACGATCTGCTGGAGCACGCCGTGGACCTGTTGAGCGGAGCGCGCACGGAGCACTGATGCCGGACCGGATCCTCATCACCACCGACGACCTGGAGCACGCGGTCCGCATCAACGCAGGCGTAGAGGCGGCGGGCTTCCACACCACGCTGGCCTCCACGCTCGACGAAGCGCGCCAGGCCCTGCGCCGCGACCCGCCCCCCGACTGCGTGGTGGTGACCGGCGGGCTGCACGAGTCCGGCGCCGCGCAGCTCCTCACCCTGGCGCGCGACCGCTCGGTCTCGACCCTCGGCCTGGTCGAAGAGACCGAGCCCGACGCCAAGGGACTGGCCCGCCGGCTCGGTCTCACCGGCTACCTCGAAAAGCCCGCCGACCCGGCCGAGGTAGCGGCGACGGTGCGCCGCCTGATCGAGCGCCGCAGGCTGCAGCAGCGCACCGGGATCATCGGCGAATCCCCCGCCATCCAGGAAGTGCTGGTCAAGATCGAGCAGATGGCGCCGGTGAGCTCCACGGTGCTGATCGAAGGGGAGTCGGGGACGGGGAAGGAGCTGGTGGCGCGGGCGATCCACGACCTGTCGCCGCGGCGCGCCAAGCCGTTCATTGCGGTGAACTGCGCCGCCATCCCGGACACCCTGCTCGAGAGCGAGCTGTTCGGCCACGAGAAGGGAGCGTTCACCGGCGCCGCCGAGCGGCGGCTGGGCCGGTTCGAGCTGGCGGACGGCGGCACCATCTTCCTCGACGAGGTGGGGGAGATGGCGCCCGCCACCCAGGTGAAGGTGCTGCGCGTGCTCGAGGACCGGACCTTCTTCCGGGTGGGCGGGACGCAGGCGATCAAAGTGGACGTGCGGGTGATCACCGCGACCAACAAGTCGCTCAAGGAAGAAGTCGCGCTGGGGCGGTTCCGCGACGACCTGTTCTACCGGCTGAACGTGCTCTACATCTATCTCCCGCCGTTGCGCGATCGGAAGACCGACATCCCGCTGCTGGTGCGGCGCTTCGTCGCCGAGTTCGCCAAACAGCACGGCCGCACGTTCCGCGGCATCACGCCGGAGGCGCTGCAGATCCTGGTGGACGCCGAGTGGCCCGGCAACATCCGCCAGCTGCGCAACCTCATCGAGTCGATGGTGGTGCTCGCGCCGGAAGGGGAGATCCGCGCGAGCGACATCCCCAAGGACATCCGGGAGCACGGCAGCATGTTGCCGATGCGGCTGCTCGGACCCGGCCGCGACGTAGGCGGGGCGGGGGGGGTGGGCGCTCAGGAGTTGGAGTTCATTTTCCGCAGTCTTGTGGAGCTTAAGTTACAGGTTGAAGAGCTGCGGCGACGCCTGGAGGACCGGCCTGGGCGCGTCGAGGTCATCGAGGTGGGCCCCGGGTCGGGAGTTAGCGCGGTCACTTCCGGCGAGGCGCAGGCCGGCGCGCCCCAGGCCGACGTGCTGTACCGCCCCGGCATGACAATGGCGGATGTGGAGCGTGCTGCGATCGAGGCGGCCTTGCGCGACACGCAGGGCAATCGTCGCAAGGCGGCCGAAGTCCTGGGGATCGGCGAGCGCACACTGTACCGCAAGCTCAAGGCGTACGCTCTCGCCTAAATCACGCTCCACCAAAGGGTTGTCGTCCGTGCGGCCATTGACACGCAGTGACGCGGCGTCCATGTTACGGCGCCCTTGCTCGACGTTTTTTGGAGCGCCGCAGCGCCCCGGCCGGCTGTCTCGTGGACTTTAGGATCAAACCCGACTCGTGCGTGGCCTGTATGGCCTGCGTACGGGTGTGTCCCGCCGACGCCGTGGCGGTCGAAGGCGCGATCGTGCGGATCGTGGACGAGGCGTGCACGCGCTGCGGGCTGTGCCTGCCGGCGTGCCCGCACGACGCGATCGAGGCGCTGGGCGACGTGCCGCGCGCGCTCGAGCTGGCGCTCGCGGGCCGGGCCGCGCTGATCCTGTCGGTCGAGAACGCCGTCTACTTCTATCCCGCGACTCCCAATCAGGTCGTGAACGCCTGCTACGCGGCGGGGTTCCGCACGGTGCACCGCGGCGTGCTGGGCGACGAGCTGGTGGCGCAGGAATACCGCGCCCTCTGGGCCGACGGCGACTGGGGCACGATGATCCGCAGCACCTGCCCGGTGATCGTGGAGACGGTGCGGACGCAGTACCCCGAGCTCATCCCCTACCTGGCCCCGGTGGCGACCCCGATCGCCGCCGAGGCGCGCTACCTGAAACGGCTGTACGGCGTCGGCACGCCGGTCGTGTACGCCGGGGTGTGCATCACCGAGGGCGGGCCGGACGTGGACGCGGCGGTCACGTTCGAGGAGCTGGACGGCATGTTCCAGCGGCGCGGCATCGTGGTCGCCGAGCAGGCCGAATACTTCACCCGCGTGCCGGAGGAGCGGCGGCGGCACCTCAGCATGGCGGGCGGGTTGCCGCTCGAGGTGCTGCTCGAGGAGACGCAGGCGAGCCGGCGGTTCCGCAAAGTCCGCGGGCTGGGCGGCCTGGGGGCGATCGCCCGCGCGGTGGCGGTGGATCGCCTGGATCTCGGCTTCGTGGACATCCTGCCGTGCGAGGGCTGCCTCGACCATCCGCTGCTGGGGCCGCGCGACGAGCTGTTCCGGCGGCGCGAGATCGTGGGGGCCACCGAGCCGGCGCGGTCGCGCCTGCCGGTGGTGGAAGAGACGGTCGCGCGCGGCGTGCAGGTCGCCGAGTCGTTCCGGATCTCCCAGAATGGGCAGCGGCCGCAGGCGGAGGCGGTGGACGCGATCCTGAAGGAGATCGGGCTCGCGCCCAACGGCCATCCGTGGGACTGCGGCGCGTGCGGGTACCGGACGTGCCGGGCGTTCGCGAACGCCGCGGCGCTGGGACGGACGACGCTGCGGTCGTGCCCCCCCTATCTCGACAAGCAGGCCCGGGCGGCGCAGCTTCAGGCGGCGGTGGACGGGCTGACGGGGCTGGCCACCTACCGGGTGTTGCGCGACCGCCTCGCCTCGGAGGTGGCCCGGAGCGACCGGACCGGCGATCCCTTCGCGGTGCTGTTCGTGGATCTGGACAACTTCAAGAAGGTGAATGACGAGTTCGGCCACGAGGCGGGGAACGAGGTGCTGAAGGGCGCGGCGCGGGAGTGCGGCGCGCACATTCGCACCACCGACCTGGCGGCGCGCTACGGGGGCGACGAGTTCGTGCTGGTGCTGGTGCGCACCCGGGTGGACGGGGCCCTCGGCGTCGCCGACAAGGTGCGGGCCACGGTCGAGGGCATGGGCCGGACGCTCGGCTACCCCGAGGGGCTGGTGACGGTGAGCGTCGGGGTGGCGGAATTCGTGCCCGGCCGGGGCCCGGAGACGGAAGACGTGCTGGTGGCGGCCGACCGCGCGCTGTACCGCGCCAAGGCCTCGGGACGAAACCAGGTGGCGACGGGAGAACGCTAGGCGTGACGATTTCCAATCCCGAAGGCGCGGAAGAGCGCGAGTCCTTGCCCCTGACGCCGCCGCCCCAGGCCCCCGATCCATGGGGGGTGAAGCGCGCCGAGAACCTGATCACCAGCCTCACCGGCGTCCTGTCGGCCCGCGTGGTGGTGACGCCGCTGGGCGAGGTGAGCGAGATCCACGTGCTCACCACCAGCGACCAGCAGGCCAAGCAGGTGGTCCGCAACATCGAGTCGGCGCTGATGGCGCAGCTCGGCCTGAAGATCGACCACCGCAAGATCAGCGTGGCGCAGACCGCCGACGTGCGGCCGATCGAGCAGATGCAGGAAGAGGCGGTACGCACCCGGTCCAAGAAGCGGGTGGTGGTCTTCCAGGGGCTCGAGGTGCGGCCCTCGGAGCGGCCGCAGCGCGTCATCGTGCGCGTGAAGCTGTCGTACGAGGGGAAGGAGGCGGAGGCGGAGGAGCAGGGGACCGACACGGTGCGGAACCGGGTGGAGGCGGCGGCGCGGGCGGCGTCGCGCTGCCTGGACGAGCTGTTGCCCGACAACTCGATCGCGCTCGAGGGCGCCACGATCATCGACGCGTTCGATCGCAAGTTCGTGCTGGTAGCGGTGCACGGGCTGGGCGGGCGCGAGGCGCAGCTGCTCACGGGGACGTGCGAGATCAGGGAGAGCACCGAGCG
>DATHKX010000122.1:0-3522 GCA_035488835.1 Gemmatimonadales bacterium
TCGTCCCCGATCTCCCCCTCGAGCGCTGGCCTTCCATGGATCGCTACGCGCACCGGCTGCACGACTGGCTGGAGAGCACCGATCCGGGCTTCGAAGTGCGGCTGGCCGCGTCGATCGGCGACTTGACGCGCGACCGGGGGAATGGGCGCACCTCGGGCGGCTATCCCCGGTGGTGGGCGCAGGACGTGGATCCCACGAAGCTTGTGCTGCCGGGTCCGCTGCACGAGCCGCAGCGCTACGTAGCGCGGTACGTGCTGTACCCCTGGTGGCTGCGGCGGGAGGCGAAGCGCGCGCAGCTGGTGCACATCCTCGATCACAGCTACGCGCACATGGTGACGCGCGTGCAGCGCCGCCCGGCGATCGTCACCGTGCACGACCTGATGCCCGTCATCATCCTGCGTTCGCCCACCGACGGCTGGCGCGAAGGGTTGCGGAATCGCTTCTTGCGCGGCACGCTCAAGGCGCTGAGGCTCGCGCGGTCATACATCGTGGGCACCGAGTGGCTGAAGCGCGAGCTCGCGACCTGGTTGGGCGACGACCGCCGTATCAGCGTGGTACCGTTCGGGGTGGATCGCGCGTTTTTCTCCGAAGCCCCGAACGCGCGCGCGCGCGGCCGGGCCGACTGGCGCATCCCCGACGACGCGTTCGTCGTGCTGCACGTGGGGAGCACCGTCGAGCGCAAGAACGTGCCCCTGGTCATCCATACCGTGGCGCGGCTGCGCGCCGAGGCGGATGCATATCTGCTGCAGGTGGGCGGGCGATTCTCGAACGACCAGCAGGAGCTGATCGAGCGGCTGGGGCTGCGGCGTTGCGTGCGCACCGTCCCGCTCGCGGACGAGAGCACGCTGCGGCGCGCATACCGCGCGGCGGACGTCCTGCTCTTTCCTTCCTTGTATGAAGGCTTCGGCTATCCGGTGATCGAGGCCTTCGCCTCGGGCCTGCCTGTGGTCACCTCCGGCGCCGGGGGTCTGAAGGAGGTGGGGGGCGACGCGGTGGTGGTGGTCGAAGGCCGGGACCCGGGCGCCTACGTCGAGGCCCTCGAGAGTTTGTCGGATGATCCCCTGAGACGCGAAGAGCTGGTGGAGCGCGGGCGCGCCCGCGCGCGGACATTCACCTGGCAGCGGACGGCGGAACAGACCGCCGACGTGTACCGCTCCCTCCTGTAGTGGCGGCCCGACCCTCCCGACCATCGCGTTGGCAGCCCGTATGACGTCGCCGGAACTCTCCATCACGGCAGGATCTATCGACATCACGCCCCGGGAGCCGCTGCCGCTCGCGGGGTTCACCGATCGCACCGGCCCGAGCCGCGGAGTGGCCGATCCGCTGGAGCTGAACGCGCTGCTGCTTCGGACACCGCACGCCAGCATCGCGATCGTCTGCGCCGATCTGCTGTTCGTCACCGAAGACCTGAAGCGCCGGATCGCTGCCGCGGTGCACGATCAGCTCGTGCTCCCCGACGCGTCCTTCCTGTTCGCGGCGTCCCATACGCACTTCGCGCCCGCGGTGGACCCATCGAAGCCGCTGCTCGGCCGCGCGGAGCCGGCCTACGTGACTTGGGTGGCCGAGCGTGGCGCCGCGTTGCTGCGACGGCTCGCCGCCCAGCCGGTGCCCGGGGGGGGTCTGCTGGAGTACCGCAGCGGCCCCGCCGCGCACGCGATCAATCGGCGGCGCATGGGATGGCGCCTTTCGCCGCGCCACCTGCCACACCGCGCCGCGCTGCGCGCACCCGACCCCGCGGGCCCGCGCGACGAGACGGTGCACGTCCTCACGTTCACAGACGCAGGGGGACGTCCGGTGGCGCTGCTCTGGTCCTACGCCTGCCATCCCGTGACCTTTGCCGAGCCATCGCAGGTGAGCGCCGACTATCCCGGCGTGGTACGCCGCGCGCTGCGCCTGGCGTTCGGTGCCGACCTCCCGGTGTTGTTTCTGCAAGGTTGCGCGGGCGACATCCGGCCCCGCGAGCTGGGCCGGCCGCGCCGGCTCGGGCGGCGTCTCGCGGAGCTCGTCGTGGGGAAGCTGTTCACTCCGTTCACGGCTCCGGAGTATGCGGCGTGGTCCGGCTCGCTCGCGGAGCGAGTGGCGGAAGTCGCGCGCGGTCGCAGTGTGTCATATCCGCTCAAGCCCGCCGCCGCAGGGACGCGGGTGCGTCTGTCGGACCTGATGGCGGGGGCGTCGCCGGATCGGGACGTCACGTTTCAACGACTGCGGGTGGCGCCCGGCTTCGCAATCGCCGCGCTGTCGGCCGAGCCGGTGGCGGAGTATGGGCACGCCGTCAGCTCCCAAGGCCCGGGCATCGTGATCCCCGTTGGCTACACGGATACGGTATTCGGTTACCTCCCATCGGCGCGGATGCTGGGCCAGCACGGGTACGAAGACGAGGGCTTCATGGAGGCCTTCGGCATCGCGGGGCGGTTCCGGCCGGACATCGAGCGGGTGGTGCGGCAGACCTGGGAAGCGCTGGCACCGTAGTCGGCCGGGCAACACTGCCGATTCCCCGACACACCTGTTGCTTCGACTCGGCAGGTGTGTCAGAGCGATTCAGGTTACCTAAGCTCAGCAACAGCCCGTTCCAAGCGCGCGAGCCGGTGCGCGCCTTGCAGCGCCAGTCCGGCTGATGAAGACGCTCTGTGCTTTGGCGCTGGTCCTACTCGTCCTCGGCTGCCACATCGACAAGCTGCTGAACGGTGGCGGGGGCAAGACGCCGCCGTCCGAGGCGCCTCCGGCCCGCGTGGCCTTCTCCTCATCGCTGTCGAGCGCGCGCGCCGGCGAGCCAATCAGTCCGCCGGTGCAGGTCACCGTCCAGGATTCGGCCGGCCGCGTCACCCTGCGCGACACGCTGGTCACCCTGTCGCTCGGCGCCAACCCGAGCGGTGACTCGCTGCGGGGAACCAAGCAGGTGCGCTCCGTGAACGGCGTCGCCACGTTCGCGAACGTCCGACTGGACAAGGCGGCAAGCGGTTACACGCTCACGGCCGCGGCCCCGGAGCTGCACCCCGACACCAGTGGGGCGTTCAGCGTCATGCCGGCGCCCGCCACCGAGCTCGCGTTCACCGCACAGCCCAGCGCCGCGATGCAGGACAGCGCGATCAAGCCGCCGGTGAAGATCACGGCGTACGACTCTCTCGGAAACGTCGCCACCAACTTCACCGGCGCGATCACGCTCGCGCTGGGGGCGAATCCGGGTGGCGGGACGCTCTCGGGCGGTGCGCCGGTGAACGCGGTGAACGGCGTCGCCACGTTCCCGAACCTGAGCGTCGACCAGCCGGGCAACGGCTATACGCTCCGCGCGACGGCGTCGGGACTCACGGCCGCGACGAGCAGTGCGTTCAACGTCACGGCGCTGCCGAACCAGCCGCCGGTGGCCGCGTTCAGTTCGAGCTGCACCCAGCTCACCTGCAGCTTCACGAGCACGAGCAGTGATCCGGACGGGACGATTGCGAGCTACCGCTGGACCTTCGGGGACGGCGCGACGGCGACCACCCAGAACCCCTCGCATACGTACACCACGGGCGGCACGTTCAC
>DATHKX010000123.1:0-8981 GCA_035488835.1 Gemmatimonadales bacterium
CCCGCTTGCTGGTGACGTACACTATCAGCGGGCGCTTTCGGTGCTCCTCAATCTTCTTGTAGAGCTCAACCCGTTCAGTCCGCCCCATGACCTAACGATAACGGGCGCCTGCACAGCTCGTTAGGGTGTTTTTGCGGCACGAGCAGGCGGAAATGCGGCACTGACCGTCTGTTGATGCTCCGTTGACCGCGCTATGTAACGTCTTCAGATGTTGCTGAACCTCCGTCTCATCCCTATCGTTGACCTCGCCCGCGCTACGTTGGAAGGCGTGAGCCTGCAAGGAACGTCAAGTGAGTTGACAGAGGAGGACATGCGCAATCTGTGCTGCCTGCTCGAGCAGCACGTGCGAATGGGTGAAGCCCTGGTGGAGTACGCGATCGCGATCGCCGGGAGACCGGGTACGAGTTGAAATCCAAGAGGGGGGGAGAAGCGTCGGGACCCCCTTCTCTCTTATCCCGTGATGCGCTTCAGGGGGAACGTGTAGCCGGTGTTCGCGAGCGCGGCGTACACGCGCTCGCGTCCTTCCTTGACGGCACCCTGCGGCAATCCGACGGTGGCGAAGCTGGGGAGGCCGTTCGCGATGTCGGTCTCGACGTCCACGAGATAGGCGTCGATCCCGAGCACCGCGGCGGAGCGGACGCGGGCGAGCATGGGTAGGACAGTACGATGGAGAGGCGGACACCGGGTAGGCGAAGTTACGCGGCACAGCGCCAAATCCTGCACATGTCGGTCACACATCACGCCCGGTGAGCGCGCCGGGCTCTAAGATGGAGTCGTTACGCACACGAAAGCTCCCCTGTGACCGACCTCCTCACCCACGTTCAGGCCGCCCTCGGCGGTGCCTACGCGATCGAGCGTGAGCTCGGGCGTGGGGGAATGGCAACGGTCTACCTCGCCCAGGATTTGAAGCACCGTCGCCCCGTGGCGATCAAGGTGCTGGCGCCGGAGCTCGCGGCCGCTCTCGGGCGGGAACGGTTTCTCCGGGAGATCGAAACCGCCGCCCGCCTCACTCATCCCCATATCCTGCCGCTGCACGATTCGGGAGAAGCGGATGGCCTCCTCTACTACGTCATGCCGTACATCGAGGGCGAGTCGCTCCGAGACCGGCTGGACCGAGAGAAACAGCTCGCCATCGCGGATGCCGTAACGATCACGTGTGCAGTGGCGAACGCCCTGAGCTACGCCCACAGCCACGACGTCGTGCATCGAGACGTCAAGCCCGAAAACATCCTGCTGTCCAACGACGAAGCGATCGTGGCCGACTTCGGCATCGCGGCGGCGATCGATGCCGCCGGAGGGGGCAAGCTCACGCGGACCGGGATCGTCCTCGGCACGCCCGCGTACATGAGCCCCGAGCAAGCAGCAGGCGACCGGGCGCTCGATGGGCGGAGCGACGTCTACAGTTTGGGCTGCGTGCTGTACGAGATGCTTGCCGGTGAGCCGCCGTTCACGGGTCCGACCAGCCAGGCGATCATCGCCAAGCGGTTCACCGACCCCGTCCCGTCCGCCCGGCGCCTGCGGGAGACGGTGCCCCCGCCGATGGATCAGGCGATCGCGAAGGCCCTGGCGCGGGCTCCGGCCGACCGATTCGCCACCACGCATCAGTTCGCGGAGGCATTGCGCGCATCCGCCGAGGCCCGCCCGGCCACGATTGCGACAGCGCCGCCGGCGCGTAGCGACGTCGAGGACGCCGGGCGGAGTGCGTTTGCGCGCCACGCCTGGCGCGAGGCGTTCGAGACTCTCACCAACGCCCGAGCGATACGGGCACTCACCGTGGAGGACGACGAACGCCTTGCCGAGTCGGCCTGGTGGATCGGCCGCGTCGACGACTGCATCGCCGCCCGCGAACGCGCGTACGTCACCTACATGGATCAGCGGAAGCCCCGGCTCGCGGCGGCGGTCGCGGTGCGCCTGGCCGAGGACTTCTTTCGCAGGCAAGCGAAATCCCTCGGCAACGGCTGGCTGAAGCGCGCGGAGCGGCTACTGCAGGACGTCCCCGAGTGCCGCGAGCATGGCGCGCTGCTACGACTCCACGCGATGCTCGCGTTCGACAGCGAAGGCGACGTTGAAAAGGCGCTGGGCCTGGCGAGACGAACCTCGGACCTCGCCACCCGATTCCGCGATCGCGACCTCCAGGCCCTGGCCATGCACGACGTCGGTCGCATGCTCGTCTCCAAGGGAGAGCTGGCGCAAGGCATGGCGCTGATCGACGAAGCGATGGCGGCGGCGGTTGGTGGCGAGCTCGGCCCCGAGGTGACCGGGCGGATCTACTGCAACATGATGGGGCTGTGCGAAAAGCTGGCCGACTATCAGCGCGCGGGTGAATGGAGCGAGGCGGCACGGCGCTGGTGCGAGCAGCACACGGAGTCCGGGTTCCCCGGGATCTGTCGGGTGCACCGCGCGGAGCTCATGAGACTGCGCGGGTCCTGGAACGACGCCGAGACCGAGGCGCTCCGCGCCGCCCAGGAGCTCCGGGGCTTTTACAACATCGCGGCCGGTGAAGCGTTCTACGAGATCGGGGAAATCCGGCTCCGCATGGGCGACTTGAAGCGTGCCGAGGAGGTCCTGCGTCAGGCGCACGAGCTCGGCCGCGAGCCCGTTCCGGGCCTGGCGCTGCTGCGCCTGGCGGAGGGTAAGATCGACGCCGCGAAGGGACTCATCGAGCGCGCCGTCGCCGACCGACCGGAGGGATCGCTGGACAGGGGGCGGCTGCTGCCCGCCCGCGTGCAGATCGCGCTAGCTGCGGGGGAGCTCGACCGGGCGCGGGAGAGCGTCACGGAGCTCGAGGCGATCGCTCGCGAATTCGGCTCCACGGCATGGCACGCGAGCGCGGCGCAAGCACGCGGCGCCGTGCAGGTCGCCGAAGGCGTCGCCGACGCGGCCATCCCCAACCTGCGGCGCGCCTGCAAGCTGTGGCAGGAAATCCAGCTTCCCTACGAGACCGCCACCGCGAGGCTGCTCCTGGCCGGGGCGTATCGCGCCACGGGAAGCCCTGAGGACGCCGAGCTCGAGCTGCAAGCGGCGAAGTCGACGTTCAAGGGCCTCGGAGCCGATGTCCGCACCGCGAGCGCTCTTTCCGGCCAAGCGCTCTCGTAGGCGCTAACGACTTACCTTGGTCGGCGGAGCAATCGCCTCATTATCGGCCGGTAGCGCATCGCGCGCGCCGCTGATCACGGCGACGGCCTTGAAGGTCACCTTCCCGATCAGGGCATCGTCTGCCGTGAACGTATAGCTGAACGCGAAATCAGTCGTGCCGTTCTTGGGGTTCATGGGCACGGACTGGGTCAGCGAGCCGAACTGCTGGAAGCCTCCGGGAACGCTCCTGAAGAGCTGCACCTCCACGGTTTCGGGGTAGCGCTTGCTGTTGATGTTCACGTCTAGGGGTCGGGTCTGTCCCGACCTCCCCGTCTGCGGCACTGAGAACCGGGTGATCGCCACGTCATGCGTCCGGACGTGCACGGTCTGGGTGGCGACGGCAGTGCGACCGTCAAGTGTCGTGACCGTCAGCTGCACGGTGTAGTCTCCGTCGGCCGCGTAGCGATGCGTTGGATTGCCGCCGGTGGCGGTCGTCCCGTCGCCAAAGGTCCAGGCCTGCGGCGCGAAACCGACTCCACCCGGGTCGAAGGACTGGTCAAAGAATTGGACGACATCAAAGACCGAAGGGTCAAAGGGAAAGAAGCTGAAGCTCGCGAACGGCGGTGGCGTAACGTCAAGGCGGAACTCAAGGGACCCGGACTGGCCGAACAGGCCACCCACCTGGAAGTAGTAGGTCGTGTTAGCCACGGCGCGGAACGTCGACCTGTTTCCGAAGACGCCGCAACCCACCTCGGTCAGGCTCGCCACCGAGGACCCTGTGTAGGCGGCGACCACGCTCGAGAACCCACCACCGAACGCGCTCCCCGAGATCGATCCGGTCGCGGTAGGGGTGAAGCGGTACCACGCGCTGCTGGTCAGCGGACCAAACGGCCTCGCGCAGGACGGCGTCGTCGGCTCGCCTGCCTCGAAGCTCGCCGCCGTCAGGTCCACCGTGTTGCTGAACGGCAGCGCGGGAATCGCCGTCGCGTCCACGAAATTGTCGTTCGGTGGCGGGACGATCGCGTCCAAGCGGAACTGCAGAAGTCCGCTTTGGCCGAACATGCCATCCACCTGGAAGTAGTAGGTCGTGCCGGCCTGTGCCACGAAGGTCGAGATCCCTCCGAACGGGCTACGACAGATTACTTCGCCGAGGACGCCCGGCGAGACACCGGTGTCGACGGCGACCACGGTCGAAAACGGGGCATTGATGGTTATCGAGAGCAGCCCAGTCGCCGTAGGCGTGAACGCGTACCAGACGGTCCGTTGCGATGAAGCGCCAGATGAACAGAATGGCGCCCGCTCGCCTGTCTCCACGGTCGCGTCCGTTATGTCCACGCTGTCGCTGAACGGCAGGGCCGCAATCACCGTCGCGTTGCCGAAGGCGTCATTCGACGGCGCCACGAGCTGCGGACTCAACGAAGGGCGACGTGGCTCCACAGAAAGGTCGCGGGTACACGACCCCACCAACGTGGTCAAACCCGCGAGCACGACGGCTGCCTGATAGAATCGCCGGAACATGTTCCTCACCTCCTCTTGGCCGACCACAATGTGCGCCACGAGTCAGGGGACCGCGCGGCGCCAGTCGTGAACGTCGCGGCATCCATCGTGTTCCGGTCGCACGAGCGAGCGGTACGCGCTTGGGCTCACACCCACGTAACGTTTGAAGGCTCGCTCGAACGTTCGCACATCGCGAAAGCCCGACGCATAGGCGATTCGCGGAATCGTGTCGTCGTGTGCGCGCATCACGTCCATTGCCCGGTGCACGCGAACCATCCTGAGCCATTCGGAGAATGTGGTGCCGACTTTCGAGTGGAAGAAGGCGGAGAAGTACTTTCGTTCCAGACCGGCGAGCTTCGCTGCGTCGTCGAGGGAGATGGGCTTCGATATGTGGGCGTTGACGAACTGGAGAACGGGCGTCAGGCGGTCGTAGTACGAAAACGCTCCTGGATTGAAGCGCTCCACCGGGCGGGGAACCCCAACGGGGGCACGCACGTCGCAGCCTTGTTACCGCTCTCGACCCGCACGGGGTAACGATGAGCGAAGCCCCGCGCTAGGGCGTTTTTGCGACACGATAAGATGCAAATGCGACACGTTCTCACTCCAGCTTGTATACGAAGCGGGTGCCTAAGTCGTGCGAGATTACATTGCAGAACGGCCGTCAAGCGTCAGTCAAGGCCAAACGGGAGGGCCCTTCCGCGATGCCCGAGATCACCTGGGACGACTTCGCCAAGGTCGACATCCGCGTGGGCCGGATCGTCGAGGTCGAGGACTTCCCCAAGGCGCGGAAGCCCGCATACAAGCTGCGGATCGATTTCGGCGAGCTCGGCGTGAAGACCTCGAGCGCGCAGATCACCAAGTACTACGACAAGGCCGATCTCGTGGGAAAGCTGGTCCTGGCAGTGGTGAACTTCCCACCGCGCCAGATCGCCACCTTCTTCTCCGAAGTCCTGACGCTCGGCGTGGTGTTGGGTGACGGGGACATCGTGCTGGTGCACCCGGAGCGCGAGGTGCCTCTGGGGAGCCGAATCGCTTAACGAGAGACGAGGTCGCCCGGGACAGGGGGTGAGGTTGCCCCGTACCGGTTCTCGACGTACTCCTCGAGGATCTTCAGGAAATCGGCCACGATCGAGTCGCCTTTGAGCGTCACCTTGAGCCGGCCGTCGACATACACCGGGGCCTTGGGCTCCTCGAAGGTGCCCGGCAGCGAGATCCCGATGTCCGCGTGCTTCGACTCCCCGGGGCCGTTCACGACGCACCCCATGACCGCCACGCGCAACGTCTCCACGCCCGGATAACGCTCGCGCCAGGCGGCCATCTGCTCTTTCAGGTGGGTCTGGATGTCCTCCGCCATCTCCTGGAAGAACGTCGACGTGGTGCGGCCGCAGCCGGGGCATGCCGAGACCTGCGGCGTGAAGCTCCGCAGGCCCAGCGACTGGAGCACCTGCTGCGCCACCTGTACCTCCTCGGTCCGGTCGCCGCCCGGCCGCGGCGTGAGGGACACCCGGATCGTGTCGCCGATCCCCTCCTGCAAGAGAATCGACAGACCCGCCGTGCTGGCGATGATTCCCTTTGCGCCCATCCCGGCCTCGGTGAGCCCGAGGTGCAGCGGAAGGTCGGAGCGCTGCGCCAGCCGCTGGTACACGTCCACCAGATCCTGCACGCCCGAGACCTTCGCCGACAGGATGATGCGGTCGTGCGCCAGCCCGCACTCCTCGGCCAGCTCGGCCGAGCGCAGGGCGCTCGCGAGCATTGCCTCGATCATCACCTCACGCGCGTCGAGCGGTTCCGGCCGGCGGGCGTTCTCGTCCATCATCTCCGTGAGGAGCTGCTGGTCGAGACTCCCCCAGTTGACCCCAATGCGCACCGGCTTGCCGTGGGTGAGCGCGACCTCGATGATGGTACGGAAGTGCTCGTCGCGCCGTTTCGCGCCGACGTTGCCAGGATTGATGCGGTACTTGGCGAGCGCGGCCGCGCACTTCGGGTATTTGGTGAGGAGCAGGTGGCCGTTGTAGTGGAAGTCGCCGATCACGGGGACGGCCACGCGGGCCACGATGTCCGGCACGGCCTCGGCCGCCGCCTCGTTGTTGACCGTCACCCGCACCAGCTCGCTGCCCGCGTCGTGCAGCGCGCGCACCTGCGCCGCGGTGGCGTCCGCGTCGGCGGTATCGGTGTTGGTCATCGACTGGACGACGATCGGGTGCGTGCCGCCCACTTTCACGCCACCCACGTCGACGACGACGGTCTGCCTGCGGTGATACTCGTTCACGCGTCCAATATAAGAAGAAAGACGTCACGCGGAGACGGGCGACGCCTTCGTGCAACGCCGCTGCGTGACGTCTTTGCTCGACGTCCTAAAAGATTTTGTCTTGTATGACGATTCTCGCCCGCAGCGCGGTGAGCTTCGCCGTTCCCTGTATCGTGCCGGTGGCAGATGCCCTGATGCCCACGTACACCGTCGAGGCGAGGAAGAATGGTTTTAAGGCGTCCGGGAGGTTCGGAATGTCGAACGGGCTGGTCGTAGTGTGGTTGGGCGTGACCGCGCCGCTCACGCTGAAGGCCGGCACTCCGGTGTACACGGTGCTCTTGACCGTATCGAAGTACACCTGGAAGTTCACACTGCCTGTACCAGTCGCGTTCACGAAGTCGACCGAGCCGGTGAGCCGAACCGTATCCACGATGGACGAGCCGCCGATCCCGAGCGACTTCACCGTCTGCACCGGGATGGTGTCCGGCACACCGGGAGGCAACGGCCCGACGTATGGCAGCGTGTCGGCCTTCGCGGAACTAAGGAAGCTGAACACGTCGATATCGAAGATCGCCCGCCCTTCCCCGCAGCCGGCCGCCGCCGCGGTGAGCGCCACCAGGCACAGCCACTTCGCGCGCATCCTGCCTCCTAATAGATCGAGAGCGACGTCGCCATCGTGATGCCGCGCTCGTTCGACAGCGAGTTGGTGTGCGTCCAGAATCCCACGTCGAGGCCCAGCCCGCCGAAGCGCAACCCCCCGCCGAACCCGAACTCGATCCGTTTCCGCTGGTCGCGCGCCACGCCGCCCCGCACCGCGAACAGGCCGATCCGCTGCTCCCCACCCACATGCACGACGCTGCCGCGCCCAGTGTTCAACACGTCCGCCCCGAGGGTCGTTTGGCCCACCGTGTACGCGAGGTTAGCGATGTAAGACACCGGCAATTTCGTCTTGGTCGTGACATGGTTGTCGAGCGGTTTTGAATAGATGACAGTGCTCCCGTTGCCGGCTACGGTCGAGTCCCGGTAGAACGCGCTGTCCTGGCGGGTGTCGGGCCACGTGATGGTCGCGCCGATGTCGTTCACGCCGACCCCGATCTCGATCGGCCCGGACACCCAGGCAACGCCGACGTCGCCACCGAAACCGTGGCCGAGCGTGTTCCCAAACTTCGAATATTGGGTGAAGGTCCGCGCGTCGGGGGTCACCGGGTTCGCGCCGCCGAAGATCGTGTCGCCGGTGATGAAGCCGGCGTCGCCGTCGGTCCGCCCGTATCCGACTCCCAGGTAGTAGTGGACCGCGCCCCCCACGTAGAAGCCGCTCGTGCTGTCACCCGCGATGCGCCCGGCGTAGCTGATGGTCGGAGCGAACCCGCCTTCCACAAGGCCGTGGACGAGCACGCTGTAGCGGGTGTTGTGCCGCGCGGGCTGCGAGTCACGCAGGAAGCCGAGTAGCGTGTCACCGAGCTGGAATTCCGCGTCGTTGTGCAGCCACCCCATGACACCCACCCGAAAGCCCTTGAATCCGAAGCCCGGGGAGAGGGGGCGACTCGAGCCGCTGATGCCGAACTGGTCCTCCGGAACGAGGCTCGCCGCCAGGCCCAGATTCACCATCAGCGAGTCCTTGCCGATAACGAAGGCCACGTCGTTGATGGGCGTCGGGGCCTTCTTCACTTCGAGGTAGAGCGGGAGGTTCAGAATCGTGTTCGCAACGAGGACCGGGTTGAAGCCCGCCGACTTCGGGTCGAAGGCCGGGTCACTGGAGAGGTGCGGGTGGTCGTGCAGGAACTGGATGATCCCGAGCGGGATCGGGATCGTCAGCTTGGGCTGGCCCCGGCGGTTGGCGCTCTGGGCCGACACGGCGCGGTACGCCGGGTTGTACCGCTCGAGGCTTCCCGAACGACCAAGGCTCAGGCCGCCCATGCCGATGCGACGGGCGTCGGTCACGAGCCACTGCGCCGCGACCGGCGCCGCAGCGCCGCCCACCAGCACCACCAGCCCGAAGCCCAGAACGAATGTGCGCACGATGTTCCCCGTGAATGAGGGCTCAATCGGCCACCAACATTGTGAATGATCGACGTTTATGCCACAGGCGGGCGTGAGCCCCGTCACGCACGAGAGCGGGAAGGCGACCCCTGGAACCGGATGGTGACCGTCGTCCCCCGTC
>DATHKX010000124.1:0-4277 GCA_035488835.1 Gemmatimonadales bacterium
GATCTTCGTCGCATCGCGCCGCCCCTGCGATTCCGACGCCTTCGCCACCTGGTCGTACGTCACGTAGGTGGCCAGCCCTTTGTCCGCCGCCACCTTCGTCAGCGCCGCCGTCAGCGTCGTCTTCCCGTGGTCCACGTGCCCAATCGTCCCCACATTCACGTGGGGCTTCGTCCGCTCAAACTTTGCCTTTCCCATGGTCTCCCGTTCCCTATCCTTTCACCTTCGACACAATCTCTTCCGCCTTGGTTTTCGGCACTTCCTGGTAGTGACTGAACTGCATGCTGTAGATCGCGCGGCCCTGGCTCATCGAGCGGAGCGTGGTCGAATAGCCGAACATTTCCGACAGCGGCACGGTCGCGGCCACCACCTGGGCGCCCGCGCGCTGCGTCATCCCACCGATTTTCCCCCGCCGAGCCGAGAGATCTCCGATGACGTCGCCCATGTAGTCCGCCGGCGTCACGACTTCCACGTCCATCATCGGCTCGAGCAGCACCGGATGCGCCTGACGGGCCGCCTCCTTCACCGCCATGGAGCCGGCGATCTTGAACGCCATCTCGCTCGAGTCCACGTCGTGGTACGACCCGTCCACCAGCTCCACCTTCACGTCCACCATGGGGTAGCCCGCGAGCACGCCGTTCTCGAGCGCTTCCTTGACCCCCTGCTCCACCGGGCCGATGTACTCCCGGGGGATCGTGCCGCCCACGATGTTGTCCTCGAACACGAAGCCCGTCCCGGGCTTCCCCGGCTCCATGTGGATGACCACGTGCCCGTACTGGCCGCGGCCGCCGGTCTGGCGGATGAACTTGCCTTCCACGTACTCGACGCGCTTGCGCACCGTCTCGCGGTAGGCCACCTGGGGCCGGCCGACGTTGGCATCGACCTTGAACTCGCGCCGCATGCGCTCGACCAGCACCTCCAGGTGCAGCTCGCCCATCCCCGAGATGATCGTCTGCGCCGTCTCGGCGTCGGAATGCACGCGGAAGGTGGGGTCTTCCTCGGAGAGCTTTTGCAGCGCGATGGAGAGCTTGTCCTGGTCGGCCTTGGTCTTGGGCTCGATGGCGACCGAGATCACCGGCTCGGGGAACTTCATCGCCTCGAGAATGATCGGGTGACCCTCGTCGCACAACGTGTCGCCGGTCTTGGTGTCCTTCAAGCCGATGGCGGCGGCGATGTCACCCGCCCGTACCTCGGCGATCTCCTCGCGCTTGTTGGCGTGCATCTCCAGCAGCCGGCCGATGCGCTCTCGCTTGTCCTTGGTGCTGTTGTAGATGTAGGACCCGGCGGCGAGCACCCCCGAATAGACCCGGAAGAAGGTCAGCTTCCCGACGTACGGATCGGTCATGATCTTGAACGCGAGCGCCGAGAACGGCTCCTCATCCGCGGCCTGGCGCAGCGCGTGCGTGGCGTCGTGGTGCGGCAGGTGGCCCTGGATCGCGGGAACGTCGACCGGCGACGGCAGGTAGTCCACCACGGCGTCGAGCAGCGCCTGGACGCCTTTGTTCTTGAAGGCGGCGCCGGCGAGCACGGGGACGACCTTGCCGGAGATGGTCGCTTTGCGCAGCACGGTCCGGATCTCATCCTCGGACAGTTCGTGCTCTTCGAGATACTTGTGCAGGATGGCGTCGTCCTGCTCGACGATCGACTCGAGCAGGTGGTGGCGCATCTCTTTGACTTTGTCTTTCAACGCCGCCGGCACCGGTCCTTCGACGTACTTTTTGCCGAGTGAGTCGTCGTCGTACACGATCTCGACCTGGCGGACCAGGTCGATGATGCCGGTGAACAGCTCGCCCGCGCCGAGCGGCAGGTGGACCGGCACGACGTTGGCGCCGAGCCGCTCGCGCACCATTTTCACGCACATCTCGAAGTCCGCGCCCACCCGGTCCATTTTGTTGACGAAGACGACGCGCGGGACGTGGTAGCGATCGGCCTGACGCCACACCGTCTCGGTTTGCGGCTCGACGCCGCCCACCGCGTCGAGCACGGTGATGGCGCCGTCCAGGACCCGGAGCGAGCGCTCCACCTCGACGGTGAAGTCCACGTGTCCTGGCGTATCGATGATGTTGATGCGGTACTGTTGGCCGCGCCGGGGCCAGAACGTGGTGGTCGCAGCCGAGGTGATGGTGATGCCACGCTCCTGCTCCTGCTCCATCCAGTCCATCGTAGCGGTGCCGTCGTGCACCTCGCCCAGCTTGTACGTGCGGCCGGTGTAGTACAGGATGCGCTCGGTCGTAGTCGTTTTCCCGGCATCGATGTGGGCCATGATGCCGATGTTCCGAACCTTGTCGAGCGGCGTGGTGCGTGGCATTCGAGTCGTTCGCGTCCTTTAGTCAGCAAAAACGCGGGGCGACCGTGACGCCCGTCCTGGGCCGGTCTCGCTCCGCTCTCATCGGAGGGCTTTCGGCCCCCTCGATGCAGGATCCCTTAGGGCAGGGTCCCGAAGTTGTCGGTTTCAGGTCTCCGGGCTTGCGCTCGGTCCCACCCCGGGCTCGCGCCCGGGGTTAGTTGGTTACCACCTATAGTGCGCGAATGCCCGATTTGCTTCGGCCATTCGGTGCGTGTCTTCCTTCTTTTTAATCGTCTCGCCCTCGCCCTTCGAGGCGAGGATCAGCTCGGCGGCGAGCCGCTCGGCCATGTTCTTCTCGCGGCGGGCGCGGCTGAACGAGATCAGCCAGCGCATGCCCAGCGCGGTGCGCCGTTCGGGCCGCACTTCCACCGGCACCTGGTAGGTCGCGCCGCCCACTCGCCGGGACTTCACTTCCAGCGCAGGCTTCACATTGGACAATGCCTGCTTGAAGATGTTCACGCCAGGCTGCCCGGTGCGCTGCTCGATCAGATCCATCGCCGAGTAAAACACCCGTTCGGCGAGGGACTTCTTGCCCCGCTCCATCAGGTTGTTCAAGAACTTGGAGACGGTTTGGCTGTCGTAGCGCGGATCGGCCGGCACGGGCCGGCGCACCGCTTTCTTTCTCCGGCTCATGTGGCCGCCGGCTTGGGCCGCTTGGCGCCGTACTTGGAGCGCGACTGCTTGCGCTCGTTCACGCCCGCGGCGTCCAGCGTGCCGCGGATGATGTGGTAGCGCACGCCCGGCAGGTCCTTCACGCGCCCGCCGCGGATCATCACGATCGAGTGCTCCTGCAGGTTATGCCCTTCGCCCGGGATGTAGGCCGTCACCTCGAAACCATTCGTCAGCCGGACCCGCGCGACCTTGCGCAGCGCCGAGTTCGGCTTCTTGGGCGTCGTGGTGTAGACGCGAGTGCAGACGCCGCGCTTCTGCGGATTGCCCCGCAGCGCGGGCGCCTTCTCTTTTGCTTCCATGTCGCGGCGGCCGTGCCGGACGAGCTGATTGATGGTCGGCATAACCCCTAAGAAAAAGTTGCGAAATAGACGTGCAAGATAGAGGGGGTGTTGGGGTTAGGGCAACCCCTTGACGGACATCCCATTTCACGTCGGTCGCCACCGCTCTCTCCTCTCGGGTCTGCCGAGAGTATCGGCTCGGCCACAAAGTGTAGGCATGCCCCAAAACGACAGCCGGGGCTCCGCTTCCGCGGAACCCCGGCCACCGTGGGTGAAGACCCCACTCGGCTGCTACCCGTATTGCGAATCTGCGCAGGCGGCCTGGGTCCGTCAACGACAAGCGCCCGGGATCTCTCCCGGGCGCTGTCGTATGCGCCTACGCGCCTGCGCGCCTAGCCCTTCAGTCCGCTTCCACTTCCTCCGGGAACGGACTCGGCACCGCGCCCGGTGAAGGCTCGGGCGGCGGCGGCGGAGGCTGGAACCCTTCCGGCGGCTCGATCTCGATGTCGTGGTACCGGTAGATGCCGGTCCCCGCCGGGATGAGATGCCCGATGATGATGTTCTCCTTGAGCCCCAGCAAGTCGTCCCGCGCGCCGCGGATCGCCGCGTCGGTCAAGACGCGCGTGGTCTCCTGGAACGACGCCGCCGAAATGAACGACTGCGTCGTCAGGCTCGCCTTCGTGATTCCCAGGAGCAATGGCTCGTTGGTCGGGGGCTTGCCGCCCTTCTTCACGATGCGGTCCTTCGCGTCGGAGAAGGTCTGCTTGTCCACGTTCTCCCCCTCCAGGAACTCGGTATCCCCGGGCTCGACGATCTTCACCTTCTGCAGCATCTGGCGCACAATCACGCCGATGTGCTTGTCGTTGATCTTCACGCCCTGGAGCCGGTACACCTCCTGCACCTCGTTCAGGAGATACTCCTGCACCGCCCGCGGGCCCTTGATCCGCAGGATATCGTGCGGGTTCACCGGTCCCTCGGTGAGG
>DATHKX010000125.1:0-30050 GCA_035488835.1 Gemmatimonadales bacterium
TTCTTCCGGGTAGTCCGAGGGTTCGTCGTGCAATTCGGATTACCGGCCGACCCGCAGCTCGGTCGAGCCTGGTCGTCGCAGCCGATCCAAGATGATCCCGTGCGCCATCCCAATCGACGCGGCACAGTCGCCTTCGCGAGCGCCGGTCCGAACACCCGCACCACGCAAGTGTTCATCAATCTTGCCGACAACGTGCGGCTCGACGCGCTCGGCTTCAGCCCCATTGGAGAAGTGGTGGAAGGGTCGGGGATCGTGGACAGCCTGTACGGGCAGTACGGCGAGCGCCCGTCCCAGGACTCGATTCGCCTGCGGGGCGACCCGTATCTCGCCCGCGCGTACCCGAACCTCGACCGGATCCGCACCGCGACGATCGTCCGCGAGTGGCGGTGAATCGACGCCGGCTGAAGACTGCCGGCGCGGTCGCCGGGTCGTTCGTGGGCCTGTGGTTGCTGTTGTCCATTCCCGGCGCGGAGCCACGCGTGGCGCCCGCGCCGCAGCGCGGCCGCGCCTTCGCGTGGAACCAGGACACCCTGTGGCGCTCTCTCGAGACCACGTACGTCCACACGCGGATCGCCGGGTGCGGGACGGTCGACCGCGCTGCTGCGGGCGGGCTCTCGGGCCTCGCCGCCACCGCGGAGCGGCTGCTGCGCGCCCCCGTACCCTCCGATGCCGCGACGCTCGATTCGGTCGAGCGCCGGTTCTTTGCGCTGGCGCCGCTTATCGCCGCGTGCCCGCGCTATCTCCGGGACTATGTGCGGCTCTCCGGGCGTCTGCGCGAGGCGATCAAGTGGCAGTCGCGTCGCTGGGACGTCGCGGGCGACGGGGCGCGCACGCGCCTGTACCGCTCCCTCTATGGGTTCCGGGGCGCCGTGGAAGAGGCGATGCTGCAGCATCCCGACAGCAGCCTTCCCCTCCTCGAGGGCCGTCGCGAGCCCTCGGCCACGCCAGCGACGACCGTGCACGGCGTGGAGATCCACTCGGGCGACATCCTCGTGTCGCGCGGCGGCTACCCGACCTCGGCGCTCATCGCGCGCGGCAACGATTACCCGGGCAACTTCTCGCACGTGGGGCTGGTGCACGTCGACGGCGTTTCACACGCCGCCTCGGTGATCGAGGCGCATATCGAGCGCGGTGTGGCCGTCTCCACCGCCGACGCGTACCTGCGGGACAAGAAGCTGCGGATCATGGTGCTGCGCCTGCGGTCGGACCTGGCGCCACTGATCGCGGACCCGTCGCTGCCGCACCGGGCCGCGTCGCTTGCACTCGACCGCGCGCGGTCGGGACGCGTCGCGTACGACTTCGAGATGGATTACACGGACCCCTCGAAGCTCTTCTGCTCGGAGGTGGCCTCGTCGGTCTATGGCGAGCTGGGCGTGCGGCTGTGGACGGGGCTCTCCACGATCTCGGCTGCCGGCCTACGTCGCTGGTTGTCGGCGTTCGGCGTGCGCCACTTCGAGACTCAGGAGCCGTCGGATCTGGAGTACGACCCGCAGCTGGTCGTCGTGGCGGAATGGCGCGATGCCGGAGCGCTCATGCAGGACCACATCGACAACGCCGCCATCGACGCGATGCTCGAAGGGGCGGAGGCGGGGGATGCGCTCTCCTACCCCTGGTACCAGCTGCCGCTGGCACGGTTGGCCAAGGCGTACAGCTGGGTCCTCGGGGGCTTGGGGGGGCAGGGTCCCGTCCCCCAGGGGATGTCCGCCCGGGCGGCCCTCCGCAACCGCGCGTTCTCGGACCGCCAACGGTGGGTCGCCGTGCGCGTGACCGAGGCGGCGGGGCGCTGGACCCGCCAGCAAGGGTACCCGCCGCCGTACTGGGTACTCCTCGACCTGGCCCGGACCGCAACGGAGGCGTTGCGCGGGGCGCCTCCCCCCGCGCAGCTTTAATGTCCGAACTTTCCCGTCAGGAGCTCGAGCCATGCCCAAAGGTGAGGAGCGCCAGCTGGCCGCGTTGGCCAAGAAGAACGCGGCCAAGGCCGCAAAGGCAAAACCCAACAAGCGCCGGCAATACGACGACACCCTTCAGCCGGAACGGGAAGAGGATGTCGAGTTGCGCGATTTCTTCTCGGAGATGAAGAAGCGCGAGTTCTAGGCTGCCGCGTCAAATCCGGCTGGGCCACGGCGGTGCTCGTGGAGGGCCCGGCCCGATCGCCGCGCGTGATTGATCGGCGTGCGATCGACTTGAGCGACGCGCACGTGCCTACATCGCGCCAGCCCTATCACGCGGTGAGGGATGCCCGGCCCGGCCAGGCCGCCAAGCTGGAGCGACGCCTCCGCGGGCTGGTCGAGCGAGTTACCAAGCGGTCGCTCGGCGCCCTCCTCAAGGAGTATCGCCGGCAGGGACGCCCCGTCCGACGTGTCGCCTTGGTGGTAGGGAGCCTCATCGATCCCGCCAGAATCGGCAACGATCACATCCGGGCGCACGCCCTCGAAGGACAGCTGTTTCGGACGGCGCTGGAGCGCGCGGCACGCGCGGCGCGGTTGCCGTGCACCACGCTGGTCGAGCGGTCCCTGTACGACACCGCGGCGACACGTCTCAAGCGGTCACGGGACGTCCTCAAGCGCGCGGTGACGGACCTGGGTGACGCGCTCGGCGGGCCGTGGCGCGCCGACGAGAAAGCGGCGACACTCGCGGCGTGGCTCGCCCTCGGAGTGAGTTGACCTGTCGGCATGCCCGGGCTAAGTTGTTGTGCGATGCCGACCTACGAGTACAAGTGCCCGGCCGGGCACGTGTTCGAAAAGTTCTACCCGACGATGAAGAACAGTCGTCGCTTGAAGTGCCCCACCTGCGGTAAGATGGCGGGGCGGCAGATCTCGGCCGGCGCCGGCCTGGTGTTCAAGGGCTCGGGCTTCTACATCACCGATTACAAGCGCGCGGGCGAGAAGCAGGAGCACAAGGAGGAAGTGAAGCCCGCGGCCGAGTCCAAGCCCAGCCCCGAGTCGAAGCCGGGCCCCGAGTCGAAGCCGAGCCCCGAGTCGAAGCCCGCGGCCGAAACCAAGCCGGTCGAGCGCGCCAAGAAGAAAAAAGACTCCGGCGACAAGTGAAGGCGCACGAGGTGATCCGCGCGGCGCTGGCGGCTGCCGCGGCGCGGCTGGAGGTGTCGCTGTCCCCTTCGGCGGTCGAGCTCGAGCGGCCGCGCGACCCCGCGCACGGCGACGTGGCCACCAACCTCGCGCTGGCTCTGGCCAAGTCGCTCAAGCAGAAGCCCCGGGCGGTCGCCGAGCGGCTGGTTGCGACCCTGCAGCTGCCGCAGGGTCTGGTCCGCAAGATCGAAATCGCCGGCCCCGGGTTCATCAACTTCTTTCTCGCTGAAGCTCAGCTCGCCAGCGCCCTCGAAGCGGTGCTCGCGGCCGGGGAGCGCTACGGGAGGGGGGACGGGGGGCGGGGAACGCGCGTGAACGTGGAATTCGTCTCGGCGAATCCGACCGGGCCGCTGCACGTGGGGCACGGGCGCGGGGCGGCGCTGGGCGACGGCATCGCGTCGCTGCTCGAGTGGACGGGACACGCGGTGACGCGCGAGTTCTACGTGAACGATGCGGGGGCTCAGATCGACAAGCTCGCCCGCTCCCTGTGGGCACGGGTGCAGCAGGCGGTCGGGCGGGCGGCGGAGATTCCCGAGGGGGGCTACCACGGCGACTACCTCGTCGAGCTCGCGGCGGCGATTCTCGCGCGCGAGGGACGGCGCTTCGCGGACCTCCCGGAGGAAGAGGGGGTGCGTCGCTGTCGTGCGATCGGGGTCGAGTCGCAGCGCGCCGAGCAGGACGAGGATCTGCGGGAGTTCGGCGTCAAGTTCGACGTGATCTTCTTCGAGTCGTCGCTGTACCGCGACGGGCTGCTCGAGCAGACCCTGAAGGATCTCGCGACGCGGGGCTACACGTTCGAGCAAGACGGCGCGTTGTGGCTCCGGACCACGGCGTTCGGCGACGACAAGGACCGGGTGCTCCGCAAGTCGGACGGCACGTACACGTACTTGTTGCCCGACATCGCGTATCACCGCCAGAAGCACGAGCGCGGCTTCGCCCGGGCGATCGATGTGCTGGGGGCCGACCATCACGGCTACATCGGACGGATGCAGGCCGCGATGCAGTCGCTCGGCTACCCCAAGGACTTCTACCATGCCGTGCTGGTGCAGCTGGTGCGGGTCATGCGGGGCGGGGATGAGGTGCGGTTCTCGAAGCGGTCGGGCGAGTTCGTCACCCTGCGCGACCTGTTCCAGGAGACCGGCGTGGACGCGGCGCGTTATTTCTTCCTGATGCGCCGGGGGGACTCCCAGTTCGTGTTCGACGTGGATCTCGCCAAGAGCCAGACCGACGAGAACCCCGTGTTCTACGTCCAGATGGCGCACGCGCGGATGAGCGGCATCTTCCGGGTGGCGGCGCGGGAGCCGGGCTCGGTCGAGGCCGCCGGCGTGGACCTGAGCGTCCTGGTCGAGCCGGAGGAGGCCGACTTGCTGAAGGAAGTCGCCGCCTTCCCGGGCATCGTCGCGCGGGCGGCCGAGACGCTCGAGCCGCACCGCGTCACCGGTTACCTCGAAGGGCTCGCCCGGCTGGCCCACGCCTGGTACCACAAGTACCGCGTGCTCGGCGAGCCCCAGGAGGCGGCCCGCCTCGTGCTGGCGGCGGCGGTGCGCCAGGTCCTCGCCAACGGCCTCCACCTCTTGGGGATCAGCGCCCCGGATCGGATGTGACGTGAGTCTGCTCGTGGTGGGCTCGATCGCGCTCGACTCGGTGTACACGCCGTTCGGCGAGACTGCGGACGCGCCCGGCGGGTCGGCGGTGTTCTTCAGCGCCGCCGGCGTGATCCTGCACCCGGTCCAGGTCGTGGGGGTGGTGGGGACCGACTATCCGCTCGGTGCCCTCAAGGCGCTCGAGGCCCGCGGTGTGGACCTCGCGGGCGTCGAGCAGGCCCCGGGCGAGTCCTTCCGCTGGAAGGCGAAGTATTCCTACGACCTCGCCAGCCGCGAGACGCTCGAGACCCGGCTCGGCGTGTTCGCCGACTTCCGCCCCAAGCTGCCGCCCAAGTTCCGCGACGCGCGCTACCTGTTCCTCGGCAACATCGATCCCGAGCTGCAGCTCGGTGTGCTCGACCAGGTGAAGCAGCCGGCGCTCGTCGCCTGTGATACGATGAACTACTGGATCCACTCCAAGCGCGACCTGCTGCTCGAGCTGCTGCGCCACATCGACATTCTGATGGTCAACGACTCCGAGGCGCGTGAGCTGTCGGGCGACTGGAACATCTACCGCGCGGCGCGCTGGGTGCTCGAGCGCGGTCCCAAGATGACCGTCATCAAGCAGGGCGAGCACGGCGCCCTGCTCGTGAACCGTGACACCACGTTCAAGGTCCCCGCCTACCCGCTCCAGGAAGTGTTCGATCCCACGGGCGCGGGCGACGCGTTCGCGGGCGGCTTCATGGCCTACCTCGCCGCGAGCGACGATGTCACCGCGCCGAACCTGCGGCGCGCCATGGTGTACGGCGCCGCGCTGGGCTCGTTCGCAGTGGAGGCGTTCGGCGTGCAGGGGCTCGAACACGTGACCCCCGCCGATGTGCACGCCCGCGTGCGCGCGTTCAAGGACCTCGTCCACTTCGACATGGACGAGGCCCCCCCGGGATGACCGATCGCTACACCGCCGCCGGCGTGCGGCTCGATACGGCCGACGAAGCGAAGCGCCGCATCGCAGCGCTGGTGCGCACGACGCGCACGCCGCTGGCGCTCGGCGAGATCGGCGCGTTCGGCGGCATGGTGCGGGTGCCGTCCGGGTACGAGCGCCCGGTGCTGGTGCTCTCGACCGACGGGGTCGGCACCAAGGTGCTGGTCGCCGCCCGCGCCGGGATCCACGACACCGTGGGCGAGGACCTCGTGAACCATGGCGTGAACGACATCCTGGTGCACGGCGCCCGTCCCCTGGCATTCCTCGACTACCTCGCGACCGCCCAGCTCGAGCCCGAGACCGCCGCCGCGATCGTCTCGGGCGTGGCGCGCGGCTGCCGCACGCACGACATGATCCTCGCCGGCGGCGAGACCGCCCAGCTTCCCGACCTGTATCAGCCGGGGCAGTATGACCTGGCCGGGACGATCGTCGGTGTGGTGGAGGAATCCGCCGCGTTGCACGGGGACCTGGTGCGCCCGGGCGACGTGTTGATCGGCTACGCGTCGAACGGACTGCACACCAACGGGTACACTCTGGCACGGCGCATCGTCTTCGATCGCCTGCGGCTCGACGTGCAGGACCCGTTTCCCGACACCGGCCGGACGGTGGCCCAGGTGTTGCTGGACGTGCACACGAGCTACGTCGCGGCGGTCGCGCCCGTCCTGCCGCACGTCCACGCGCTGGCGCACATCACGGGCGGTGGCATCGCCGGCAACCTGGTGCGCGTGCTGCCGGCGGGATGTGAGGCCGTGGTCGATGCGCGCGCGTGGTCGTGGCCGCCGGTGTTCCGGGTGCTGATGCGCGCGGGCGAAGTATCGCTCGGGGAGATGCGCCGCGTATTCAACCTGGGCGTCGGGATGATCGCCGTCGCCGCCCGGGACGACACGGAAGCGGTGATCGCGGCGGCCAAGCGCGCCGGCATAGCGGCATGGATCATCGGGGAGGTGCGGGCGGGGACCCAGGGCGTGAAATTCGCGGAACGGTAGGAGGCCATATGCGTCGGATCGTGATGGTACTCGCAATGATCTTCGGAGCGGCTCCGCTCGCAGCGCAGGAGCCGCAGTGCAACGTACCGGCCAGCCCCTTCGCCACGGCGGCATGCAATACCGCGGTGGACGGGGTGCGGGCGTTTTATCCCCTCGCCGGCATGATCGTCAACGGGGGCAATCCCGTGATCGGCACCGCCGGCTCGCTCGGCGGGCTGGGGCACTTCGCGCTCACGGCGCGGGTGAACGCCATCAAGGCGGCGCTCCCCGACCCCCAAGCCGGCAGCCAGTCGCCGGTGCCGTCGAGCTTCAACGGGGCGGTCCCCGCGCCGATGGTTGAAGCGGCCCTCGGGCTGTTCAAGGGCGTGGGCGGCGGCCTCCTCGCCGTGGACGTCCTCGGCTCCGCGCTGATCCTGCCGACGGGCATCAACGATCTCACCGTGGATTCAGGTGCCACCCACATCAGCGACGCCGCGTTGGGGTTCGGTTACGGCGTCCGTGTCGGCGTGCTCAATGGCGGCTTCCCGGTCCCCGCGGTCTCCGTGAGCTGGATGCACCGCACGGTCCCGCGCCTCCGGTACGGCACGCTCGGTCCCATCATCGGCACCGGGGACGATTTCGAGTTCACCATGGATCTGACGAGCGACAGCTACCGTGCAGTGGCGGGGTGGAAGCTCGCCGTGGTGGATCTCGCAGCGGGAATCGGCGTCGACCGTTACAAGTCGCGCGACACCAACATCCGGTTCCACGACGCCGTCACGCCGACGAGTGTGCGAACGGTCGTGATCAACCCGACGAACACACGCGCCCTGGTGTTCGTCAACGGCGGACTCTCCCTGGCGGTCGTGAAGCTGGTCGGCGAAATTGGCCTGCAGGCAGGCAAGGATCAGAGCTACTTCACGCAGTTCTCGGACTTCGATCCCAAGGCGGCACATGTCTTCGGAGGTCTCGGCGTCCGGTTCGGATTCTGAGCGGCCGCCCGAACGGGCGGCGATGGAACGCGCCCTCGACCTCGCACGCCGGGGTTGGGGGCGCGTCGCTCCCAATCCCCTGGTCGGCGCCGTCGTGCTCGCGGGAGACACGGTGGTGGGCGAGGGCTACCACGCGGAGTACGGCGGGCCCCACGCCGAAGTTGTCGCCCTGACGGCCGCGGGCGAGCGGGCGCGGGGCGCCACCCTGGTGGTGAACCTCGAGCCGTGCGCGCACCACGGCAAGACGCCGCCGTGTACCGATGCGATCGTTGCCGCCGGCGTGACCCGCGTCGTCGCGGCGGTGCTCGACCCGGACCTACAGGCGCGGGGCGGTGGCGCGGTGCTCCGCGCCAAGGGCGTGGCGGTGTCGATCGGCCTGCTCGCCGAAGCGGCGGCCGCCCTGAACGCGCCGTTCCTGTTCGCGCGGGAGCAGGCGGAGCGACCCTTCGTCGCGCTCAAGCTCGCCACGTCGATCGACGGACGCATTGCCGACGCGGCCGGTAGCTCGCAGTGGGTTTCGGGGGAAGCGGCGCGCGAGCACGTGCACTGGCTGCGCGCCGGGTTCGACGCGATCGCGGTCGGCGGCACGACCGCGCTCCGCGACAACCCGCAGCTCACGGTGCGCGGTCCGGTCACGCCACGCCGGCCGCCGGTGCGGGTCGTGTTCGACCGGCGCGCGATGCTCAACCTGGGCGTGCAGCTCGTGAGCACGGCGCGCGAAGTGCCGACCTGGGTCATGTCGTCGCTCGACGCGCCGTCGTCGAGCGTGACCCAGCTCGAGAACAGCGGCGTGCGCGTGTTCCGCCCCACGACGTTGCGGGACGGTCTCCGCATGCTGCGCGAGGCCGGCGTCCAGTCGGTGTTGTGCGAGGGGGGCGGGGCGCTCGGCGCGCGGCTCCTCGCCGACGGTCTGGTGGACCGGCTCTATTGGGTGCAGGCGCCGGTGTGGCTCGGAGAAGGCGCCGTTCCAGCCTTTCCCGGGGTGCCGCCGCACCCGCTCGCGGCCGCGCCGCGCTGGACGCCGGTGGAGCGAAGGGCTCTGGGCTCTGATACATTATTGGTATTGGATAGGCGGCTATGTTTACCGGAATCGTGAGCGCCGTAGGGCGCGTCGCGAAGGCAACGCGGGAAGCGGGAAACGGGACACGGGAAACCGGGCTGACGCTCACTTTCCGTGCGCCGTACAAGGGCCTCAAGAAGGGTGAGAGCGTCGCCGTGAACGGCGCCTGTCTCACCGTGGAGCGCGTGGTGAAGGGTGGCTTTCAGGTCCACGTGATCGAGACCACGGAGGGCCGGACGCTGTTCGCCGAGTATGGCGCCGGACGCCCGGTGAATTTGGAGCGCGCGCTGCGGGCGACGGATCGGCTGGGCGGCCACATCGTCCAGGGGCACGTGGACGGGGTCGCCGTGGTGCAGCGGGTCGAGCGGCATGGGGACGCCTGGGTGTACGACCTGCGCGTGCCCGACGCGGTGCGGCAGGTGTCGATTCCGCACGGCGCGATTACGGTGGACGGCGTGAGTCTCACCATCAACGACCTGCCTGGGAACGATCTCGTGCAGGTCTCGTTGATCCCGTTCACCCGCGAGCATACCACGCTCGGAACGCTCGGCGTCGGGGACCGCGTTCACGTCGAGGGAGACGTGCTGGGGAAGTACGTGAGGCAACTATGCAGCATCGCAAGATAAAACAGGCGATCGCGGACATCCGCGCCGGCAAGCTGGTGATCGTGGCCGACGACGAGAACCGCGAGAACGAGGGGGACCTGGTCGGCGCCGCCGAGCAGGTCACCCCTGAGATGATCAATTTCATGGCGACGCATGCGCGCGGGTTGATCTGCGTGACCCTCCTGCCCGAGCGCTGTCAGGCCCTGGGCCTCACCCAGATGGCCGAGCACAATACCGAGGCGCACGAAACCGCCTTCACTGTGTCGATCGACGCCGCCGCTCGCTTCGGTGTCACCACCGGCATCTCGGCGGCGGACCGCGCTGCCACGATCCGGGTGGCGGTCGATCCGTCCAGCGTGCCCACCGACCTGCGACGCCCCGGTCACGTGTTCCCGTTGCGGGCCCGTCCGGGCGGAGTGCTGCAACGGGTCGGCCAGACGGAAGCGAGCCTGGATCTCGCGCGGCTCGCGGGGCTGTACCCGGCGGGCGTGATCTGCGAGATCCTGAACCCGGACGGCTCGATGGCGCGGCAGGAAGACCTGGAGCAGTTCGCCGCGCGACATGGGCTCACGTTCATCACGGTCGCCGAGCTGGTGGCGTACCGCTTGGCGCACGAGCGGCTGGTGCACCCGGTGGCCCAGGCGCGCCTGCCGACGCCGTTCGGCGAGTTCCGCATCGTGGGCTACCGCAACGACGTGGACGCGGCCGAGCATGTGGCGCTGATCTACGGGGACGTGCAGGACCGAAAGAACGTGCTGGTGCGGATGCACTCCAAGTGCCTCACCGGCGACGTGTTCGGCTCGGGACGGTGCGATTGCGGTTGGCAGCTGCACTCGGCGATGCGCATGATCGCCGCGGAGGGCCGCGGCGTGGTGGTGTACCTCGATCAGGAAGGGCGCGGCATCGGGCTCCTCAACAAGCTGAAGGCGTACGAGCTTCAGGACGCGGGCCACGACACCGTCGAGGCGAACCGCGAGCTCGGCTTCAAGCCCGACCTGCGCAACTACGGCATCGGGGCGCAGATCCTCCTCGACCTGGGCCTCTCCGCGATCCGCGTGCTCACCAACAACCCGATGAAGCTCGTCGGGCTCGAGGGCTACGGCCTGGAGATCGTCGAGCGCGTACCGATCGTGGCGACGGCCTCCGACGAGAACCGGTCCTACCTGGACGTCAAGCGGGACAAGCTCGGCCACCTGCTCACCCACTGACCGTGGCCGAGATTCAGGGTTCGCCGCGCGCGCCGCGAGAAGCTCGCGTGGCCGTTCTCGTCAGCCGCTACAATGAGCTCGTCACCGTGCGCCTGTTGGACGGCGCGCGGGAGGCCCTCCGGGACAAGGGGGTGCCCGACGCGCGGGTGGACGTGATCTGGGTGCCGGGCGCGTTCGAGCTACCGGTCGCGGCCGAAACCGCGGCGGCGAGCGGGCGCTACACGGCGTTGGTCGCGCTGGGGTGCGTGGTGCGCGGCGAGACGCCCCACTTCGAGTACGTCGCGGGCGAAGCCGCGCGCGGGCTCGGCAACGTCGCGCTGGCACACCGGCTCCCGGTCGGCTTCGGGGTGCTCACGACGGACACCCTGGAGCAGGCGCTGGCCCGGGCCGGCGGCGCGGCCGGCAACAAGGGCTACGAGGCGGTCGACGCCGCCCTCACGACCGCCGACGTCCTGGACCAGCTCACGCGTGCAGCGCCCCGAGACTAAGGCTCGCGCTCGCGCGCTCCAACTCCTCTACGCCTGGGACATGTCCGGCCGCCCGTCGATCGAAACGGTCGTGGGCCGGCTCGCCGCGGCATACGGTCGCCCGCCGGAGGGCTACGACCGCGGGGCCGATCTCGCGGCCCAAGCGATCGCCGGCCTCCCCGAATTCGACGCCCGCGTGGCGGACGCCGCCGAGCACTGGCGGCTGGAGCGCGTCGGCGTGGTCGAGCGCAATATCCTCCGGCTGGCCCTCGCGGAGCTCGCCGCGGGCTCGACCCCGCCGCGGGTCGTGATCGATGAAGCCGTGAAGCTCGCCCATTGGTTCGCGGGCGCCAAAGCACCGGCGTTCGTGAATGGCGTCCTCGACGCCGTGGCGCGGGATTCCGGCGCGCTGTGAGAATCCTGCTCGTCAACTGGAACGATCGCGAAAACCCACACGCCGGGGGTGCCGAGACGCACCTGCACGAGATCTTCGGTCGCCTGGCGCGTGGCGGCCACGCGATCGACCTGGTGTCGAGCGGTTGGCCGGGAGCCCCGCGCGACGCGGAGCTCGACGGCCTCCGGGTGCATCGCTCCGGCGGACGGCACACGTTCGCGCTGCGCGCGCGCGGTGTGGTGCGCCGGTTGCTGCGGGCCAACCGCTACGACGTGGTCGTAGAGGACATCAACAAGCTCCCGCTGTTCCTGCCAGGGCTCACCGACCGGCCGTTCTGCGCCCTGGTGCCGCACCTCTTCGGCGCGACGGCCTTCCGCGAGGCGAGCTGGCCGATCGCCGGTGTGGTGTGGGCGGCCGAGCGGCCCATTCCCTGGGCGTATCGCCGCGCGTGGTTCCACGCTATTTCGGAGAGCACGCGCGACGACCTGGTGCGGCGGGGCGTGCCCCGCGAGCGGATCGAAGTCATTTATCCGGGCGTCGATGCGACCTGGTACGCCCCCGACGCCGCCGAGCCGCGATCCCGGGAACCGACGTTCTTGTACGTGGGGCGTCTCAAGCGTTATAAAGGAGTGGAGATCGCGCTCCGGGCCTTGGCGCTCGCCCGTCCGGCGCGTCCCGACCTGGTCCTCGAGATCGCCGGAGGGGGCGACGACCGCGGGCGCCTCGAGCGATTGGCGCGGACGCTCGGCCTCGGCGAGGCCACCCGGTTCCTCGGGTTCGTGTCCGAGACGGATAAGCGCCGGCTGCTGCGCCGCGCGTGGGCGGTCGTGCTGGCGAGTCCGAAGGAGGGGTGGGGCATCTCGAACGTGGAGGCGGCGGCGTGCGGTACGCCCGCGCTCGCGTCCGACAGTCCCGGCCTGCGGGAGTCGGTTCGGGCCGGCGAGACCGGCTTTCTGGTGCCGCATGGCGATGCGCGCGCGCTGGCGGACCGGATGCTCGCGCTCGCCGCCGATCCGGGGCTTGTGACGCGGCTGGGACGCGGGGCCCGCAGCTTTGCGGAGCAGCTTTCCTGGGAGCGGGCGGCCCGGGCGACGGAAGCGCATCTTCACCGGGTCATCGCTCAGGGAGGCTGAACGATGCGGATCACCATCACGGCACGCCATTGCGAGATTCCCGACGAGCTGCGCGCGCGGGCGCGGAAGCGGCTCGAGCGCCTCGCGCGGATCGCGCCGCGGCCGCATGATGGGCGAGTCGTGTTCGTGGCCGACCACGGGCGCCCGACCGTGGAAGTGCGGCTGCACACCGCGCGCGGGGTGGTGCACGTGGGGACGGCGCGCGGGGCGGACCACCGCACCGCGCTGGACCTCGCGGTGGCCAAGGTGCGGCGCCAGCTCGACAAGGACCCCACCCGGCGGCGTGGCGCCGCGACCCGCCGCGTCCTGGAGCGCGAGCCCCGGTGACGAAGCCCAAGGTACGCGACCTGCTCGAGCGCAAGGGCGATCTGTTGCAGCTCGAGGCGCTGACGGGAGACGTGGGGCTGGATCACGAGATCCCCTCGCCCGAAGCGTCGAGTCCGGGGCTCGTGCTCGCCGGGTACACCAAGCGCTTCGCCGCGCATCGCATCCACATCCTCGGCGAAACCGAGGTGACCTACCTCGCGTCCCTGGATGCCGCCGCGCGCCATCGCGCGCTCGAGACGCTGCTCCAGTTCGAGCTGCCGTGCGTCGTCATCTCGAAGGGGCAGGAGCCACCGGCCGAGCTCGTCGAGCTGGCGCGCGCCCGGGGTGTGGCGGTGATCCGGACCCGACTCAAGACCGCGGAGTTCTACCGCCGCCTCAAGCCGTTTTTAGACGACGTCTTCGCGCCCGCCACCACGGTGCACGCGTCGCTCGCCGACGTGTTCGGAGTGGGATTGCTGTTCCTCGGCCGCTCGGGGATCGGGAAGAGCGAGTGCGTGCTCGATCTCGTGGAGCGTGGCCATCGGCTGGTCGCGGACGACGTCGTTCACATCACGCGCCGGGGCAACGACGTGCTGATCGGGCGCGGGCACGAGCTGTCGCAGCACTACATGGAGATCCGGGGCGTGGGGTTGATCGACATCCGCGCGCTGTTCGGCATCCGCGCCGTGCGGCAGCAGAAGCGCATCGAAGTGGTCGTCCAGCTCGAGGACTGGGATGCGACGCGCGAGTACGATCGCACCGGGATCGACGGCCAGACCACTCAGGTGCTCGAGGTCACGCTGCCGCTCGTCACCGTGCCGCTCAACCCGGGAAAGAACCTGACGGTGGTTTGCGAGGTCGTCGCGATGACCCACCTGTTGCGCTACAGCGGCGTGGATTCGGCGCGGGCATTCAACGACCGGCTGCTCAAGCGTCTCGCCGAGCGCCGCCAGCTCCAGGAATACCTCGAGGAAGACAATGAGTGAGCCACTGCGCGGAGTGATCGTCTCGCACGCGGCCGTGGCCCAGGCCCTGGTCGCGGCGGTCGCCGCGATCACTGGCGTGCGCGATGCGCTCGTCCCGGTTTCGAACGATGGCTGCGACACGGGAGCCCTTGCCGAGCGGCTCACCCAGGCGATCGACGACAAGCCGGCCGTCCTGTTCGTCGATCTGCCCGGCGGCTCGTGCCTGACGAGCTCCGTGCGGCTGGCGCGCGGCAGGACCGACGTGGCCGTGGTCACGGGCGTGAACCTCGCCATGCTGCTCGATTTCGTGTTCCACCGCGATATCCCACCAGCCGACGCGGCGCGACGCGCCGTCGAGGCCGGGAGCCGCGCGATCCGCACGCCGGCGGCATGAGCATTGCCTTGTATCGCCTCGACGATCGACTGATCCACGGCCAGGTGGTCGTGGGCTGGGGGAAACCGCTGAACGTGGGATTCATCGTGCTGGTGGACGACGCCGTGCGGGCCAGCGCGTGGGAGCAGGAGCTCTACCGCATGGGGGTGCCGCCCGAGATCGAGGTGGTGTTCGCCTCGACCGAAGAGGCCTTGGAGCAGCTTCCCGCGTGGGAGCGCGACCCCCGCGTCGGCATCCTCGTCGCGGGCGACATCGCCACGCTTGCGGCGCTCACCGCCAACAGCCACCGCGTGGGCCGGGTCAACGTGGGCGGCTTGCACCACCGCCCCGGCCGCTCGGAGCGGTTGCGCTACGTCTATTTGACCGACGCGGAGGCGGCGCAGCTCAAGACGCTCGCCGCCCGGGGGGTCGAGGTGACGGCCCAGGACGTCCCCACCGCTGCGCCGGTGCCGCTCGAGGACTTCACGTGAGCCTCGAGCTGCAGCTCCTGCTGCTCGCGTGGGGAACGCTCGTGGGGCTGGACCTCGTGAGCGTGCCTCAGGCGATGATCGCGCGGCCCCTCGTCGCCGGGCCCATTGCCGGCGCGATGCTGGGCGACGTCGCGACGGGACTCGAGCTCGGTGTGTTGTTCGAGCTGTTCCAGTACGACATCCTGCCGATGGGCGCGACCCGCTACCCCGAGTACGGCCCCGCCACCGTCGCGGCCGTGAGTGCGGCGCACGCGGCGGCCGGGACGCTGGGGCTCGGGCTCGGCGCGTTGGTGGGACTGATCACGGGGATGGTCGGCGGACTGAGCCTGCATGCGCTGCGGCAGCTGAACACGCGGGCGGTGCGGCGCGCCACGGCCGCGCTCGAAGCCGGGGACCCGCGGGTGCTCGAGCGGCTGCACGCGGCGGGGATCGTGCGCGACGCGGTGCGAGCGGCCGTCGTGACCGCGCTGGGCCTCGTGCTCGCGCAGGTGGCGCGCGCCTATCTTGCCGGCACCCTCCCGCCGCATGGAGTGGCCCTGCTCAACGTGGCGGCGGTGGGCGCGGCCCTCGCGGCGGGGGCCGCGGGAACGCTGCGCCTCGTGGGACGAGGACCCAGCCTGCGCTGGTTCGCGGCCGGCGTCGTGGGCGGCACGATCGTAGCGTGGCTGCGATGAGCCGCCCCCCCACTCCAACCCGCGGCCGGCCTAGGCTCGTCCGCAGCCTGCTCCGCCTGTTCACGGTGCAGGGCTCCTGGAACTACGAGCGGATGCAGGGCATGGGCATCGGCGTCGCCGAGGAGCCGCTGCTGCGGGATCTGCGGCGCGAGGGCGGGGACGACGGTGTCGCGTACCGCGCCGCCGTGGCGCGGGGAGCGCATTTCTTCAACGCGCACCCGTATCTGTGCGGCCTGGCCGTCGGCGCGGCGGCGCGGGCGGAACTGGACGGCGTGCCACCCGAGCAGGTCGAGCGTCTCCGCACGGCGCTCTGCGGGCCGCTCGGCTCGCTCGGAGACCGGCTCGTGTGGGCGGGGTGGCTGCCGTTCACCTCGGGGCTGGCGCTGATCGGGGTGGCGCTCGGTTTGGGCCTCCCGGCCGTCCTGGGCTTCGTCGTCGTGTACAACGTCGGGCACGTGGCGCTGCGCTGGTGGGCGCTGCGCGCCGGCTGGAAATATGGGGCGCAGGTGGCGCAGGCGCTGCGCGAGCCGCTGCTGCAGCGCGCGACGGCCTGGTCCGGGCCGGCGATGGCGCTCGTCGTCGGGGCGGCGCTGCCGCTCGTCGCGCAGTACCTGAGCAGCGCGTTTTTCGGCTGGGCGCGGGTGGTCCTCGCCGGGGTGGTCGCGGGTGGGTTTGCACTGTTGTGGTGGCAGCGGTCGCGGCTCACGGGGGTGCGGCTCGGCCTCGCCCTCCTGGCCGTCGCGGCGCTGGCAGGATGGTTATGGCCGTGATCGAGCGCGACGCCAAGATCGTGAACCCGCTCGGCATGCATGCGCGCCCGGCGGCGGAGTTCGTGAAGCTCGCCAGCCGCTTCAAGTCGGCGGTCGAGGTTCGCAAGGACGATCTCGCCGTGAACGGGAAGAGCATCATGGGCGTGATGATGCTCGCGGCGGAGTGCGGATCGTCGCTGACCATCAAGACCGACGGTGAGGATGCGGAATCGGCGATGGACGCGCTGCTCGCCCTCGTCGCCGACGGGTTCCACGAGATGCACCTGACGGACGAGCTGCGCCAGGCGGAGCTGCGGGATGCGGAGCAGCGGGAAAACGAGGGGCCTGAATGAGCGACCGGCAGCTCAAGGGCATCGGCGTCTCCCCCGGGGTCGGTTTCGGCGCCGCGATCGTGGTGCGCTGGACCATGCCCGAGGTTCCGCACCGCGTCGTGCCGCGCTCACAAGTGGAGAAAGAGGTGCGCCGCCTGCGCGCCGCGGTGAAGGATGTGAAGCGCTACCTCCAGGATCTGCGGGCGAAAGCCGAGGATCGCGCCGGTGTGGACGAGGCGCGCATTTTCGACGCCCAGATCCTGATGCTCGAGGACAAGGAATTTCTCGCGGGCGTCGCGCACCTGATTCGCGAGAACCACCTCGCCGCCGAGAAGGCGTACGAGTTCAAGGCGCTTGAGGTACGCGACATGTGGGCCGCGACCGGGAGCCCGCGCCTCAAGGATCGGCTGGCGGACCTCTCGGGCGTCGCGGTTCGGGTGATCGAGCACCTCATGCATCGCGGCTCGGACGAGCTGTGGGAGGACATCAGCCAGCCCTCCGTCGTGGTGGCGAAAGAGCTCTCGCCGGGACTGACCGTGCAGCTCGATCGCGAGCATGTGGTGGGGCTCGTGAGTGAGGAAGGGACCCGGACGTCGCACGCCGCGATTCTTGCCCACTCGATCGGGATCCCGGCGGTATTCGGCGTCGCCGGCGCCATCGAGCGCATCGAGCCGGGCACGATGGTGGTAATGGACGGCACGCGGGGCACGGTGCTGCTCCAGCCGACGCCCCATGAAATCGCCGAGGCGCAGGCGCGGGAGCTGCGGCGGCGCGAGCTTGGCTTGCAGCTCGAGGAGGTCGTGGGTCAACCCTCCGTCACGACGGATGGGGTCCGCATCGTGCTGCGGGGGAACGTGGATCTTCCCGACGAGATCAAGCCCGCGCAGAGCCATGGCGCGGAAGGCGTGGGGCTGTTGCGCACGGAATTCCTCATCACCGGACACGCCGAATTGCCGACCGAGGATGAGCAGGCCGAGTACTTCCGGCGCGTGGTGCAGGCCTTCCCGGGCCATCCCGTGGTCGTCCGCACGTACGACCTGGGTGGGGACAAACTCCCGGCGCCGTTCCGGGCGCCGTCGGAAATCAATCCGCAGCTGGGCTGGCGGGCCATCCGCGTATGTCTCGATCGGCCGGACATCTTCCGCACGCAGGTGCGGGCAGCGCTGCGGGCCGCGAAGCACGGCGACGTGTGGCTCATGATCCCGCTGGTCACCCGCCTCGACGAGCTGGATCGCACCCGCGCGCTGGTGGCGGAGCAGGCGGCGCAGCTCGCGCGCGAGGGCATTGCGGCCGCGACGTCGCTGCCGCTGGGCGTCATGGTCGAGACGCCGGCCGCCGCGGTCATGGCCGACCGACTCGCGGCGGAGGCGGATTTCCTCTCCGTCGGCACGAACGATCTCACGCAGTACACGCTCGTGGTCGACCGCGGCAACGCGCGCCTCGCCGACCGTTTCACGCCGCACGATCCCAGCGTGCTGCGGCTCCTCAAGATGGTGGCGGACGCGGCGCGCCGGGCGGGGAAGCCGGCGAGCGTGTGCGGCGAGATGGCATCGGAGCCGTTGTCGGCGTTCCTGCTGATCGGGCTCGGCTACGAAACGCTGTCGGTGGCGCCACCGGCGCTGCCGCTCGTCAAGTGGACGGTGCGCCAGGTGAGCGCGGCGCGCGCGCGCGTGGCGGCCGAGCAAGCGCTCGCTGCGCGCACCGCGGCCGACGTGCTCGACCTGCTGCGACTCGCGCTCGCCGAAGCCGTCGATTTGAAGCTGCTGGACCCCGACGGCCGGTTGCCCACGGGACGGCGCGCCGCTAGCTTGAACGTCTAACCCTCGGTCGGACAGGCACATGCCAGCGCAGCGCCACGTCTTTACCTCCGAGTCGGTGACGGAAGGTCATCCCGACAAGATCGCCGACCAGATCTCGGACGCGGTCCTTGACGCGATCATCGCCAAGGACCCCGCCGCGCGGGTGGCGTGCGAGACCCTGGTCACCACCGGCATGGCCATCGTGGCGGGTGAGATCACCACCTCCACGTACGTCCACATCCCGGACATCGTCCGGGGCACGATCAGCGCCATCGGCTACACCGACGCCAGCTTCGGCTTCGACGCCCAAACCTGCGCCATCCTCACCACCATCGACCGCCAGTCGGGCGACATCGCCATGGGCGTGGACAAGGGCGGGGCGGGCGATCAGGGGATGATGTTCGGCTACGCGTCGGACGAGACGCCGTCGCTCATGCCGCTCCCCATCGTGCTGGCCCATCGCCTCGCCGAGCGGCTCGCCGCGGTGCGCAAGGCCGGGGATCTTTCGTGGCTCCGCCCCGATGGCAAGACCCAAGTCAGCGTCGTGTACGAAGGGATGCGGCCGGTTGGGATCAGCAAGGTGGTGGTGTCGACCCAGCACTCGGACAACATCGACACTGTGGAGCTGCGCGAGGGCGTGATCGCGCTCGTGGTCCGGCCGGTGCTCGCCGACGCCGGGTTCGAGGTCCGCGATCCCGATATCCTCATCAACCCGACCGGTCGCTTCGTGGTCGGGGGCCCGCAGGGCGACGCCGGGCTCACCGGCCGCAAGATCATCGTGGACACCTACGGCGGCATGGCACGCCACGGGGGCGGCGCCTTCAGTGGTAAGGACCCCTCCAAGGTCGACCGCTCGGCCTGCTACGCGATGCGCTGGGTCGCCAAGAACATCGTGGCGGCGAAGCTCGCGTCCCGGTGCGAGGCGCAGGTGGCGTACGCCATCGGAATCGCCCAGCCCGTCTCGGTGATGATCGACACGTTCCGCACCGGCGTCGTGCCCGACGAGGCCATCGAGGACGCGGTCCGCGACGTGTTCGACCTCACGCCCCTCGGTATCAACAAGGCGTTGAACCTGCGCCATCCGATCTACCGCGCGACCGCTGCCTACGGCCACTTCGGCCGCGCGCCCGAGCGCCGGCGTTACGTGGACAAGGACGTGGACCGAGAAGTCGACCTGTTCACCTGGGAGCACGCCAACCGCGTCGAGGACCTCCGGCTCGCCGCGCAACGCTCCAAGCACTACTCCTCCAAGAAAGTGAACGCATGACCACGACGGCCGGCACCGCCGCTTCTGACGTCAAAGACCTGAGCCTGGCCGCCGAGGGACGTCGCCGTACCGAGTGGGCGGAGCGATCCATGCCGGTGCTGCGCTTGCTTCGGGAACGCTTCACCCGGGAACGGCCCCTCGCCGGCCGTCGCCTCTCGGCCTGTCTGCACGTCACCACCGAAACGGCCAACCTTGCGGTCACCCTCCAGGCCGGCGGCGCGGATGTGGCGTTGTGCGGGTCGAACCCGTTGTCGACGCAGGACGACGTCGCCGCGCACCTCGTCAAGGACCACGGGATCAAGGTGTTCGCGATCAAGGGTGAAGACCACGCGACCTACTACGAGCACATCCGCGCCGCGTTGGCGCATCGCCCCGACATCACCATGGACGACGGCGCGGATCTGGTCGGGGCGCTCCACATGATCGCGCTCAACCGGCTCGACGACCTGGCACCGCCGGTCCGGCGCTGGGTGGAGACCCTCTCCGGCGCGGACCGCAAAGCACTCGTCGCCGGCGTGGCGGGCTCGACCGAAGAGACCACGACCGGGGTCATCCGGCTCAAGGCGATGGCGCGCGACGGCGTGCTGCAGTTCCCGGTTATCGCGGTGAACGATTCCGACACGAAGCATCTGTTCGACAACCGTTACGGGACCGGGCAGTCGACGCTCGACGGCATCCTGCGGGCCACGAACCTGCTCGTGGCCGGGAGCACCGTGGTGGTGGCGGGGTACGGGTGGTGCGGGCGCGGCTTTGCGCTGCGGGCGCGCGGCGCGGGCGCCAACGTGATCGTCACCGAGATCGATCCCCTCAAGGCGCTCGAGGCGCAGATGGACGGCTATCGGGTGTTGCCGATGGCGGAGGCCGCACGGGTCGGCGACGTCTTCGTGACCCTGACGGGGAACACCCACGTGCTCCGCGTGGAGCACATGCGCGCGATGAAGGACGGAGCGGTGCTCGCGAACTCGGGCCACTTCAATGTCGAGATCGATCTGGACGGCCTGAAGCAGGCGGCCCAGGGCCCCACCCGGGTCCGCGAGTTCGTGGACGAGTGGAGGCTGGGCGGGAAGCGCGTCTTCGTGCTCGCCGACGGCCGGCTCATCAACCTGGCGGCGGCGGAGGGCCACCCCGCGAGCGTGATGGACATGTCGTTCGCGAATCAGGCGCTCGCCGCCGAGCACGTGGTGCAGCACGCCCGGGAGCTCACGAAGGATGTGCACCGCATCCCGCGAGAGCTGGATGCGGAGATCGCCCGCCTCAAGCTCGCGGCGATGGGGGTCGCCATCGATACCCTCACTCCCGAGCAGCAGAAGTACCTCGCATCGTGGGAGATGGGGACCTGAGCGCGAACCAGATCCAGGTTCGGGTCGCGCATCTGGGACTCGATCGCACGACCAACACGCCGGTGGTCATCCTCCAGGAGCAGGAAGGGGAGCGCGTGCTGCCGATCTGGATCGGGCCCGCCGAGGCGAGCGCCATCGCCATGGAGCTGGCGGGTGTGAAGTTCGCGCGGCCGCTCACCCATGATCTGTTGAAGCAGGTGATCCTCGGCCTGGGCGCCGACCTGCGGAAGGTCATCATCACGCAGGTGAAGGACAACACCTATTACGCCGAGCTGCACATTTACCGGGGCGACGCGGTGATCCAGATCGACGCCCGGCCGTCCGATTCGATCGCGGTCGCCCTGCGGCTCAAGGCGCCGATCTTCACGAGCGAGAGCTTGCTCGCGCTCACATCGGTCGAGACGGGCGAGGCCGGCGGCGAGTCGGGCACCGCGCCGCTCGATCCCGACGCGCTAAAGACCTACCTCCAGAACCTCGATCCTGAAGATTTCGGGAAGTTCACTCCGTAGCACGGCGTTGCTGCTGTGCCTCGCCGGCGCGCTTCGGGCACAACAAGTGGTGGTCACGGGTCGGGTCCTGAACGGGCCCACCGGGCGGCCCGCCGCACGCACGTGGGTGGTGCTCCATCAGGTATCCATGGGCGGCGGCGGCCAGCCGATCGACTCGACCCGCACCGACGCTCGTGGCGTGTACGCCCTGACCATCCGGCGGCCCGACTCGGCCGCGGTCTACGTGGTCTCCACCTGGCGTGCCGGGATCGCCTACTTCTCGGAGCCGATCGCGCCCGGCCGGTCGACCTCCGGCCTCCGCCCGCTCTACGTGTACGACACGAGCTCCACCGGGCCGGCCGTGCGGGTGATGCGCCGATTGGTCACAGTCGCCCGACAGAAGCGGGATGGCTCGCGGGACGTGCTCGAGCTGGTGGAGCTCGAGAACCCCGGCGTCGCGACGCGCGTGGCCCGGGACACGCTGCGTCCCACCTGGGCGGGCGCCATACCACCGGTCGCGATCCAGTTCCGGGTCGGGCAAGGGGACGTCTCGCCTCAGGTCGTGACCCGGCGGGGCGACTCGGTGGCCGTGTACGGTCCGCTCCCGCCCGGCGAGCGCAAGCAGTTGAGCTACACGTACGTCCTCTCCGCCACGGTGCGTCGCGTGAGCCTGCCGATCGACCAGCCGACCGAGGAAGTGGACCTGCTGCTCGAGGACACCGCCGCCGTCGTCACCGCCGGGGCGCTCGATTCCCTCGGGATGGAGGACATCGGCGGGCGCCGCTTCGCGCGGTACCGCACTGCGCCGCTCGCGCCCGGTGCCGGGCTCGCGATCGCCTTCGCCGAGCGGCGGCTCGCGCCCGAGTCGCTCGTTCCGTTCATCGTCGGGATCGCGGCACTCGTGCTGGCGGCCGGATTCGTGGTTGCGCTGCGCCGGAAACCGCGATAGACTAGCTCCCGTCGTTACAAGCGAACGGGGATTTACGGAAGCCGGTGCGAGTCCGGCGCGGCCCCGCCACTGTGACGGGCAAGTCGTAGCGGCTCACACGCCACTGGGTGTCGTTCACTCGGGAAGGCGAGCCGTCCGCCCGAAGCCAGGAGACGTTCTCCGTTCGCGCCACCTGTAGATCCCTCGCGGGAGGGATGGTGGCGCTGCGCACAAGGCGCCGGCGCTAGCCCATCTCCGTTCCGTCGGGGGTGGGCGTTTTTGTTATGCGCCGCTGGGCACAGCGGACCCACCTCGCGGCTCTTCTCGTGCTGGCCGTCGCGGCCTGCGCACGGCGAGAGCACGTCCCGGCCCGGGGCGGCATTGCCGTCACCGACGACGCGGGTCGTCAGGTGACGCTCGCCGCGCCCGCCCGACGCATCGTGTCGCTGCTTCCCTCGTTCACGGAGATCCTGTTTGCGATCGGCGCGGGCGACCGGCTCGTGGGTCGCACCACCTGGTGCGACTATCCGCCCGAGGCGCTCGCCGTGCCGAGCGTCGGCGACGGTATGCCGCCGAGCGTCGAGGCGGTAGCAGCCCGGCGGCCGGATCTCGTCGTGCTCTACCGCTCCGGTCCCAACGCCACGGCCGCGGAGCAGCTCGAGCGGCTTGGCATCCGGACGGTGCTCTTTGATCTCAACCTGCTCGAGGAGCTGGGTCCCGCGGCCCGCCGCCTTGGCGTGCTTACCGGGCGCCCGCAGGCAGGCGACTCGCTCGGGGCCGCGATGGACAGCCTTGCCTCCCAACGCTCAATCCCTGGCACCCAGTCACTCGTCTTCATCGTCTGGGACAACCCACCGATCGTGATCGGCGCGGGGAGCTACCTCGACCGCCTCGCCGCGCTCGCGGGGGCGCGCAACGTCTTCCACGACATCGGCTCGCCTTCCGCCCAGGTCTCGATCGAGACGATCGCCGCGCGCGACCCCGATTTCGTTGCCCTGCTGTCGGACAGCGCGGTGCCGCCCCGATATGCCGCGCGCCCTGAGTGGCGCGTGGTGCGCGCCGTGCGCACTGCCCGGTTCCTATTTCTTCCGGGACAACTCTTCGGGCGACCCGGGCCGCGCGCCGCGGAGGCGATCCGCGAGCTGCGTCGGCGCCTCGAGGCGGCGCCGTGAGGTACCTGCTGCTCGGGGCCGCGGTCCTCACGACGCTGGCGGCGGCCTTGCTGCTCGGCCCCGCCAACGTGCCACTCGGAGACCTGCTGGCCTCGCCCATCCTGTGGCAGCTCAGGTTGCCGCGTGCAGTGCTCGCGTTTCTCGTAGGGGGCGCCCTCGGCGTCTCGGGCGTCGCCCTTCAGGCGCTGGTCCGCAATCCGCTCGCGGACCCCTTCCTGCTCGGCCTCTCGGGTGGCGCCGGCCTCGGCGCGGTCGTGGCGATCGCCTTGCATCTCCCGGGTCCCTGGGCGCTCCCGCTCGCGGCGTTCGTCGGGGCAGTGAGCGCCATGGCGCTGGTATACCGACTCGGGCTGATGGGAAGCGCCGAGCTGGACCCGCGGATCCTGCTCCTGGGTGGTGTGGCCGTGGGTGCGTTCGCCGCGGCGATCACGACCGCCCTCGTCTCGCTCGCCGAAGCGACGGAGCTGCGCAACGCCTTCCTGTGGCTGTGGGGCGGATTCTCGGGTGCGTCGTGGACGACCGTGCTGGTGATTCTGGTGTACGCGCCGCTGCCGCTCGTCGTCCTCGTGGCGGCGGCGCGGCCGCTCGACTTGCTCGCCCTGGGCGAGGAGCCCGCGCAGTACCTCGGCGCGGACGTGCGACGCCTCAAGCGGATCGTGTACCTGTCCGCGTCGCTCTTGACCGCCGCCGCGGTCGCCGTGGCGGGGGTGATCGGCTTTGTCGGGCTGATCGTGCCCCACGTCTGTCGCCTCCTCTGGGGGCGGCTGCATCGCACCCTGTTCCCGACCGCGTTCCTCGCTGGCGGGATCCTGTTGGCCGCGGCCGACACGCTGGCGCGCACCGTGGTGGCGCCGCGCGAGCTACCCGTGGGCATCGTGACCGCGCTCCTGGGCGTCCCCCTGTTCGCCTTCCTGCTACGTCGATGGACCGTGAGCTGATCGTCGCCGTCAGCGACCTCACGTGCCGCTATGCGGGCGCCCCGCGCGACGCTCTCGTGGCCGTCTCGCTCGAGGTGCGGGCGGGCGAGTTTCACGCGCTGCTCGGACCCAACGGCAGCGGCAAGACCACGCTGCTGCGCGCGGCGCTCGGCCTCGTCCGACCCATTCAGGGACGGGCCGAGATCCTCGGTCGCCCGGCAAACCAATGGTCCCGTCGCGATCTGGCGCGCGTGGTGGGCGTGGTACCGCAGCGTGAGGAGAACCTGTTCCCGCAGCGGGTGCATGAGACGGTACTGCTGGGCCGTTACCCGCACCTCTCGCTCTTCGGCGGCGTGCGCGCCGCGGATCGCTCCGCCGTCGAGCGGGCGCTGCTCGCGTGCGACGCGTTGGGCCTGGCCGACCGTTGGCTGTGGACGCTGTCCGGGGGCGAGTACCAGCGGGTCCGGCTGGCGCGCGCGCTCGCCCAGGAACCCCAGCTGCTCGTGCTCGACGAGCCCACCACGTCGCTCGACCTGCGACACGAGATGGAGCTGTTCGAGCTGGTGCGCGAGCTGGTGGACACCCAAGGGCTCGCCGCGCTCATGATCACCCACCACGTCAACCTGGCGGCGCGCTTTGCCGACCAGGTCTTGATCCTCGCCGAGGGCCGGGCCGTCGCGCGCGGCGCGCCCGCGGATGTGCTGACGCGAGAGACCGTGGAGCGCGTGTTTTCCTGGCCGGTCGCGATCGAGCCGTTTGACGGTCGCCCGCAGATGATCCCGCTGCGTCGACACCCGTCCTGATCCGGAGTCCCTTATGCGCCACGCGCTCTCCCTGCGTCTGAGTTTGCTTGCTTCGCTTGCCACGTTCGGCGCTCTCGCGGCCCAGGAGCCCGACACGGTCATGCTGAACCCGGTAGTCGTGACGGCCACTCGGTTCCCACGGTCGGCCGCCGGCGTGCCCGCTGCGGTCACCGTGCTGCGCGGGGTGGACCTCCGCGCGCAGGGGATCCATACCGTGTTCGAGGCGCTGCGGGATGTCCCGGGGGCGGCGGTCGTGCAAACCGGCTCCTTCGGCGGCCAGACCTCCCTATTCCTGCGGGGCGGGCAGAGCAACTACGTCAAAGTCTTGGTTGACGGCGTCCCGGTGAACCAACCCGGCGGTTCATTCGATTTCGCGAACCTGACGACCGACAACGTCGAGCGGATCGAAGTGGTGCGCGGCCCGGCCAGTGTGCTGTACGGTTCCGATGCGGTCACCGGTGTCGTCCAGATCTTCACACGGCGCGGAACGGGCGCCAGCCGCGCCGAGGCGAGCGTGCGGGGCGGCACGTACGGGACGCTTGCGTGGGACGCCGAAACCTCCGGCGGTACTCAAGTCGCGAGTTACTCCATCTCGATATCGCGCTTCGCAAGCGACGGGATGTATGCATTCAACAATCAGTATCACAACACGGTGTTCTCGGGTCTCGCGCGGGTTGCGCCGGATGACCAGACTGACGCGACGCTCACACTGCGATATGGCGACAACGCGTTTCACTTTCCGACCAACGGCGCGGGAGTCCCCCTCGACCACAACCAGTTCGGCTACGGGAGCGGACCCACCCTGGGGCTCGACCTGGGGCACTACTTCACCAGGCGGTTCGAGGCGCGCTTGCTCCTCGCCACCAACGAGTCCAATGGCGGGTTCGACAACAGGCCCGACAGTACTGCGGATAGCTCCCGATTTCAGAATCTCGACGACTTGCGGCGCTCCAGCGCCGACCTTCGCGCGAATCTGTACTTGGCCTCGGGCCCCGTCGTGACGGTGGGGACGGCGGTCGAGCAGGAGCATGAGCGCAGCTTCAACGTCTGCCAGTCGTCATTCGGCGACTGCAGCACGCTCCCGATCGACTCGGCGCGCTGGAACGCCGCCGTCTATGCGCAGGCCGTGACGGACGCCGGCGGCCGCATCGTCCTGACGACGGGCGTGAGAGTGGAAGACAACCAACGTTTCGGCACCTATGTCACCTACCGTCTGGGCGCGGTGTATCGGCTCGCGGGCGGGACGCGTGTCCGGGCCACGGCCGGCACCGGCTTCCGCGAGCCGAGTTTCTTGGAGAACTATTCGACCGGTTACACCGTCGGCAACCCCGACCTCCAGCCCGAGCACTCCCGCAGCTGGGAGCTGGGCTTCGAGCAGTGGCTGGCCCGGGACCGGGCGAGCCTCTCGGCGACGTTCTTCGACCAGCGCTTTGTCGATATGATCGACTACGACCCGAGCGCCGCGCCAGGCGCGCCGAATTACCATAACGTGGCGGCCGCCGACGCGAACGGCGTCGAGTTGGGCATGCGCCTTACCCCGGCAGGACCAGCCTCCGTGGCGGCGAGCTATACCTACCTCAGGACTGAGATCACGAACCCCGGCTTCGATCCGTCGTCCGGCGCGTTGCTCGCGGCTGGGGCGCCGCTCACGCGCCGGCCCCGGCACTCGGCGCGGCTCGACGCCCGCTGTCGCCTGGCCGAGCGCGGGACTGTGTCGCTGGCCGTCACGTACGTCGGCGACCGACAGGATCAGGATTTCTCCACGTTCCCGTTTCCGCGCGTGACACTCGCCCCGTACACGCGCATCGATCTCGCCGCCCAGCTCGAGCTGGTGCGGCCGCGCGGCAGCACGCCCGGTTTCGCCGTTTCAGGGCGTGTCGAGAACCTGCTCGACCACGGCTATGAGGAAGTGAAGAACTTCCCCGCCCGCGGTCGCACCCTGCTCGTGGGCGGGCGTCTCGGCTGGGGACCGTGACGGCGGCGGACGTGCCCCGGGACGTGATCGTCGCGTGGAGCGGCGGCAAGGACAGCGCGCTCGCGCTGCGGGAAATCCTCGACGACGCTCGTTATCGGGTGGCCGCCCTCCTCACTACGGTGACCGCCCAATACGACCGGATCAGCATGCACGGGGTTCGTCGCACGCTGCTGCGCCGGCAGGCCGAGTCCCTCGGGCTGCCGCTGGAAGAGGTTCTGACCTCGCCGGGCGCCTCGAACCACGAGTACGAAACGAACATGAGCGCCGCCCTTGCGGCGCTCGGGACCCGGATCTCGGGGCTCGACACCGTGGTCTTTGGAGACTTGTTTCTGGCGGACATTCGCGCCTATCGGGAGCGCATGCTGGCGCGGGTCGGCATGCGGGGACTGTTTCCGCTGTGGCTGCGCGATACCCGGGCGCTCGCGCACGAATTCGTCCGGCTCGGGTACCGCGCCGTGCTCGTGTGCGTGGATTCGGCGCAGCTCCCGGGCGCCTTCGCGGGCCGGGAGTTCGACGCCGACCTGCTGTCCGACCTCCCCCCCGGGGTCGACCCCTGCGGAGAGAACGGCGAGTTCCACACGTTCGTGTACGCCGGACCGGGCCTGCGCGAGCCGGTGCGGCACGAGCGGGGCCCGGTCGTAGTCCGGGACGCCCGCTTCGTATATTGTGACCTTGTGGAGACCGCTTCCCGATGAGACGACTCGTGTTCCTGGCGCTCACCCTCGCGGCCGCTTGCAGCGACGCGCTCGAGCAGACCAGCTCGGCGGGGCAGGTCATCGGCGTGGTCAAAGTGTCCGACCTGTCGCTTGTTTCCGCCACCGATTTCAGCGTGACGACACGGTCTTGGCCAGGCACTACCGCGAACCCTACTACCATCGCCGGGCGAGGCCGGGCGTTCGTCGTCACCCTCGAGCAGGCCAACGCGGTGGGCGTGAGCCTCCTGGTTACATGCCCCCCCGATCCCGTCGCGCTGTGCGGCCGGCGAGACTACGTGCTGCCCCTCCGTGCCGGGTCGGAACCCGACGGTGTCGCCATCCAGGACGACTCGATCGCGTGGATCGCCAATCGCGCCCTCAACACCGTTACCCGGCTCAACTACTTCACTGGCGACACGACGAGCGTTGCGGTCGGCGTCTTCCCACGAGCGGTCGCGTTAGTCGGCACCCGCGTGTTCGTCGTCAACAGCAATCTCGTGGGTGGTGTCCCGGCCGGGCCGAGCTGGCTTACGTCATTCGAGTGTTGCGGGGTCCGCACCCCTGATTCGATTCCACTCACCGGGTTGGCCGCCCGCTTTGCCGCCGTGGGGGACGACAGCTTGCTATACGTGGTTGCCGCCGGCAGGTCTGGAACAGCGGATGGCAAGCTCTCCATCGTCGATCCAAAGCGCCGCGCCGAGGTCGCCGTCCTCAACGGGTTGGGTGAATCACCGGGGGCGGTGGTGTTTCATCCCACTGGGAGCCGTCTGCTGATCGCGTCGGCCCGGGAGGGCATCCTCGAGGTAAACACGTCCATCCGCGCCGTGACGCGCGCGCCTGGCAACGGCATCAATCCAGGTGGCAGCGGCATCAACGGTCTCGCGATCGACCTCCGCGGCCGCGTGTACGCGGTCGGGCCCGGTGGATGTAACGGGCCCGGCGCGGTGCATGTTCTGACAGCGCCGCCCGATTACCGCGAGATCCACACCGTGACGGTTGGGATCTGTCCGACCACCGCCGCAGTGGCGGCGACTCCGTAGCCATGTCCCTCGTCACCACCCCCGCCGTGGTCCTCCAGACGTACCGCTACAGCGAGACGTCCAAGATCGTGCGGCTCGCCACGCGGGACCTGGGAGTCCAAAGTGCCATCGCCAAGGGTGTGCTGCGCCCGAAGAGCCGGTTCGGGGCGGGACTCGAGCTCTTGAGCGAGGGCGTGGCCCAGCTCTACTTCCGCGAGGCGCGCGAGCTGCACACCCTCGGCGCCTTCGATCTCGTGAACCTGCGGCGCGACCTGGCCGGTGACGTCGGCCGGTTCGCGGGCGCCGCCGCGCTCGCCGAGGTGATGCTCAAGATGGCGCCCCCGGCACCGCTCCCGGTGGCCTACGACACGCTCATTGCGGCGCTCGATGTCCTCGAAACCGCGTCCCCCGAACGAGTGGACGCTACCGCCACGCGGGCGATGTGGCGACTCGTCGCAGTGCTAGGCTTCGAGCCGTCGCTTACGGCATGTGTGCGAGACGGCGCGGCGATCGAGCCGACGGGCGACGGGCCGGTGTTGTTCAGCGTGGCCGATGGCGGCGTGTTGTGCCCGCGCTGCCAGCAGGCGCCCTCGCCCCACCAGGCGCCGAGCCGGCTGCCGCCCCAGGCGTACCGCGATCTGCTCGCCCTGAACGACCCGCGGGTAGAGCTCCCCGCGCTCGATCCGCCGCATGCCGCGGCTCACCGCCGCCTCGTCGCCCGATTTGTCCGCTACCATCTCGCCGAGGCCGGCTCACTTTCCGCCCTGGACTTCTGGGAGCGTCGCGCGTGGGTGCCCCCCCCCTCTCCGGCCACTCGGACACCGATCCCCTCCGCCGCTTCGTAATCGGCACCGCCGGTCACATCGACCACGGCAAGACGGCCCTGGTGAAGGCCCTCACCGGCGTCGATACCGACCGCTGGGAGGAAGAGAAGCGGCGCGGCATCACCATCGACCTGGGGTTCGCCCCGCTGCCGCTGAGCGACTCCATCCAGGCGAGCGTGGTCGACGTCCCCGGGCATGAAGGGTTCGTGCGCAACATGCTGGCGGGCGCGACCGGCATCGACGTCGCTCTGCTCGTGATCGCGGCCGACGAGGGAATCATGCCGCAGACGGAGGAGCACCTGGCGATCGTGGAGCTGCTCGGCGTGCGCCGGGGCATCCCCGTGATCACCAAGCGCGACCTGGTGGACGGGGAGTGGCTCGACCTGGTGCAGAGCGAGGTGAGCACCCGCCTGGGGGCGAGCCGCGTGCTCTGGGAGGCCGCGGTCGCCACGTCGGTC
>DATHKX010000126.1:0-7009 GCA_035488835.1 Gemmatimonadales bacterium
GGAGCTGATCGAGCTCGTGGGGAAGATCACCAGCCGGGACCTCGCGTACGAGCGGCTCCCTGCTCGGGAGGGGGACGTACGTCACTCGCTCGCCGGTCTCCAGCGCGCCGAGCGCCTGCTCGGCTATCGACCTCGCGTCTCCTTGGCCGAAGGCCTGCGGCGGACCTGGAGCTGGTTTGAGCGCAGGCAGCCCGCTGCCGCGTCACGCCGCGCTGGACGGGCCGGCGTGCCCGCCGCGGTCGAGTCACGATGATCCTCACGGAGCGCTCTTTCCCGGAACGCATCGCAGCGCTGATTCCTACCGACGCGACCGGTCCCGGGCGGCAGGTAATAGCTCTGGCGGGTGCGCTGCGGAGTGCGGGCATCGATTGCTTGGTCGTTGCGTTCCATCGGCGTGGCCGGCCCCCCTCTGGATTCGCCCACTACCTCCGGGAGGCCGGCGTTCGGCATTGCGTCGTGGAGGACGGCGGCCCCGCCGACTGGCGGATGGCCTCGAGGGTGGCGGCAACGCTGCGCAGCTGGCGACCGTCCATCGTGCAGACGCACGGCTACAAAGCGACCGCGGTGGCGTACCTGCTACGCGGGCTGCAGCACCGCCCGTGGCACTGGATCGGATTCCACCATGGCGTCACGACCGAAGACGTGAAGGACCGATTTTATCACTGGGTCGACAAGCAGCTGCTCCGTGCGGCTGACCGCGTTGTCGTGATGTCCCAGGCGCAGGCTCGTACGTTCCGACATTGCGGCAACAGGGTTCGCATCATCTACAACGCGGCACTGGTCCCCCCCGCTCCGCCGCCTGCAAACGCCCTCCCGGGCGGCCTCGCGCGGCCCATCGTCGGCGTGGTCGGCCGGTTGAGCCGGGAGAAGGGAGTGGACGTCTTCCTGGACGCCTGCGCCGTCCTGGCGGGGAAGGGCGTGGTGTTCTCCGCGCTGGTCGCGGGCGACGGCCCCGACCGCGCTCTGCTCGAAGCCCGCTGCGCTCGTCTCGGCTTGGCGCCGTCCATCCGCTTCCTGGGGCAAGTCGGCAACGTGGGTGCGGTGTATCGAAACCTCGATCTCGTCGTGCTGCCGTCCCGCAGCGAGGGGTTGCCCAACACACTGCTGGAGGCGATGCAGGCGGACGTGCCAGTGGTGGCGACCGCAGTGGGTGCCGTGCCTGAAGTTGTCGGCACCTCGCCGGCGGCTCGTCTGGTGGCGCCGGAATCCGCTGCGGGGCTCGCGGACGCGATCGAGTGGGCGATAACGCAGGGCGACTCGCCCGCGGCGGCCGCGGCGCGCCGCGACGTCGTGAGCCGGTTCTCGCTGGAGCGCCGCGTTGAAGCGCACCTGAAGGTGTACCGCGAGCTGCTCGAAGCTCAGGCAGGGGTAACGCCCGTATGTGTGGCATTGCCGGCGCAGTAACCCTCCGCCACGACGCACGTCCCGACCGCGAGCGCCTGTGCCGCATGTCAGGGCTCATGGCGCACCGCGGGCCCGACGGCGAGGGCTTCTGGGCCGATCCGCAGGGCCGCGCGGCCCTCGCGCACCGCCGGCTTTCGATCATCGACATCGAAGGCGGGCGCCAGCCGATGTGCAGCGACGATGGGCGCATCGCCCTGGTGTTCAACGGCGAGATCTACAACTATCGCGAGCTGCGTCGCACCCTCGAGGGTCAGGGGGTGCGGTTCCATACCGTCTCGGATACCGAAGTCCTGCTGCGGCTGTACGAGCGCTGCGGCAGCGACGCGGTGCACTATCTGCGCGGCATGTTCGCCTTCGCGGTGTGGGACGGCACGCGCGACGAGCTGGTGCTGGCGCGGGATCGCGTGGGCAAGAAGCCGTTGTTCTACGCGCTGGACGACGACGGCTGTTACTTCGCATCGACGCTCGGGGCGCTGCGGGATACAGACCCCAAGGCCCGTAGTGTGAGCCTGACCGCATTGGACGCGTTCCTCACCCTGGGATACGTCCCGGCTCCCCAGTCGATCTGGGACGGCATCAACAAGCTTCCCGCAGGGACGATGCTGCGGGTGAGCTCCTCGGGGTCTCGTTCCCTCCGGTACTGGGCGCTCGAGCGGCCAGTGAAGCCCTTCGCGGGGCGCTTCGCCGAGGCCATCGATCAGCTCGAAGAGCTGCTGACCACCTCGGTCACATTGCGGCTGCGCAGTGATGTGCCACTCGGTTTGTTCCTAAGCGGCGGCATCGATTCCAGTCTGGTAACGGCGATCGCTGCTCGGCACTGTGGCGGGGACGCCTTGACGTTCTCGCTCGGCTTCACCGAAGCCACCTTCGATGAGAGCGGCTACGCCGAGCGCATCGCGCAACACCTCGGCACTCGGCACCGCACGTTCACAGGACGCCCGGAGATGCTCGACGCTCTCCCGACGCTGGTGCGCCAGTTTGCCGAGCCGTTCGGCGATTCGTCGGCCTTGGCAGTCTGGATGCTAGCGCGAGAGACCAGGAAACACGTCACCGTGGTGCTCACCGGAGACGGCGGCGATGAAGGGTTCGGGGGATACGATTGGTATCGGACGGCGCTGCACCTGAAGCGTCTGAGCGGCGTTGCGCCCATCATGGCGCCGCTCGGCGCCGCGGTGCGCAGCGAGCGGCCCTGGGCGAGGCGGATCAAGCGTGCGTTGCGCACGCTCGCGTTGGACGAGCCAGAGCGCTTCGGTGCGTTGCGGACGTTCGTGGGCGATGAAGAGGTGCGCGCTCTGTACGCGGGAGACCTGCTGCGGGAGCGGCAGGACGGCGGGAATGCCGTACGCTCCTGGCTGGCGCAGCTGTACAAGAACGGCAATGGCACCGCGCTGCGCCGGATGCGGCTGGTCGACGTACAGACCTACCTCGCTGACTGCCTGATGCCCAAGGTGGATGTCGCCACGATGGCTCATGGTCTGGAAGCGCGCTCGCCGTTACTGGACCAGGAAGTGCTCGAGTTCGCGCTCGGTCTGCCGGATCGGTGGCTCGTGGACGGCAATGGCGGCAAGCCGCTGCTCAAGGCGCTGTTGCAGCGGTTCGTCCCGGCCGAACTGTTCCAGCGACCCAAGCACGGCTTTACCCCGCCACTGCAGGTGTGGTTCGGGTGTGGGCCGACGACCGCCTGGGCCGATCGGCTAGCGGAAAGTGCGAGCCTGTGCGATTCCGGATGGCTCAAGGCCGACGGGATTCGCGCCATGGCGCGCGAGCACCGCGACGGCGTGCGGGATCATAGCCAGCGGCTGTACTTGCTCCTGGTGTTGCACGAATGGTTGAACCAGCAGTAACCTCGCCACAACGGAACGGCTTCGCGCCCCTCCTGAGCCTGGCAGCCGCGCTGCTGGCTGTGGGTTGCGATGACCCCGCGAGTCCCGAGCGCTTCGCTCCTGGAGTCCCCAACTTTTCCCAGGGGGCAGCGTACTCTCGGGTCACCGGCCTAGGGACTCTCGGGGCCGGCAGCGCTACGGCGGGCAGCGACCGGCAGGAGTTCGACTTCGATGTGGTGGCGGACTTGAGCGGGCGGCTGTTCTACCGCGATTGGGCCGCCGTGCGCTCCGACGGCTCGGTGGGGACTCTCACGGTGGACGACACGGATCCATCGACAGGCATCACGGCGTTCCGGGACGGATCTGCCGCGTGCGCGGACACGACGCGCGGGGCGGAATTCGACGGGACCGGCCGGCTGGACATAGGCGACCTGGTGGGCTTCACGGTGGCCGCGTGTGACAACGGGGCGGCTGGGAGCGGGACGGATTTCTTCCGGATCGACGTGCTGCCGCCGTACCAGTACAGCCGCAGCGGCTTTCTCTCGAGCGGCGACCTCGTGAAGTCGGCCGGCAGACAGTTCTATGTCTCGCCCTCGGGCAACGACGCGAACCCCTGCACATTCAGTGCCCCCTGCTTGACGATGGAGCGCGTCAGCCAGCGGCTCGCTCCTGGCGATACTGCCCACTTCGCTGCTGGGAATTACTCCTGGGATGGGCAGCGCGTGTCTGTCAGCGGCACCGCGAGTGCTCGTGTGACGTATGTGTCTGACGTGAAATGGGGCGCGAGGCTCACGAGCACGGGCATCGGGGGGTGTGGTATTATCCAGAACACCGGCGATTACGTGGATATTGTCGGGTTCGATATGACCGGTCCTTGCGCCAACGGCCTGTTGCAGGACGGCAATTACGGCAGGATCATCGGCAACCGCGTGCATGACTTGCCCGGCACCGACGGCTTTGCGGGCATCATCGTAGACTGCTGTAAGTACACGCTCACCGGTAATGAGGTCATCGGGAATTGGGTGGACAACATCGGTACCTGGGGTGAAACAAACACCATCCATGGCATCTACGTCGCCGGCCCGAATGGCGTCGTCGAGAACAACATCATCACCCGGGCCTCCGCTGCCTGCATCTCAAGCTATCACGGCGCGACTCGGCTCGTGATCTCAAACAACGTGGTGGCCCACTGCGGCCGCTATGGCATCCAGATTTCCGCGGACAGCGCCCGGACGACGAACGATTTCACGACCGTCGACAACAACATCGTGGTGAATGGCGACAATTTTGGTATTTACGAATCCCCCTACGGCTTGACCGGCCCGCACAACGTCTACAGTAACAACATCGTCTACAACAACCCGGCCGGCAACATCGTCCTTACCATGGGAACCGAGTCGGGCACCATTACGCTCACGAGTGCCCAGTTCAGCGCCCTCTTCCTGAACTACACCGGCAACATGAACGGGGATTACCATCTCGGTAGCGGAGCGATTGCCGTTGATGCCGGCACGACGAGCTGTGCGTCAGGCGTGGGCAGCTGCGTGCCGCTGACCGACTTCGACGGCATCATCAGGCCCCAGGGAACGGCCTACGACATCGGGGCCTACGAATTCAGGCCTCTGGCCCCCTAGGCCAGCACGGAAACTGGTGATGCGGCACCGAGGCCGTGAGTCTCGATGGCCTCGTGCCGCATCAGCGCGTCCGCAAAGAACTTGGTGGCCCAGTTGAGGACCTCGTACGCTCCGTAAGCGCCGCCCACCGGCCACGCGCCTTTTATCCCGCCTCGCAACCCAGGCTCCGCGCTCCGCCGGCTCTGCGTCCGCTTGAGGAAGCGCAACACGGCGGGCACGGGTTCGAGCCATTTCGGGTCGCCCGTGATAACCGCAAGACGCATCCAGTTGTTCGCCATCTGAGCCTGGCCCGTGAGACAGGACCAGCGCGCGGCAGGAGACCAGTCGGAGCGGTACCGACCGGGCATCCTGCCGTCCGCCCGGACTGCCGCACGGAGGGCGCCCGCGGCGCGCTCCGCCGCATGGAGCAGGACCGGGTCGCCGAGCACCCGTCCCCCTTCCAGCAATCCCCGGATGGCGTATGCGAGCGTGTGCAGCAGGGGTCGCTCTGGATCGCTGAGGCAGCAGGCAGGCAGCCAGCCGTTCGGCGCCTGCAGGTCGGCGGCGGCGCGGAGGCTCCGCGCTGCGGCATCGGTGAACCTGCGATCATCCAGTCGAGCTCCCGCCTCCGCGAGCGCCCAGGCCGTGCGGGTATTGTAGAGGGTCGCGTCAGCGCGGGCGAAGCGTGAGTTGTCGCTGCGCCAATGCCCGTCGGGGTCGAGCGTCGCCACCAGGTAGCGGGCCGCGCGGCGGGCGGCGTCGGCGAAGCCACTCTGCCCCGTCTCCTCGAACGCGGCGAGCCAGCCGAGCAGCACCTGTCCGGTGTTGAACACGGCGGGGGATTCCGGCGCGCCAATCACTCCACCGCGAATCGCGCCCGTGGGCAACTGAATCTCGATCTCCCAACGTGCTGCGCGCTCGGCACGTGCAGCGAGCTCGGCACGTCCCAGCCGCCTTGCGGCGGCGTATAGAGTCGGGATGATGTAGCCGGTGGTCTCCGGATAAGACGGCTGCCAACCCCGGCAGCCGAAATAGGGGTGCCACGCAAGGCTGAACGCGCGCGACACGCCGCCGTCCGGAGTCGCGTCCTGGGCGCGCACCAGCCACTCGATGGCTGCCACCAGGTGCGGCTCGTGCTCCGGGTCCTCGGGATAGTCCCCGAGCCACTCGCGCCCTCGCTCTACTAGAGCAGTGGGGTTGAGGAGCGGGTGTGCGCGGATCGCGCGCAGCCGGCCCACCAGGGACGTCTTGAGACGGGCGGCTACTAGGCGCTGGAATCCCGGATGCGCGGACGTCACGAAGAAATCACTGCTTGACGATATCCCCGCTCGTCACCATGCCGGAACGCCCGATTCCCCCCGCCGAGGGTTTGAAGATGAAGAAGCTCAGGAAGTCTCTGCCGCTCCCTTGGGACCCGTCATCGCACGCGATCACAGTAAACGGCACGATGTCAGGCCCGTCCCTGCCGATGGCGTCGAACTCCACCCCGCGGCTCGGATCGTTGCACGCACTCGAGCTGGTGCGGTAGGCCTTAATGAAGGTCGCGGGGTCCCTCGACGCATCCGCGAAAACGTTGGCGATGCTCCCGTCCGTGTGAACGTCGTCGTACGCGGTGATGGAGAACCGCCCCGTGAGGTCGGCTCGCACGTCGAAGTCGAAGGTCTGCACATTGTTCTGGGGCGTGGCGGCGCCCATCCCGAGCTGGCCCGCGCCGCTCACGCGTGACCCCGGGACGAAGCACGTCACCGCGAGCGTCGCCGTGCCGGTCCCGCCCGCTGGCACCGTGACCGTGCCCTGATTCGCACCGTTCGCCCAGCAGTTCGACGCCACTCCCGACAACGCCACGGGGTTGGCGCCTGCCGGCACCGTGAAGGTAGCGCTGCCGTTGGTCGCGATCGCCTGGCTGGTGGTGCCGTCGACCGTCACCGTGTAGCCGTCGGGATCCAGGTTGGAGCCGATCGTGCCGGTCGTGATGGTCAGGGTGCCGGTGCCCGAACCAAGCGGCGTGCAGCTCGCCGAGAAGCCTATCGACGCCGTCTGGCCCGCCGACACGTTGACCTGTTGCTGGTTCGGCCCGCTCACTATGCAGTTCCCCGGGACACCTGAAAGGACAACCGAGTGACTGGCTGCGTACAGCTGCGTAAAGGTGACGTTGCCGTGCGCCGCTAT
>DATHKX010000127.1:0-2613 GCA_035488835.1 Gemmatimonadales bacterium
GGCCGGCGCGCTCCGTTGCGCGGATCACCACGCCCTCGAGGTTCGCGACGGCCGGAAGCGGATAGTCGGCAACGTCCTTGCCACCGTCGTACCGATGGAACGGCGCATCGATGTAGGTGCCCGTGTTGGCGAGCAGCTCGATCTTCCCGATCTGAAAGGTCGTGCCAGGGGCGTACCGCGTCCGGGACGCGTCGCGCGATAGCCAGTCGCCGATTACGGGCACGGGGAGGCCGGGGTAGGTGACCATCCCGTGCTCGATCGTGTGGCTCAGATCGATCAGCCGGCCGGGCGACGAGGTCACGGGGGTGGCGCTCGCCGCGCAGGATCCTGCTGGTAGAACTGCTGCAGCTGCCCGTACAGCTCGGGATGCTCGCGCTGGAGCTGAACCGGCTTCTCGAAGAAGGTCTCCGTGGCGACCGCGAAAAACTCGGCCTTGTTGGTCGCCCCGTAGTCGTCGAGCACCGACCCCCGATCGTGGGCGGCGTCCCGGCGCAACCGCTCGTACTCCTCCGAAAGCACGCCGCCCCAGGTGCGCAGCGCGCTCGGCGGCAGGATCGGCGCGCCGTCCGAGACACCGTCTTCCGCATCCAGCTGGTGGGCGAACTCATGCAATACGACGTTTTCTCCGTCGGCGGGATTGCGCGCCCCACGGACCGTGTCGTCCCACGAGATCACAACCACGCCGTCGCCCCACGATTCGCCCATCAGGCGGGCGGGGGGCGGCGCGACCTGGCCCGTCCCGGGAGACCCGGCGAGCTTGGGAACGAATCCGTGGGGATACACGAGCACCGTGCGGAGCGTCGGATAGCACGGACCCTCGAGATGGAGCAGCAACAAGCACGCTCCCGCCGCGATCGTGACTTTCATCTCTTCGGTGATGGTGAGCCCACCACATCCCTCGAAGTGTTTGTCCGTCAGGAAAATCTGCACCAGCCGGAGCAAGCGCTCCCGCTCGTCCGCGCTGAGCCCACGAGACAGCGGGACGTTGCGCTCCACGATCCCGGACCACGTGTCGGGGATCGGGCCGGTCGGCAGCCTGAGCGACGTCGCCGGGATGCGGCGGAGCACGGCGGACACCCCGAGGTATCCGACGACCAAGAGGACGAAGACCGCGCCGAGGACCGCGACGAGCTCCATCTAGTCCCACCAACAGTAGAGCCGTTGCGACTCTCCGAGATCCCGCGCGAGCGCATCCACCGTCTCCGTTCCCTGATCCACGACGTCGGGACAGAACGCATAAAACCGTCGGGCCAGCGCGTCCGCGTCGCCGATCGCGGAGTGAAAGCGACCCTCCACCCAATCGAACCCCATTCCGGTGAGAACGAACGCGTGGTCACGCTCGAGCGCCCGCAGCCAGGCCACGATGCTGTCGGGGCCGATGCCGTAGTTCCAGCCGTTCGTTCCCATGAGTCGGAGAATCTCGTACCGGTCGCTGCGCGGGAACAGCGCGACGCGGTCGGGGTGGCCCGCGATCCCGAAGTGCTGCTCCGAGCGGAACAGATAGAATCCCTTCTCGAGGAAGCGCGGCTGCGCCGCAGCCACGAGTCGCTCCGCGCGCGCCGGAGGAACGCTCACCGCGAAGCCCTCGGTAACGAGGGAGTCGCCGACCGAATCGATGCCGACCAGTGGCGTGGCCTTCGCGCCCGCGAGCCGCTCGAGCGCGCCGACCGCATCGGGGAATGCGGCCGGCACGACGATGTCGGAAGCAGGTGTCCGCGACGTGCGGAGCACACGCGACCCGAGCTGAGTGAGAAGGAAGGCAAGGATGGCGACCGCTGCCACCCACCGGAGCGACACCCGGGTGCGGGGCTGTGCAATGGGGCGGGGATCGGGACCGGCCATGTTCAACTCCTGCAGGATTGCCGACGCACGCCGGCGGATGCGCCGCCGGCGCAGCACGCTGAACGGCGGCAGCGCTTGCCAGGTCATCACCCACGCGCTTGTGAACGTCGGCCGGTACACGCCGGCGCGATCGTCGCGGCGCCACGCGCCCGCCTCGACCTGCTCCGTCAGCTCACGCATCATCGCCGCCCCGAGGAACCGGGCGGGATCGGTCTGGTGCTCGAAGGGGACGCGCTCCCCGCCCCGGCAGTGGAGCTCGAGGTACGCGCGTTTGATGCGACACAACCGCGCCGGATCCCGCACGATCGGGAGCCGCACGACAATACGGGACGGCGGCGGTGTGAACGACCCCGGCAGCGGACTGTTGTGGACCGAGATCGTCCGCCCGTCACGAAACTTGGTGGGCAGCTCGGCATAGCTCGCGACGAGCCGGGCGGGACGCGCCGCGGTGAACATCGCGACCGCGAGCGCCAGCTCCGCCGTCCCGGGATTCTCGAGCAGCGCGACGCGAGTGCTGACGTGCTTCATCTGACCGGTCTGGAACAGATCGGCGACGAGCTGAAAGCCCTCGGTGGCGAGCGCGTCGCAGGTCTGCCGAAACGCGGCGCTGACGTCCTCGGGCACCGAGTGCCGACCCGCAGTGAACGGCTCGAACACCGGACGCGCACCGACCTTCTGGATGAGCCACACGACGATGGGCCCGAGCCAGTAGGGAGTGAGCAATACGACGAGCCAAGCGAGATAGACCATGAGGCCCTCGCCAGCGGCTAC
>DATHKX010000128.1:0-9584 GCA_035488835.1 Gemmatimonadales bacterium
TGCCGTGAGCAAGAGAAGAATTCCGAGCCCCCGCACCAACAGGCTCAAGCCTTGCGAGCTCGGAGGGCGACGACGCACCCAGATGAGGACCACCACGCCCACTACCGCCGCTATCAGCGCATCCAGAGCGTCACTCTCGAAGAGATAAGCACCCCCGCCTGGGCGCGCGTTGGCACCGATGCTGGCCATAACGATGGCGGGAACGACGGCGAGTGCCTCCCAAACGCCAAAGATCGGCCGACCGATGGAAGCGGCAGACAAATCCGCCCCCGGCGTGTCTTCTAGTTGCTCCCCGACGCGCATCGCGCCGACGTACATCTCCCACACGGCTGCGTACGTGACCAGGAGCGTAAGTGCGCCGCCCAAGTGCTCGGCGAGACGGGGGTCGCCGAACGCGATAATGCCGAGGCCAAGGGACGCGTCGGAGAGCCCCTGCGCCAAGAGGTAGGGAACTCCCACCCCCTGAGCGTGCGCCCGTCGACTCAGGATGATCGCGGCCGCGGTGCGGATGGCCGCGTAGCCTATGGGGAGAGCCGGACTCAAACTGCGCGAATCACGATAGCGAGGGGCTGTCTAACGGATCGCGCTTAAGCTGCGGGCGACATGCCCGCAGGGCGCGCTGTCGTTGAACGATAGTTCGTGCCCGTCAGAGAACAACACTCCGATTCCCCTAAGAACGATAGGCCCGCCAGCTTCAAGCGCTTGTTAGACGGCGAGCTTTGCACCGACGCCCGCTCGGCGCGCCGCCCCCCTCGAGGGGGCGGGCGGGGCTGCCGGCGGAGGCGCCCCTGCCCCGTGTCCTCACCGCCCCGCGGTTCATCGAATGGTGCGGACGGCGCGCCGCGACGGGGCGGACTTTGGGAGTGGTGGGGCGCGGCGAACCTTAGCGAGGCTCCCACGTCGAAGGGCCGCCGCACCCACACAGACGCAGACCGATTGAAGACGTTGTAACGATGAGTCGTGGGGTGGGTGCGAGCCGCCTAACTCATATTGGACTGCTGGTCATCGGGTCGCTCGCTCGTTCTCACCGCAGTCCAAGGCGTCATCGCTCGAACGAATGAGGTTCCTGTAACCTCTGCGAAGGCGCCTGTTAACGTCAAGCCCCCGGGCTCTGGTCCACTGTGGAAACATTGCGAGGCTCGCAGCCTAAGACCGCTCGCAGCCTAAGACGCGCAACGCTGCGCAGCGAGCTACCCCAATATCGCTAGAGGGTGTCTGCAGGGCTCCTCACCCCCAGGCCGCCCCGATTCAGAACGTGCGTGTAGATCATCGTCGTGCGGACGTCCCGGTGGCCGAGGAGCTCTTGCACCGTGCGGATGTCCGAACCCGCATCCAGCAGATGCGTGGCAAAGGAGTGCCGAAACGTGTGGCACGTCGCTCGCTTGGCGATCCCGGCGGCCCGCACGGCGTCGCGCACCGCCCGCTGGATGGCCGATTCGTGCAGGTGATGCCGCCGCGCCTCCCCAGACACGAGATCGCGGTGCGTCCGCGTCGCCGGAAACACCCACTGCCACGCCCATTCCGCGGCTGCGCCCGGCGCCTTCCGCTCGAACGCACCCGGCAGCACCACCCGACCGCCACCGCGCCCCTCCCGGGCATGGCGCGCCCGCAAGCGCGCCAGATGTTCCGCCAAGGGGCCCTGCACCCTCACTGGCAAGGGAACGACTCGGTCCACTCCCCCCTTCCCCGCCCGTACCCGGATCTCGGCCCGCTGAAAGTCGATGTCCTTGACGCGCAGGCTCAAACACTCGAGCAACCGCAGCCCGGAGCCGTACAGCAGGAGCACCACAAGGCGCGGCACACCCCGTAACTGGGCCAACACCATCCGCACCTCATCCCGATTCAACACCACGGGCAGACGCTGCAGCTCCTTTGCGTGCACGATGCCCTGAGGCGACAAAGTCAGCCGCCGACCCAGCACGGCTTCGTACAGAAACAACAGCGCGGCCACCGCTTGGTTCTGGGTGGATGCACTCACCCCGTGGCCCTCGGCGAGATGATCGAGAAACGCCCGGACCTCGGCCTCGCCCAGACCGTCGGGATGGCGGCGGCCGTGGAACACCACGAACCGCTTCGCCCACCCGACATACGACTCCTCGGTGCGCGGGCTGTAGTGCCGCGCCCGCACCGCCGCGCGTAACCGCCCGAGCAGCGTGCGCGGACCCGACGCCGTCACAGGAGAATCCCCAGACACGCCTCACCCTAGTGGAAGGACCAGCCTAGACAAGGTCGAAAAACTGCAGAACCGCCCGCGCCAAAGCTCACCCCGCCTTGTACACCCCCCACACCATCCGCAACACATCGCTGATCTCCCCTACGGTCGCGCGTGCCCGCACCGCGCCAAGCATCGGCTCCATCAGCGGCGCCGCGGAATCGCGCGCCGCAGCCTCGAGCGCGGCCAGCACTCGCGTCACGTTTCCCGTTTCCCGTTTCCCGCGTATCTCCGCCACGCGCTGGCGCTGCGCTGCGGCGAGTGCCCGGTAGTCGGGTGCCGCTACGGACGCGATGTCCTGGTCGTCCGCGTACTCGTTCACCCCCACCACCACGCTCTCCCCCGACTCGATCGCCCGCTGCTGCGCATACGCGCTGCGCGCGATCGCCTCCTGAAACAGCCCCCGCTCGACCGCCCGCGCCGCCCCACCGGCTCGCTCGACCTCCTCGAGCAACCCCCGCGCCTCCCGCTCCACCCGATCGGTCAGCGCTTCCACATACCAGCTGCCACCGGCCGGATCGACGGTTTCGGGAATCCCGGTCTCGTGCGCCAGAATCTGCTGCGTCCGGAGCGCCAGCGTGGCGCTCTGCTCCGTCGGCAACGCTAACGCCTCGTCGTAGGCATTCGTATGCAGGGACTGAGTTCCCCCCAACACCGCCGCCAATGCCTGGATCGCCACCCGCACCACGTTATTCTGCGGCTGCTGCGCCGTGAGCGTGGAGCCGCCTGTCTGTGTGTGGAACCGCAGCCGGCATGCGGCGTCGGTCGCTTGAAAATTCTCCTTCATGAGACGGGCCCACAGCCGCCGCGCCGCGCGGAACTTCGCGACCTCTTCGAACAGGTCGGTGAACGCCGCGAAGAAAAACGACAGCCGCGGCGCGAACTGATTGACGTCCAACCCCCCCGCCACCGCCCGCCGCACATACTCGAGGCCGTTCGCGAACGTGAAGGCCAGCTCCTGCGCCGCCGTCGCCCCCGCCTCCCGCATATGATAGCCCGACACCGAAATCGGATTGAAGCTCATCCCCTCGATCGTGACGAAGCGGCACACGTCGGTCGCCAGCCGGAGCGACGGCTCGATAGGATAGATGTACGTGCCGCGGGCGATGAACTCCTTCAGGATGTCGTTCTGGACGGTGCCCTGGAGCTTGCCGCGCGGCACCCCCCCCTGCTCCTCCCCCACCACCACGTACATCGCGAGCAGCACCGGGGCCGTCGCGTTGATGGTCATGGACGTGGACACGCGGTCGAGCGGAATGCCCTCGAACAGGCGCGCCAGATCGTCCACCGTGTCGATCGCCACCCCCGCGCGTCCCACCTCGCCCTCGGCCATGGCATGGTCCGAGTCGTAGCCCATCTGGGTCGGTAGATCGAACGCCACCGACAGGCCGGTCTGCCCCGCGGCGAGCAGATGCCGGAACCGCGCGTTCGTCTGCTCCGCCGTCCCGAACCCGGCATACTGCCGCATCGTCCAGAGCTTGCCGGTATACATGGTGGGATGGACGCCGCGGGTATAGGGAAACGCGCCCGGCGCGCCCAGCTCGCGCGCGACCTCCCCGTGCCAGTCTTCGGGACCGTACACGGGCTTGCGGTCGCTCACTTGGCTCCCACGGCGGCTTCGGCCGAGAGAATCCGCGCGGCGAACGCGACGTCGTCCTTGCTGCCGATCACGAACGGCGTGTGCTGATGCAGGCTCTGCGGCACGATGTCGAGAATCGGCCGGCAGCCGTCGGTGGCCCGGCCCCCCGCCTGCTCCACTACGAACGCGAGCGGCGCCGCTTCGTACAGCAAGCGCAGCTTGCCCTGGGGATAGTTCGTCGCGGCCGGATAGAGGAAGATGCCGCCGGAGATGAGATTGCGATGGAAATCGGCCACGAGGGAGCCGATGTAGCGCGCGTTTTTCGGCTGGACCTTGCCCTCGCCGTTCTTGAAGGCCGCCACCACGCGTTGCACCGGCGCGGTCCAGCGGTTCCAGTTGCTCTCGTTCACGCTGTAGTACCGGCCCACCGGCGGCGTCCGGATGTCGGGGTGCGACAGGAGAAATTCGCCGATCGTGGGATCGAGCGTGAAGCCGTGCACCCCCTTGCCCGTGGTGTAGACCAGCATCGTGCTCGACCCGTACAGGATGTACCCCGCGGCGATCTGCTTCTTCCCCACCTGGAGACAGTCCACCAGCCCCGCCGTGCCGTTTTTCTTGGTGACCCGCTTGTGGATGGAGAAGATGGTGCCGATCGACACGTTGACATCGATGTTCATGGACCCGTCGAGCGGGTCGTACAGCACCACGTACTTGCCGGCGGCCTTACCCGGCGGCACGGGCACCGGCTCCGGATCTTCCTCCGATGCGGTCACGCACACGCGCCCGGTGTGCTGCACACTGTTGCGCACCGTTTCGTTCGCGAACAGGTCGAGCTTCTGCTGCAGATCGCCCGAGACGTTGACCGCGCCGGCGGCGCCCAGGATGTCCGACAGCCCGGCGCGGCGCACGTGGCGCGAGATGATCTTGGCGGCGAGACACAGGTCGTACAACAGGTTCGACAGCTCCCCCGTGGCCTCCGGGTAGAGCCGCTCCTGCTCCATGATGAACCGCTCAATCGTGATGACTTCGGACCCGTTCACCCTGCCCATCCGTGGAGAAAGTGATGGTGCCGCTCCGATCGGTCCTGAACACCGTGACGCCGTGTCGCGCCAGCCGCTCGAGCACCTCGGGCGCCGGATGGCCGTAATGATTGTTCCGGCCCACGCTGATCACCGCCCCGCGCGGCGCCAGCTCGTCGAGCCACTCGTCCGACGTGGCCGTGCGCGAGCCGTGATGGCCGACCTTCAACAAGTCCACGGGACCCACCGTCCCCGCCAGCCGGCCTTCGACCGGCAGCCCCGCGTCGGCCTGGAACAGGAGCCGCATGGCGCCGTACCTCACCCGCAGCACCACGCCGTGATCGTTCACATCGAGCGGCAGCCGCATCCACAGCGAGTCGGGGCTCAGCACCTCGAGCACCACACCGTCCACCTCGATCCGGTCCCCGGCGCGCGCCGCATGCCACCGCGCGCCCGATGCCTCGACCCCGGCGAGAAACTCGAGATACAGCGGCCTGCCCAGCGGCTCCCCCGGCTCGAGCACCAGCTCCGGGTCGAACGCATCGACCACGGCCGGCAGCCCGCCCAGATGATCGGCATCGCCATGGGTCGCCACCACCACGGCGACCCGCCCCACACCCTGGCCCCGCAAGAAGGGGACTACCACGCGTCGGCCCGCATCGCGCTCCGGGGTGCGGGGACCGCCATCGATCACGATCCAGCGACCGTTGGGCGTCCGGAGGGCCGCTGCATCCCCTTGCCCTACATCGAGAAAATGTACCGTTAAACAGCGACAAGAGTCGAGAGAGACGACGTCCCGAAACGACGTCGCGACGAAAACCGTGGCACAAAAGGCCAGGCGAGCCGCCATCAACCACGGGCGGCGCGGGGAGTTCCACAGCCACCACGCGGCGCCCGCCACCGTGGCCCACACCAGCGCCGCGGTCCACCCCGCGACCATCACCACGTGGCCGCCCGGCACGAGGGCGGCGCCCTGCGCGACCAGATCGAGCAGCGCGAGGCCCAGGCCCGCGCCGGCGGCGATCAGGTGCGCGAGCCCCGACGCGAGCCACGACAGGGCCAGCGCCATGACGAGACCCGGCACCGCGACACCGGCGAGCGGGATCGCGATGAGGTTCGCGAGCACGCCGATGGGCGCCACGGTGCCGAACGCGAACGCGCTGACTGGCGCGGTGACGAGCGTGGCGGCGAGCGCGGGCGCGGCCAGCCGCGCGAGGCGCGGCGCGCGGCCGAACGCGCGGCCCGCCCAGACCACCGCCCCCACCCCCGCAACCGACAGCCACGCGCCCACGGACTGGAGTGCCCAGGCGTCCTGCAGCAGCACGCCCAGGGCGGCGAGTGCCACCACGCCGCGCGGCGCCACCGCGCGCTGGCGCAGGCGCGCCACATCCGCCAGCACCAGCATCGCTCCCGAGCGCACGGCGGGCGCCGGGAAGCCGAGCAGCCAGAGATAGCCGAGCAGGATCACAGCCGTGGCGCCGAAGCGGGCGCGCGCCGTGAGATGCAGCTTGCCGAGGATGAGTGTGAGCCAGGCGGCGATAAACCCGACGTGCAGCCCGGAGATGGAAAGCAGGTGCGCCAGGCCCGAGCGCACGTAGCGTTCGCGGATGTCGGAATCGAGTCGCGCGTTGGGAGCGAACACCAGCGCGTTCACGATCGGCGCACGCGCGCCAAACAGCTCGACGCTCTTCGCGGCGAGCGCATCGCGCAGCGCTCCCCGCCCCCGCGGCACAGGATCGAGCGCACGCACCCGTCGCACCACCAAGAGGCCACGACCCGCTTCACTGCTCCACCTCCCTGCCACCACCCACATCGTCCCGCCCCGGGCGACACGGCCCTGGGGCCAGCGCAGGCGCACCGAGCCGCCGCACGTTCCGCCCACCACCTCCGCATCCACGATCCCGCCACTCGCCGGCGCGGGATCCACGAGCCGCACGATTGCGGCGCGGGTGTGCCCTTCCCCGGCACTTTCCCTGGCCGTTACACCGGCCGTCCACCGGCCGTTACACGTCGCTTCTTTCTCGCGCACCGCCGCCGCGCCCCACAGCATTCCCGCCACGCCCATGATGCCGACCGCCGCACCGAGCGGCGCACATCGCGCGAGCCACGCCGCCAGTGCGACAACCGGCAACGCCACGACCCACAACGCCCCACCCGGCAACGCCCTACCCGGAGACACGAAGGGGTCGAGCCCCGCCCACAGGCCGACCCCGAACGCTACGGTGAGGAACAGAATCGGCGGCCGCATCGCGGGCCGCCTAGCGGATCACATCAGCTGCACCGGCCTCGCCCCGCAGCGCGGCGCGAGCCCCACCTTGCGGAACCCCTCGAGCAGCGCCACGTCCAGCTTGGCCTTCTCCTGGTCGCTGTCGAGTCGCAGCTCGACCAACACTTCGCCCTGGGGCGTTGACACGTAGCTCGGCGCCAGGCGATTGAGCGCGAACACGACCACGTCGCCGCGGCACGTCTCGCAGCCGCAGAACCGGGGCAGCTGGGGACGCAGTTTCGCATACTCCCGCTGCACCACCTCGAACGCCACGTTCGTCACCCCACGACGGCGAGCTCCTGCCCCCGTGCGACCGGTACGGCCGTGAAGGTGGAGCCGGTGGTGCCGGTGAAGCGCACGTCGCGGTAACCGCCGATCCAGGCGTCGGGACCCGCGAGGAGCGCCACCTTGTTGGTGCGGGTGCGGCCCTGCAGCAGCTCACCCCGTTTGGCGCGCCCCTCGACCAGCACTTGGTGCGTGCTGCCGACCAGCGCGACGTTCCGGCGGCGCGCGATGCCTCGCACGACGGCCACCAGGCGCTCCAGGCGCTCTCCCGCCACCGCGTCGGGCACGGCATCCTTGAGCCGGGTCGCGGGCGTCCCCTCGCGCGGCGAGTACTTGAAGGTGTACGCGTCGTCGAACCCCACCCGCTCGACCAGCGACAGCGTCTCCTGGAAATCGTCTTCGGTCTCGCCCGGGAATCCGACGATGATGTCGGTCGTGAGAGTGATGCCGGGGACGGCGCCGCGCAGCGCGGCGACCACCTCGAGATAACGGTCCCGATCGTAGCGCCGCAGCATCCGCTTGAGGACGCGCGACGAGCCGCTCTGCACCGGGAGGTGCACGTGCTCGCACACCGCGGGCGTCTCCGCCATGGCGGCGACCACGTCGTCCGTGAAATCCGTGGGATAGGGGGACGTGAACCGCAGCCGGCGCACGCCGGCGACCGCGCCCACCGCGCGCAGCAGGTCGGCGAAGTCGTGCGCACCGTCGTTGTAGCTGTTGACCGTCTGGCCAAGGAGCGTCACCTCGGTGGTGCCGCCGCGCGCGAGGTCCGTCACCTCGCGCACCACGTCCGCCAACTTGCGGCTCCGCTCCGGCCCCCGCGTCATCGGAACGATGCAGAAGGTGCACCGATAATCGCAGCCCCGCTGCACGGTCACGAACGCCGACACCGTGTCCCCCCGCACCGGCGGGACATCCTCGTAGTGCTCCCACCGCTTGAACACGACTTCGGTGGTCCGCTCCCCGGCCCGCGCCCGCATGATCAGCTCGGGGAGCGCGCGGTAGCCGTCGGGGCCGACCACCAGGTCGACCTGCGGCACCCGCTCGAGCAACCGGGGCCCGAGCCGCTGCGCCATGCAGCCCACCACCCCCAGCACACCGCCCGGTCGCTTGAGGCGCTTCAACTCACCCATGCGCGACAGCACCTTTTGCTCCGCATGGTCGCGGACAGCGCACGTGTTCACCAGCACGACGTCGGCCTGCGCGGGGTCGTCGGTGCGCACGTAACCCTCGCGCCCCAGCACGCCGAGCATCAGCTCGGAGTCGGAGACGTTCATCTGGCAACCGTAGGTCTCGATGTAGATGCGCGGCATGGTCAGCGAACCGTCACCTCGAAGCGAGGGCGACCGTTCCATTCGTCCGTGGGAAGATAGACCGAAACGTAGTCCTCCGTCAGCACCTCCACCTTCCCCTCGCCCCGGCCGCACACCACGCCGTCGGCGCGCTGCCCCTGCCGCTGCGCGCGGTGGGCCCGGGCCTTCGCCTCGCCGCACTCGCGCAGCTCGCGCGCGCGGTCGCGGATCGCGCCCGGGGGCACGCGCTCGGCCAAGCGCCCCGCCGCGGCGCCGGGGCGCTCGCTGTAGGGGAACACGTGCAGGTAGGTGAACGGCAGCGCGTCCACCAGCATGACCGTCTGGCGGTGATCGGCGTCGCTCTCACCGGGGAACCCCGCGATGATGTCCGCGCCGAGCCCGAACACGGGGAGCCGCTCCCCGAGCCAATCGAGCCGGGCGCGGTACGACCTGGCCGTGTACCAATGCCGGCCCATCCGCTTGAGAATCCGATCCGAGCCGGACTGGAGCGGCGCGTGGAGATGGGCCGCGAGGTGCGCGGGGGCCTCGATCAGCAAGCGCGCGATCGTGTCGTCAACTTCGGTGGCTTCAATCGAGGAGAGCCGGAACCGTACGCCGGGAACGGCGGAGATGAGGGCATCGAGGAGCTCGCCCAACGACGCCGTTTCCCGTTTCGCGTTTCCCGTTTCCCGATCCTGCCCGTACGTCCCGATGTGGATCCCCGTCAGCACGATCTCCGCATGATGCTCGGCGAGGGCCGTCGCCTCGGCCACCAGCTCAGGAATCCCCCGCGACCGGTTCGCCCCGCGCGCGATCGTCGTCGCACAGAAGGTGCAATGCTCGTCGCACCCGTCCTGGATCTTGAGCAGGCCGCGGAACCTGTCGGCCGTCCCCCCTCTCCGCAGCGCGGAGAGGGGGACAGGGGGTGAGG
>DATHKX010000129.1:0-18086 GCA_035488835.1 Gemmatimonadales bacterium
GTGAGCCGCGACGGCAAGCGGCTCGGCGTGCTCACCACGGAGAAACGCCAGCACGTTGATGCGCTCGGCCGGCCGACGTTCCAGCCGTCCACCGAGGTCGGCATCCGGAGCGATCTCCGCGAAGATCTCTACATCGTCCTCGGCGGCGTGGTGAACGGCACCGAGCAGGCGGTGTTCCGGTTCACCATCAACCCGCTCGTGTGGTGGGTGTGGTACGGCGGGATGATCATCGCACTCGGCGGGCTGATCGTCATGTGGCCGGGCGGAGGCGGGCCGGCCGTGAAGCGGGCGGAAGCGGGATACTCGGTGCGCCTGGTAACGACGGAGGAGAAGTGATGGTGAGCCGTCGCGAGTTCCTGACGCTCGGCGCCGGTTCTTTCCTCGGCGTCGTGGCGTCGTGGCGTCGTTCAACGCTTCAAGCGCCGGATTCCCTCCCCGGCACAGGACCTTCCGGGCGGCTCTGGGACCCGGCACGCGCGGGGAGGCCTCTCGAGCCCGTCACCGCCGCCGACAACGACGGCGTTATCCAGGCGATCGAGAAACAGCTCCACTGCACGTGCGGCTGCAATCTCGACGTGTACACCTGCCGGACCACGGACTTCACCTGCACGGTCAGCCCGGCGATGCACCAGCACGTGGTCGGGCTCGCGAAGCAGGGGATGACCGGGCAGCAGATCATCGACCAGTTCGTGCGAGAGCATGGCGTCGCGATCCTCATGGCGCCGCCCAAACGCGGGTTCAACCTGGCGGGCTACTTCGTTCCCTCTTTGCTGATCGTCGCGGCGGGTGTGGCTCTGACCCTGGTGCTGCGTCGCCGGGTGCGGACGGCGGCGGTGGACGCGGTCCCCGCCCGGCCCCTCGCCGCAGCCGGCACGCCCGAAGAGCTCGAGCGCCTGCGCGGCGAGCTCGATCGACTGTCGGTCTAACCACCATGCTCGAGCTGATCGGGGGGATCCTGCTCGCCGCGGGAGCGGTGTATTTCGTCCTGCAGCCGATCCTACGCCCGGGTTCGTCGGGAGGCGAGGAGCGGGATGCGGGAAGCGTGGACGAAGGAGACGATCCCGATGATGATTTCTCGCCCCGGGCGGTCGCGCTCCGCGCCCTGAAAGAGATCGAGTTCGATCGCGCGACGGGGAAGCTCTCGGACGCGGATTACGATAACCTGAAATCCAAGTACACGACGGAAGCACTGGCCGCTCTCCGGGTCGAACCGCCGGGCGCACCGCCGTTTCCCGTTTCCCGTGTCCCGTCTCCCGTGTGCCCCACCCACGGTCCCCGCCCCGAATCCGATGCCGCTTTCTGCTCGGAATGCGGCCGCCGCCTCGCGACCGCGCCCGGCTACTGCGCGCGGTGCGGCAGCGCGCTCGAGCACGACGCCCACTACTGCCATTCGTGCGGGGCGCGCGTCGCCGCTTAACATCACCCCTGGCCCCGCGTCTGTACCGCTCGGAGTGCGGATCGACGTTCCAGACTTCGAGAGGAGACGCGCATCCATGCGGCAGACCGTCCATCTCACCGTGGCCGCCGCCCTGATCGGGCTCGCGGCCGCCGCCTGCGGCGAGGGCACAGCGCCCGCGTCCGAGCAGGCCGAAGTGCTCGCTGCCGAGGCGGACCAGCTCGGCGCCATGGTCGACACTGAGTTCGGCGTCCCCGGCGCCGCCGCGACGGCGACGCTCACGGCCACCGGCCTGGTGGCCGACCTGACGGCCACCGCCGGCGATCCGGCCCCGACGTTCTGGGGTCGTCTGCGCGTCGTGCCCGGCGGCCCGCGTCCCGTTTATCATCGCGACGTCACGATTCAGGGCGACACCGCTCGTGTGGAGCACGACGTCACGTTCCAGGGCTTGCTGCTGGTGGATACGACGGCCGACGGCCTCTTCAACCCGACCGCCAAGCCGCTGGCCGACCGCATGACGCAACGCGCCGTGCTGGTGCGCGATCGCTCGCAGAGCCGCGGCTGGCGGGCCGTACAGCTGTCGCCGCAGAACTGGACCGTCGTGGATGCAAGCCGGCAGACCGTCACGGTCAGCGACGTCAAGATTTATCGCAACGACACGCTGCTCATCGAGGTCACCGATCCCAGCGAGTTGTTCGACGTGGCCAACCGCATCCCCCGATTCCATCTGGATGATACGGTGAAAGTGGTGGCGGCCGTGACGAACACGACGGGCTCGGGCTTCACGCCCGCGAGCTTCGTGTTCCTGCATGTGCGCCATGCCGACCGGCTGGGGACCAGCTGGCGTCGCATACCCATGACGGACAACGGCGATGGCACCTACGAGCGCAGCTGGATCGCGCGCCGCAGCGGCATCGATCGCTTCATAGTGGACGCGCTCGATTCGGCCACCCTGTTGCTCGGCACGGCGGACAACTACCGGACGAACGAAGTGGGGATTCCCTACCGGATCGAGTAGTCGGCTCTTGATTTTCGCGCCGCGCTTCCGTATCAGTGTGCAACCTACAACCCCGGAGCGCCGGTGTGAGCGGATTCACAGTACGGGTCGCGATCGTCGTCACGGGCTTGGTCGTGATGGCGACGATGGCACAGGGGCAGCGGCGCGTGCGGGGTGGGCGCGCCGTGATGGTCGACCGGCCCGCGGTGGGCCCACGGATCGGCTATGACTTCGACTTCAAGCACGTGTTCATTGGCGGCCAGCTCAACCTGCCGGTGGGGCGTCGCTGGGGGCTCGTGCCGTCGGCGGAGTTTTATCCGGGCCAAACCGGCTCGCCGTTCCGGTTGAACGCCGACCTGAAGTATCATCCCCCGACGGTATACGGACTGTTCTATATCGGCGCGGGGTTCGCGTACCTGCACGCGAGTGGCGCGAGCGACGCGGGCGCCAACCTGTTCGCGGGGTGGGAGGGCCGGCGGGCGCGGCCGTTCAAGCCGTTCCTCGAAGCGAAGTTCGTGTTTGCCGACAACACATCGTTCAACGTTCTGGCGGGGCTCAACTTCCCCATCTAGCTAGAACTCGAAGCGCTCGATCCGCCGCAGTCCGATCCACAGCGGGAGCGCCGTAGCCGCCGCGCACAGCGCGGCGGCCACGGCGAACCACCCGATCATCCAGGCGTCTACCACCACGGGCTGCCCCAGGAAGACGGATCGGACGTACTGGTACACCGCCTGCCACAACACGAAGATCACGGCCCCGAGCAGCGCGATCGTCGCCATCATGAAGACCAGTCCCCCGAACGACGTGGGGATCTGGGCCGCGTTCTCGGTCTCGAACTGCGGGTACAGCGCGCCGAAGCCGAGCGCCAGTGCGGCGATCGCGAACGTGAGCCCGCAGATCGTCACGACCTCCATCACCATCATGAACGGTCGCACCTGAAGCAGCACGTTGGTCAAGCCGGTGAGCAGCAACGCCAGCACCAGCAGCGGGATGGTCCCCACCCAGTATTTGGACCACAGCAGGGCGCGGAGGTCGAGCGGGCTGGAGCGCAATAGCCACATGTGCCGGCCCTCGAGCGACACCGCCGGGAAGATGAAGCGCGCGGCGATGGCGGCGAGCACGAACCCCGCGAGGCCGAGGTTCAAGAACGACACGAGCGTGATATAGAAGAAGCCCACCGCCTCGCCGCGGTGCAGCGGCAGCGTCTTGATATTGAACAGGTACACCAGCACGAGCACCGCCAGCAGGATGAGCTGGCTCCACTGCGTCGTATCACGGAAGAACAGCTTGATGTCCTTGATCACGAACTCGCGCTTGGCCACCGGGAGGAACCGGAGCAGCGTGCCGACCGTGCGGCGCCACAGCTCGCCCCGCACGAACCGTTCAGCCCCCTCCTGCGCTTTCGTGAAGCCCGGCGCGAACAGGCTGCGGTGGAGCATCGCGCCGAGCGCGACAAAGGCCGCCGCCGTGGTCCACAGGAGCGCGAGGGGCAGCAGGTCGGGCTGACCGCGCAGGAAGCTCATGATGGCCTGCGTCACCCATTCGCTCGGCAGGAACGGCGACGTCGGAGTGCGGAGCACCGCGATGTAGTCGAGCAGGTTGCGGAACCCCTCGGGCGATGCCAGCCGCTCCGGCCGGACCAGCCGGAACAACAGGATCAGGCCGCCCGCCGCGCCTAGTGCGACGATCGAGAGCAGGTCACGCGTGCGGCGCGCCGGGAAGATGTTCACCAGGACGAGCGTGAGGGCCGAGCCTGCCACGGCCGGGAGCACCAACAGCGGAAAGACGGTGAGCACAGCGTAGGGGATGAACAGCAGGCCCCCCCGGTAGATCACGCCGTACGCGGTGAAAATGGGGACCGCCATGAGGGCGACCATCCATGACGAGTGCAGCAGCGTTTCGCCGAGCTTCGCGAGGTAGATGCGCAACCAGTCCACCGGCGCCGACACCAGCAGATCGAGGTCCTTGGCCAGGAAGAAGCTCGACAACGCCGTGACCACGTTCGAGAGCACGAGAATCGTGATGAACGAGAGCAGCGCGACGCCCAGCAGCTTGCCCGCAAGCAGCGGCCCCAGATCCTCCACGCCCCGGAAATACGTCAGGATCTTGTAGAGCAGGCGGTACACGCCAAGCCAGAACAGCAGCCCGACGATCGTGAGCAGGAGCAGCTTGCCGCTGCCGCCTCGCGAGCGCTCCTCGCGGATCCGCTGCCAGGCGGTACGCCATTTGGGCTCGAGCACGCGCCAGAGCGAGGGCTGCGTCACGCGGCGCGCCCCCCGCCGTTGTCCCCGCTGCCCAGCACCTCGACCAGGTCGCGCATCTGCGCCCCTCCCGTCAGCTTCAAGAACAGCTCTTCGAGGCTCGCGTCGCCGGCGCGGTGCTGCCGGCGCAGGTCGTCGACGGTTCCCTCCGCGACGATCTTGCCGTGCTGGATGATCGCGACGCGGTCGCACATCGCCTCCGCCACCTCCAGCGTGTGGGTGCTCATGAGCACCGTTCCGCCACGGCCCACGAACTGGCGGAAGATGTCCTTGAGCAACCGCGCCGCCTTGGGATCGAGGCCCACCATCGGCTCGTCCACCACGATGCACTGTGGCCGGTGGATGAGTGCGCTCGAGATGATCAGCTTCTGGCGCATACCGTGACTGTAGGCTTCCACCAGCTCGTCCTTCCAGCTGGTCAGCTCGAACACGTCGAGCAGCTCGGCGACGCGCCGCTCGACCGCGTCGCCTTCCTGGCCATACAACGCCGCCACGAAGCGCAGGAACTCGACCCCGGTGAGCTTGTCGTATACGAACGGCCGGTCGGGAATGAAGCCGAGGCGCATCTTGGCCGGGATCGGGTTCGCATGCACGTCGTCGCCGCCCAGGAGCACCCGGCCGTTGGTGGGGCGCAGGATGCCGGCGATCATCCGCAGCGTCGTCGTCTTCCCCGCGCCGTTGGGGCCGAGACATCCGTAGAGCACGCCCTGCGGGATGTCGAGCGAGAGATCGTCGACGGCCACGAAGCTGCCGTAGTGCTTGGTCAGGTTCTCCAGTCGGATCATAGCACCTCGAGCTTGATGCGCCCGATCAGGCGAACGAGCTCCGCCTGCCGGGCAAGACCGCCGATGCTGAGCCGCACGTGCGCGGCGCCGGCGGGGAACTCGTCCAGCATCGGGTCCACGGCCACCCAGTCGCCGAGGTACACCTCGGCCCACGCGTGATAGTAGAAGCGCCGGTCCACGGGCAGGAGTCCCGCGACGGTGCGCGCCGGCAGTCCGGCTGCCCGCGCCAGGGCGACGAACAGCACCGCGTGCTCGTTGCAGTCCCCGACTCGCGTCTCCAGCACCCGCACGGCGCTGGGCACGGCCCCGGTCGCCCGCCGCTCCACGTGGGTACGGACCCACGCGGCGAGGCGCCGGGCGGCGCGTGCCGGATCTTGATCCCGTCCGATGATGAGCCGCGCCTGCGCCTGGATGCGGGGGTCGTCGCTCTGGATCAGCGGGGCGGGGGTAAGCCAGCGGACGAGGCTCGAGTCGCGGGCGGGCAGGCGGTAGCGGCCGGCGAGCGTCACGGCCGTCTCGCGGCGGATCGTGAGGGTGTCACCCCGCTGTTGCTGGCGCCCGCCCGCGAGATCGAGCGCACCCGGAGCCGCCCCCGTCAGCCGGACGCGGAGCAGCGACAGCGTGTCCCCGCGCAGCGTCGCGCGCGCGCCGAGCGCGGTGGTCGCCACGATCGCGCCCGGACGCGGCGAGGCGCTCGCGCGGATCAGACCCGTGGTATCCCGGTTCCGGAAGTTGGTGTAGGCGAGCTCGAACGCAGTCCGCTCCATGACGAAGCCGACCGCGTTCTCGGCGCGTACGATGTGGCCCTGCGCGTCTATCCACGCTCGCGTCCTCATCCCCCCATCTCCCTCGCGCTGCTCGACGCGGAATGCCCGGACGGTGTCGAAGCGCGCCGGTATCCACGCCAGCGCGGTGGAGTCGTACGCCGCGCTGTCGGCGACGACAAACGTGGACTCCGCCCCCACCGTGACCGTCACCGGTCGTTCGGCGAGGAGCACCGGATCGAACACGCTGGTCGTGTACGTCTTCCCGCGGGCGAGCTGGCCGCCGAACGCGAGCCGCAGCGGCAGCAGGCTCGGAAGCACGATCGGGCCTGTGCGGCGGATGTGCGCGGTCTGGGAGTCCGTGCCCGTGAGCAGCGTCGTCACCAGGGCGGTATCGCCGTTGACGGCGTTGTGCGCGGTAAACCGCCCCAGGTCGCCGTCGAACCGCGAGTCCACCCGCTCCAGTCGCAGGGTTCGGGACAGGGTCGCGCGGCTCATGGCCGCGGTGCGGTGCAGCACGCCCAGCACCGGGACTCGGAGCACGAGGAGGTCCACGACGCCGATGGTCGTCGGCTGGGTGTCGATCGTGGACGATGCGAACCCCACCTGCTGGCCCGCAACGTCCAGGCGATAGTAGACGGCGCCCGGCGGTACGCTCAGGGCCGCTTCCGCCAGCCGCGTTCCGGTGGGGCGGAAGAGCTCCCGCTTCACGAGCCACCCAATCGAAGCGGCCCACGCGCCGAGGATCGCGACGGCCCACGTGCGGCGGGTCACGACTCGGCGGCCCCGCTGCGCCGCAGGACGGCCTCGAACGCGTCGCGCTCCTCGGGCGTCTCCACAACGATGGATACGCTCGCGGGAAAAGCGGCGTTCCCGAGATGACTCTTGAGGATGGGCACCATGATGTCGGCGGCGTCTTCGACTGAGAGGTTCCCCGCCCCCGTCCCGATCGGGGGCACCGTGAGGCTGGTGAACTCCCACTCCTGCGCCTGGTGCAGGGTCGCGCGCCACGCGCGCGCCACACCGTCGCGCGTCACCGGCTCGGTGGCGCTCTGGATGATCGCGTGGATGACGAACTCCGCCGGCAGGTCGCCTCCACCCGCGGTCACAACCGCGGCTCCCACGGCGAGCTCCTTCTGCACCTGGAGCCCGCGCGTGAACTGCGCGCCGCCCACCGTCTCCAGCCGGCGGAGGGCCGATGTGGTCGGATCGAGACGGGTGGTGGCCGGGCGCACGACCGCTGCCGCTGCGAGGAACGCGATGTCGTCCACGACTACGCGGATCACCTGCCGGAGGCCTCCCGCGAGCGGCGGTACATACGGGTGGCTTCGTCCGGGCGATTGAGCCGGTCGAGCACAATCCCCAGGCCGTAGAGCGCCCGCGTGTTGCGGGGCTCGAGCTCGACGGCGCGCTCGTACGCGGCCAACGCACCTTCGAGCTCGTCCACGTGGTTGAGCGCTTCGCCGAGATAGAACCAGGCGGCCGCCCGGCCGGGGTCGACCTCCGACGCGCGCCGCAGGTGGGACACCGCGTCGCTCCACAACCCGCGGCGCGAGAGCAGCACGCCGAGGCCGGTGAGCGCCTCGCCATGGATCGGGTCCACCCCCAGCGCCCGCTCGTAATCCTGCTGCGCCGCGCGGTAGTGCGCCGCACCCGCCAGCAGCCCGGCCCGCTCGACCAAGAGCGGCACGTTGTCCGGGTCCGCCGCGAGGGCGTCGTCGAGCGTCGGCTCGGCCACGGATCCGTCGGGCGGGGGCGCCTCGGCCGGCGCCGGCGCGGGCGCTGGGAGCTGCGCGGTGATCGGGGGCGGGAGGCCGGCGCGGGCTACCTCCGCCGGAGATGCGATGCTGCTGGTCTCGGTAAGCGATTCCGCTTCCTCGATCAGCTCGGCCGCCACCCGGGCCCGCTCGGCCGCCGACTGCCACCGCGGCTCGCGCTTGCGGATCACCCGATCACCTCGCTCGTGAGCCACGCGAGGTATGGCTCGAGCCCCCGCTCGACCGGCAACGCCAAGAGCTCCGGCACCTGGTATGGATGCCGCTCCCGCACGGCGGCGCACAGCGCCTCCCACCTCGACGCATCCGTCTTCAGCAGGACCACCACTTCGGCCTCCTCCGTCACCTGTCCCTCCCAGCGGTAGATCGAGCGGGCGCCCGGGAGGAGCGTCCCACAAGCTACCAGGCGGGCTGCGACGAGGGCTGTGACGAGCGCCCGCGCGTCGGCGTCGTTCGCGAGCGTGGTCAGCACCACCAGCGCGGTCTGGGCCATGGGGGGAGGCTAACCTAGGGAACCGAGCGGGGTTAGGCAAGAGAACGGACGGTAGAGTGCGGCAATGGACGGTAGAGGGCGGTAGAGGTGCGCGCTCTTGCGCTCGGGGACGCCTACCGCCCCTTACCGACTTCTACCGTCCTCCACCGCCCCGGCCCCGGAGAGTTGACCGGGAACCCGTCAGCCTTCTAGCCTACGAGTCTATGTCCAGCGATTCGCTCATCGTTCGCGGCGCCCGCGAGCACAACCTCAAAGACATCACCGTCGAGATCCCGCGCGACAGCCTGACCGTGATCACGGGGCTGTCGGGATCGGGGAAGTCGTCTCTCGCGTTCGACACGATTTACGCCGAGGGGCAGCGGCGCTATGTCGAATCGCTCTCCGCTTACGCCCGCCAGTTCCTCGGGTTGATGGAGAAGCCGGACGTGGACGCGATCGAGGGACTCTCGCCGGCCATCTCGATCGAGCAGAAGACGGCCGGTCACAACCCGCGCTCCACGGTCGGGACGATCACCGAGGTCTACGACTACCTGCGCCTCCTGTGGGCGCGGCTCGGCACACCACACTGTCCCAACGACGGCTCGCCGATCGAGCGCCAGAGCGCCTCGCAGATCACCGACTTGGTGCTGGCCTGGCCGGAGGGAACGAAGCTGGAGGTCCTCGCCCCGCTGGTGCGCGGCCGCAAGGGTGAATTCCGCGACGTGTTCGAGGCTGCCAAGAAACAGGGGTTCGTGCGGGTCCGGGTGGACGGCGAGACCTACGACCTCGCGCAGGTCCCGAAGCTCAACCGCCGCCAGAACCACGACATCGCGGTCGTGGTGGACCGGCTGGTGGTCCGCCGGGCGGACCGCCCGCGGCTCGCCGACTCGATCGAGACGGCGCTGAAGGCGGCGGACGGGACCGTGGAGGTGGTGCGCGGCGCCAAATCCACGCTGTTTTCCGAGCGTTACGCCTGCCCCGTGTGCGGCCTGTCGCTCCCCGAGCTCGAGCCGCGCCAGTTCTCCTTCAATTCGCCGTTCGGTGCGTGCCCCGACTGCTCGGGACTCGGGACCCGGCGCGAGGTGAGCCCCGACCTGGTCCTCGGCGACCCGAGCCTTTCGATTCTCGAAGGGGTCATCCTGCCGTGGGGCGAGCCCAGCGGCTACGTGCGCAAGGTGATCCTGCCGAGCCTGGCCCGCGCGTTCAAGTTCGACCTGAACACGCCATGGCAGGCGCTGCCCGCCGTCGTGAAAAAGGTCGTCCTGTCCGGGGCGCCCGGAAAGACGCTCACGTATCAGTACGACAGCGAGCGCTGGCACGGCGAGTACGAGTCGGGCTGGGATGGGGTCCTGAAGCACGTCGAGCGGCGCTACCGGGAGACCGCCTCCGACAGCGTGCGGGAGCAGCTCGAGGAGTACATGATCGAGCAGGCGTGCCCCACGTGCGGCGGCAAGCGGCTCCGCCCCGAGAGCCTGTCGGTGCTGCTCCACGGCAAGAGCATCGGCGACGTGGTGGACCTCCCGGTGACGGACGCGCTGGCGTTCTTCGAGAGCATCCCGCTGCGCGGGAACGGACGCACGGGGGCGGGACTCGACCCGGAGATCGCCCGGCCGATCCTCAAGGAAGTGAACGATCGCCTCCGCTTCCTGCGCAACGTCGGCCTCGAATACCTCACCCTCGGCCGCTCCGCGGATTCCCTCTCGGGCGGGGAGGCCCAGCGCATTCGGCTGGCCACCCAAATCGGGAGCCGGCTCGTCGGCGTGCTCTACATCCTCGACGAGCCGTCGATCGGGCTGCACCAGCGCGACAACGCGCGGCTGCTCGCGACCCTGAAGGAGCTCCGCGACCTCGGGAATACCGTGCTCGTCGTGGAGCACGACGAGGAGACGATCCGCTCGGCGGACCACGTGGTGGACCTGGGCCCCCGCGCCGGCCGGCACGGTGGCGAGGTCGTGGTCGAGGGTCCCGTCAAAGCCGTGCTCGACCACCCGGACTCCCTCACCGGGCGTTACATGCGCGGTGAGCTGCGAATCCCGGTCCCACCGCGGCGACGGACTCCCGACCCGGAGCGCAAGCTCGCGGTCATCGGCGCCCGTCAGCACAACCTCCGCGACCTCACCGTGGAGTTTCCCCTGGGCCTGTTCGTCGCGGTCACGGGCGTGTCGGGATCGGGGAAGTCGACCCTCGTCACCGACATCCTGTACCGGGCGCTCGCCCGGCACTTCTACCGCGCCAAGGTGACGCCCGGCGCGCACGATCGACTGGAAGGGCTCGACCAGATCGACAAGGTCATCGACATCGATCAGAGCCCGATCGGGCGCACCCCGCGGTCAAATCCGGCGACTTACACGGGGCTGTTCACGCCGATCCGTGAGCTCTTCACCTACCTGCCCGAATCCAAGATCCGGGGTTACGGGCCCGGCCGGTTTTCCTTCAACGTGAAGGGCGGGCGGTGCGAGGCGTGCCAGGGGGACGGCCTGGTGAAGGTCGAGATGCACTTTCTCCCGGACGTGTACGTCCCCTGTGAGGTGTGCAAGGGCCGGCGCTACAACCGGGAGACGCTCGAGGTGCGCTATAAAGGAAAGTCGATCGCCGACGTGCTCGACATGTCGGTGGCCGAGGCACTCGATTTCTTCGAGAATCAGCCCCGCATCCGCGCGAAACTGGAGCTCTTGAACGACGTAGGGTTGGGCTACATCCACCTCGGCCAGTCGGCCACCACCCTGTCCGGCGGCGAGGCGCAGCGGGTCAAGCTCGCCACCGAGCTGGCCAAGCGCGACACGGGCCGTACCCTCTACATCCTGGACGAGCCGACTACCGGCCTGCACTTCGAGGACGTGCGCCTGCTGCTCGAGGTGTTGCACCGGTTGGTGGACAAGGGAAACACGGTCGTGGTGATCGAGCACAACCTCGACGTCGTGAAGACCGCCGACTGGGTGATCGATCTCGGCCCGGAGGGGGGCGCCGCGGGCGGCGCCGTGCTGGCCGCAGGATCGCCGGAGGACGTGGCGCGGGTGAGAGCGTCGTTCACCGGCCAATACCTGCGCAAGGTGCTGGCGGTGGGCGACTAGCTCGGTAAGTTCACGAGAGGGAGGAACCGTCGCATGGGAGAGTTCGCACCCGCGGTTGGGGTCGTCGGCTTGGCGCTGGTCATCGGGGCGACACTCGTGCTGTCGGGGCCCGTCGGGAAGGCGCTGGCCGAGTGGATCCGCGGATGGTCGAGGACGGACGAGCAATGGATGGCCATGAAGGCCGCCAAGCATGGCGTCGTGCTCGGGGGCGAGGCGGAGCGGCTGCTCGCCGAGGTCGACGAGCTCAAGCGCCGGCTGGCGGAAGCCGAAGAGCGGCTCGACTTCGCGGAGCGCCTGCTCGCGAAGGACCGCGACGCCCCTCGGCTCGCGCGGCCGCACTGACGGTATGGAAGACATCCTGGCGATGATCCTCATTTTCGGGGGCGGCGCGTGCATCGCGATGGCGTTCTCGCCGATCGGCCGCGCGGTGGCCGAGCGGATCCGCGGCAAGAGCGCGTCGGCCGGTGGCGACGATGTGCGTGCCGAGCTCGCGGAGCACAAGGAGGCGCTCGACCAGGAGCTCGAGGCCGTGCGGCGCGAGGTGGCGGAGCTCGCCGAGCGCATGGACTTCGCCGAGCGGCTGCTCGCGAAGAACCGGGAAGGCCAGCGGATCGGACCGGGCCAATGAACGGCGACGGGAGGCACTGATGGGCGCCGGCGAACTGGGAGTCCTGATTCCGATCATTGCGGTGGGAGGGTTTTTCGCCTGGATGATCGCCCTGTCGGCGACCAAGGCGTACACCCTGAAGCTGAAAGCGCAGAGCGAGGCGGCCGCCGTGGGGGGCGCGGGGCGGGAGGATACGCTCGCGGCTGTGGAAGAGCTGCGGCGGGAGGTGGCGGAACTCGCGGAGCGAGTAGATTTTGCGGAGCGATTGCTGGCCAAGGGGCGGGACGGAGAGGTGGGGAAACTGGGCCCGGGCGAAAGGCGTACGGGGTCCACGTGATGCAGACCCCCCTGCCGCCGCTGCCCCCGGGGTTGGACCCGAATCTCGTGTTCAACGAGGTCGTGCCCATCGCACCTCCAGGGGCAGGTCTCCGAGCTCGCCGAGCGCATAGATTTCGCGGAGCGCATGCTCGCCGATCGGCGGGAGCGTAAGTTGGGCGCGGGTCAGTGATGCCGAGCCACCACACCGAGGGCTCTCATGGGAATCTTTGACCGTCTCTCGACGCTGTTCCGGTCGAACATCAACGACCTGATCAACCGTGCCGAGAATCCGGAAAAGATGCTGAACCAGCTGATCGTCGACATGCGGAGTCAGCTGGCCAAGGCGAAACAGCAGGTGGCCGCGGCCATCGCGGACGAGAAGCGCCTTTCGGCGCAGGTAGACACGGAAAAGAAGAGCGCCGAAGACTGGGAGCGCCGGGCCGTGCTGGCGGTGCAGGAAGGGCGGGACGACCTCGCGAAGCAAGCCCTGCTGCGCCACAACGAGCACGCGCAGGGCGCCGTGCAGCTGCACGAGACGTGGGTAAAACATCGCGCCGAGACCGAGAACCTCAAGCTGTCGCTGCGCCAGCTCAACGACCGGATCGAGGAGGCGAAGCGCAAGAAGAACATCCTGATCGCTCGGCAGAAGCGCGCCGAGGCGCACAAGCGCATCCAGGAAACGATGTCGTCGATCGGCGACAAGAGTGTGTTCGAGACGTTCGAGCGCATGACCGAGCAGATCGAGCACGAGGAGCGCAAGCTGATCGCGGCGGCCGAGGTGAACGAGGACCTGTCGGGCGATACGCTCGTGAAGCAGTTCCAGAGTCTGGAAGTGCGAGCCGACGCCGATCAGCAGTTGATCGAGCTCAAGCGCAAGATGGGACTGCTCCCGGCCGGATCCCCCGACAAGTCGAAGCAGCTGGGCAAGGGAGCGGCGGAAGCGGAGCTGGTCGAGGATGACGACGCCCCCCCCGAGCACCCCCGCTGAACACTGAGCCGTCTGCCGCTTCGCGGTTGTCGGGCGCCACGTTCGTGGCGCTCTTCGTTGCCGCCCTGGCCATCTGGTTCGTCATCCGGGTGGTCGAAGTGCTGCTCCTCGTCTTCATCGCCGTGCTCTGCGCGGTATACCTCTCGGCCATCACCGACGTGCTCGAGCGGCGCTTTCGCCTGGCGCGCTGGCTGGGGCTCACCGCCGCGGTGCTCGCGACCCTCGCCGCCGTGGTGGGGATCGGCGCCTTGCTGGTGCCGCCGGTCATCGACCAGACGCAGGCGTTGATCTCCGGACTGCCGCAGACCCTGACCAACATCCAGAACGAGATCGCGCGCTGGGCCCGCGAGTATCCTGTGCTGCGGAGCACCGAGCTCGCCAATCCGCAGTCCGGGCTAGTGGCCGGCCTGATCGACGACGCCGCGGCCTTCCTGCGTGGGTCGATCCTCCCGTACGTCACCGCCGGGGGTAAGCTGTTCATCGAGGGCGCGAGCGTCGTCGTGATGGCCCTCTATCTCGCGCGGCAACCGCGCCTGTATCGCGACGGGATCCTGTCGCTGGTCTCGCCGAAACACCGTCCCGTGGCCGCCCGGATCCTCGAGGACGCCGGCGCAACGCTCCGCGCCTGGGTGGTGGGCCAGCTCCTCGCCATGATGGTGCTCGGCGGCCTGACCGCGCTCGGGCTATGGGTCCTGGGCGTGCCTTACTGGCTCGCGTTCGGGATCTTCACCGGCCTCGTCGCCGTCGTGCCCTTCTTCGGCAGCCTGGCGTCGACCCTTCTGCCCGCGCTGTTCATGGTGGGCACGGGCGACTGGCTCAAGGTGCTCGCGGTGATCCTGCTCGGCGTCGCCGTGCACGTCGTCGAGGCCAATGTCATCGTGCCTCGCATCATGGAGCGCCAGCTCGCGCTGCCGCCGGTGCTCACGATTGCGAGTGTCCTCGTGATGGGCACCCTGCTTGGCGTGGTCGGCCTCGTGGTCGCGGTTCCCGTGCTCGCGGTCTTGATCGTGGTGGTCCGCCACGTGCTCCATGCCGAGATCTACGGCGACGCGGGCCACCTCGAGCCCGCGGTGCTCCGCACGACGTCCGAGTTTCGCACGCCCAGGGCCACGACGGCCGCCTGATGCCCGCTGCAACCAACCATCGCTTTCTGATCATCGCCGATGGGCAGTTCGAGCCCATGACGTCGAAAACGGCCAACTGCTGTATCCGCTACATGCCCGAGCGAATCGTCGGGGTGTTCGACCGGGCCCAGGCGGGCAAGACCGTGCAGGATGTGCTGGGGTTCGGCGGCGCGCTCCCGGTCGTGGGCGATTTCGAGCGGGGCCTCGGCCTGGGAGCCACCGCGGTGCTGATCGGTATCGCGCCGATGGGCGGCCGGTTGCCGGCCGAGTGGCGCGGCTGGCTGAGGACCGCGATCGGGCGCGGGCTCGAGATCTGGAGCGGCCTGCACACATTCATCGGGGACGATCCAGAGCTGGGTGCGCTCGCCCGCGAGCGGGGCGTGCGAATCTTCGACGCGCGGAAGCCACCCGCGAACCTTCCCGTCGCCGATGGGCTCGCGGCCGAGGTCGACGCATACGTCGTGCACACCGTGGGATCCGACTGCAACGTCGGCAAGATGACGGCCCAGGTCGAGCTGCGGAACGTCTTGATCAAGCGCGGGCACCGCACGCGCTTCGTCGCCACCGGGCAGACGGGCATCTTCCTCGAAGGGTGGGGGATCGCGGTGGACGCGGTGGTGGCCGACTTCATCGCCGGGGCATCGGAGTGGCTGGTGCTCGAGGCGGCAAAAGACGCCGACATCATCCTCGTCGAAGGTCAGGGGAGCCTGATTCACCCGGGATACTCCGGGGTGACGCTCGGGCTCCTGCACGGCTCCTGTCCCGACGCCCTGATCCTGTGCCATCAGGCGACGCGCGACTACATCGGCGACTACCACGGCCGCGAGCCCTGGGTGAAGATCCCTCCGCTCTCGGAGCTGGTGGAGATCTACGAGCGCGCCGCCGCGCCCGTCCGCCCGACCAAGGTGATCGGGATCTGCCTCAACACGTTCGATATGAGCGAGGTCCAGGCGCGCGAGGCGGTCGCGCGTGCCGCGGACGAGACCGGGCTTCCGGCGACCGATCCCGTCCGCTTCGACTCGGCCCCGCTGGTCGAGGCGATCGTGCAGGGGGCGATGGCCGCCAAGTAAGGATCCGAGCGGCGGTGATCGGATGCCGCTCGCGCCGTCACCGCGGGTACTCTCGCCGCATGCCCGTGCCGGCGTCTCGTTTTGCCGACCCTCCCATCCTCGTCGTGACCGACGTCGCGGCGCGACTGGTCCGGCGCGGGCTGTTGACCCCGGCGGACGCCGCCGGCGGGTGGCGCTCCGCTCGAGTGATCGTGTTCCGGTCCGGCCCTGTGGTGTGCGATCCGCCACCAGGCACGCGGGGGATCGAGACGCGCTGCGTTGACCTGTCCAGAGGGCGGTCCTACGTTTCAGCCGCACCGATGACCCTCGCGCTCTACAACACCCTCACCCGTCGCGTCGAGCCGTTCGCGCCGCTCGCGCCCCCGCGCGTCACCCTCTACACCTGCGGCCCGACGGTCTGGAACTACGCGCACATCGGCAACTTCCGGACGTTCCTGTTCGAGGATCTGCTGCGCCGCTACCTGGCGTACTCGGGATACGACGTCTTTCACATCATGAATCTCACCGACGTCGACGACCGCACCATCAAGGCCGCGGCGGCGGCGGGCAAGCGGCTCGAGGAGCACACAGCGCCGTTCGTGGAGGCGTTCTTCGAGGATCGTGATTACCTGCGGATCACGCCGGCGCACGTCTACCCGCGCGCCACCCAGTCGGTGCCGGCGATGGTGCGCCTGGTCGAGCGCCTGCTCGAACGCGGCGTGGCTTACAAGGGCGAGGACGGCTCGATCTATTTCGCCATCGCCAAGTTCCCGACGTACGGACGGCTGTCGCGACTCGACACGCGCGAGCTCAAGGTCGGCGCGCGGGTCTCGAGCGACGAGTACGCGAAGGACGACCCGCGCGATTTCGCGCTGTGGAAGAAGGCCGAGCCGGCGGACGAGCAAGTCGGCGCCGCGTGGGACGCGCCGTTCGGGCGGGGCCGGCCGGGATGGCACCTCGAGTGCTCCGCCATGTCGCTCGAGCAGATCGGGAAGTGCTGCCGCACCGAGACGCTGGACCTTCACGCTGGCGGCGTCGACTTGATCTTCCCGCATCACGAAGACGAGATCGCGCAATCCGAAGCGGCGACGGGGAAGCCGTTCGCCCGCTTCTGGCTGCACGGCGAGTTCCTGAACGTGCGCGGCACGAAGATGTCGAAGCGGTTCGGCAATTTTCTCACGGCGCGCGATCTGCGCGATCAGGGCGTGGATGCCGCGGCGGTGCGGCTGCTGTTCTGGCAAACGCATTACCGCAAGGCGCTCGACTTCACCGACGAAGCGCTCGCCGCGGCGGGCGCGGGGGTCAAGCGCCTGGGCGAGTTTTACGCGCGGCTTGGGGAAGGGGATGGGGGGAAGGGGGACGGAGATCTCGCGACGCTGGCTGCCCGGTTCGAAGCGGACTTCCGCGCCGCGCTCGACGACGACTTGAACGCGCCGCGGGCCTGTGCCGCTCTGTTCGAGCTGGTGCACCAAGGGAACGCGGCGCTGGACGCGAAAGCGCAGGGCGCCGCGGCGACGCGTGGCATCCTGGACCGAGCGATGGCGGTGCTCGACGTGTTGCCCACGGCCAAGACGGCCGACACGGAGCTCGAGGGCTGGATCCGAGAGCGCATCACGGCGCGTGACAAAGCCCGCAAATCCAAGGACTTCAAGCAGGCGGACCGGATCCGCGCCGAGCTCGCGGGCCGCGGCGTGGAGATCGAGGACACCCCCTCCGGGACCAAGTGGCGACTCGTCTAAGTTGTTAACGGCACGTCCCTTGCGATAGTGCTCATCCCCGTTTATTCTTCGAGTCTGGAAAGTTCAGCATCGGCCAGCTGACGTAGCTCAACTGGTAGAGCAGCTGATTTGTAATCAGCAGGTTAAGGGTTCGAGTCCCTTCGTCAGCTCACGTTGCCGAAGAGGAAGGACGCTGCCCCGACCCTTTTTTGCGTTCGGAGGATACACACACCCCGCGCCGTTGGAAAACGCGGGGTGCGTTGTCAGTGGGAGCGGCGAGACGACCGAGGGCGCGGTGGGGTGCCCGAGTGGCCAAAGGGAGCAGACTGTAAATCTGCCGGCGTCAGCCTACGAAGGTTCGAATCCTTCCCCCACCACTCGGCGCGCGGGCGTAGCTCAGTTGGTAGAGCATCAGCCTTCCAAGCTGAGGGTCACGGGTTCGAGCCCCGTCGCCCGCTCTCGCTCGCGTAGCTCAGTCGGTAGAGCGCGTCCTTGGTAAGGACGAGGTCACCGGTTCAATCCCGGTCGCGAGCTTTGGAGAGCGGAGTTTCGTCACGAAGAGACGTCACGGAGAGACGTCGCGAAAGGGCGTCACGGAAACACGTATCACGGTTTTCTGTAACGGTTCTTCGCGACGATTCTCCGCGACGTTTTTGATCTCGAACAGAGGATAGCATGGCTAAAGCGAAATTTGAACGGACAAAGCCGCATGTAAACGTGGGCACCATCGGGCACGTGGACCACGGGAAGACGACGCTGAC
>DATHKX010000130.1:0-18662 GCA_035488835.1 Gemmatimonadales bacterium
GAAGGACGAATCGATCTACGTGCTCACGGGCGAGATCATCCTCCGCATCCAGCAGGGCGATACGCTGATCGAGCGGCCCATGTCGCAGGGGGCGGCGTTCCACATCGAGCCGAAGCTGATCCATCAGTTCGAGGCCGTGGCCCCGACCGACCTGCTCGAGGCTTCCACCCCCGAGATCGACGACGTCGTGCGGCTCAAAGACCGCTACGGGCGGGCGTGACATGAAAGTCATCGTCCCGCTCGCCGGAAAAGGCACGCGGCTCCTGCCGCTCACCAAGCGGGTCCCGAAGCCCCTGGTGCGGGTCGCCGGGCGGCCGGTCATGGACTACGTCATGGACGCGGTGCAGGGGCTCGACGTCGAAGAGCTCATCGTCATCACCGGACACCTCAAGGAGTCGGTGGAGCGATACATCGTCGAGCATTACGACATCCCGGCGAAGTTCGTCGAGCAAAAGACGCTGGACGGCACCGCGGGCGCGATCAACCTGGCGCGCCCGTATGTGGACTCCCCGGTGCTCATCATCTTCGTGGACACGGTGTTCGAGGCCGACCTGTCGCTCATCAACCGGGTGGACGCCGACGGCATCATCTGGGCCAAGGAAGTGGAGGACTACCAGCGGTTCGGCGTGATCGTGACGGACGCGGGCGGCTACATGACCCGCATCGTCGAGAAGCCGAGCACGCCGGTCTCACGGCTCGCGAACATCGGGTTGCAGTACATCAGGGACTGGAAGTCGCTGTTCGACGGCATCGCGCACACGCTGAAGCAGCCGCCGGGGAAGGGCGGCGAGTACTATCTCACGGACGCGTTCCAGTACATGGTGGACCGCGGCCGCCGGCTGCTTACCGCGTCGGTCGCCGGCTGGTACGACTGCGGTAAGGTGGACACGCTGCTCGAGACCAACCAGCATCTGCTGGAGCACGGCCGGGCGCGGACTCCCGCGGGCCCGTGCCCAGGCTGCACCATCGTCCCTCCCGTCTACATCGAGGACGGCGTGACGATCCGCGACGCCACGGTCGGGCCCAACGTGTCGATCGAGGCGGGGAGCTTCGTGGCCGACAGCACGATCACGAACAGCATCCTGGGGCGGAACGTGAGGGTGGTGCGGGGGACGGTGAAGGACTCGCTGGTGGGGGACGATCAGAAGGTCGAGGGCAGGACCCTGCAGCAGAGTGTGATGGACGCCGGAGAGGTCGCGACGGCGAAGTAATTCACGCCGGCCGGGCGAGCTTCTGCTCCAGCGCGACCTTCACCGCCGGCCACTCGGCGGCGACGATGCTGAAATACACCGAGTCGCGTACCCGACCGGTTGCGGTGATCATGTGGCTCCGCAGCACTCCCTCCTGTTTCGCGCCGATGCGCAGCAGCGCCGCCCGCGAGCGCTCGTTCAACACGTCCGTCTTGAACTCCACTCGGTTGCACCCCAGGACCTCGAACGCGTGGCCCAACAGCAGATACTTGGCTTCGGTGTTCACGGGGGTGCGCTGCGCCGTTCGCGCGATCCACGTCCAGCCGATTTCGAGGCGCCGGTCGGCGCGCTCGATGTTGGCGTAGCGCGTGCTCCCCACCACCTGCCCGGTGGCTCGGGCGACAATGGCGAAAGGCAGGGCCGTCCCCTGCGCCTGCCAGGTGAGCGCCGTCTCGATGTAGGCGCGCATGTCGGCCGGCGTCGCCAGGGTGGTCTGCGCCCACCGCCACAGCTCGGCGTCGAGCCCGACGGCGCACAAGCGGTCCTGGTGCGCGAGCGACAGCGGCTCGAGACGGACGTGGCGGCCTTCGAGCGTCACGGGACGGGGATCGATCAGCGGCACCATGGAGTAAATTACCACCGGACACTCGTCTCACAGGGGACGCGCATGACGCTCGCCGAAGTGCGGGAGCTGTTCGCCTACAACGCGTGGGCCAATCGGAGGTTCTTCGCGGCGCTCGAGCCGCTTCGCGCCGAGGAGTACCTTCGCGACCTGAAGAGCAGCCACGGCGGACTCCACGGCACGCTGTGCCACATCGTGTGGGCGGAACAGCTGTGGCTCAACCGCTGGCTCGGGAAGCCGAATCCCGCGGTGCCGCAGGGCCGGGACCTGACGACGCTGGCCGCGGCGCGCGCGCGGTGGGAGGCGATCGAAACGGAGCGCGATGCGTTCCTCGCGGGCCTCGTCGAGCGGCGCCTGGACGAGACGGTGGCGGTGAAGCCGAGTACCGGCGGGGAGTATGTGCACACATTCCGGGAGATGTTTCGCCACGCGGTCGATCATTCGAGCTACCACCGGGGGCAGCTCGTGACGCTGTTGCGGCAGGTGGGCGCCGAGCCGCCCAGCACCGGCCTGATCGTGTTCTACCGGACGCGTCGCGGGGGTACAACAGGTAACTAGTTGAAACGCCGGAACTTGCTACCACCCACCGAGTAACTTACCCAGCGTACTTGACGCCTCTGCGGAACCGAATTTACTTACTGACCGTTCAGTAACTAAATTCGCCATCGGATCTGGTTCTTCATGACCCACGCCGTCACACCATCGAAGCGCCCAGGGAAGCCACGCTGGAAGCGCCGCAAGGACGCCCGGCCGGGGGAGATCGTGGCCGCCGCGCTCGATGTCTTCGTGGAGCGCGGCTTTGCGGCCACCAAGCTCGCCGACGTGGCACGTCGCGCCGGAGTGACCAAGGGCACCGTGTACCTCTACTTCGACAGCAAGGAAGCGCTGTTCAAGGCTGTGGTGCGCGAGACCATCGTGCCCGTCATCGCGCAGGGCGAGGCCTTGGCACAGTCGTTCACGGGCAGCGCCCGGGAGCTGGTCGAGCAGCTGGTGCGGGAATACTGGCGGCTGGTGGGGGAGACCGCGCTCGCCGGCATCCCGAAGCTGATGATGGCCGAGGCCGCAACTTTTCCCGAGCTGACACGTTTTTACTACGAGGAAGTCGTGACGCGCGGGCACCGGTTGATGGCCGGCGTGATCGAGCGCGGGATCAAGAACGGCGAGTTCCGGCCGGTGGACGTCAAGGTCGCCGCGAAGCTCGCCATGTCGCCGCTCATGCACGCAGTGATTGCGCGTCGCGCTTTTGCGTCGTGCATGCCGGAGGGATTCGACGTCAAGCAGTACCTCGACACTCACATCGATTTGTATCTCCATGGTATCGCGAATCAATAGTCGTCGGCTGGTCACCCTGCTCGCCTGCCTCGTCGCTGCGCCCCTGACCGTCGGAGCGCAGGCGCCTTCCGCCCCGCCGCTGCGGCTTTCGTTCGCGGACGCCGTGCGGCTCGCGTCCGGCGAGGTGCCGGTGGTGGCGCTCGCGACGTTGCGCACGAACGAAGCGGACGCCCGCGTGCGGCAGGCCCGAGCGGCGCTGCTGCCGTCGCTCTCCGTATCGGGGGCCTGGCTCAATCGGACATTCAACTCGAAGTCCCTGGGCATCGACTTCTCATTCCCGCTTCCGTCCGGGGGTACCGCGTCGCTCCCCGACCTGATCGGGCCGTTCAACAACTACGATGCGCGCTTCAACGTGACCCAAACGCTGTTCGACTGGTCGAGCGTGAGGCGAGTGCGGGCCGCGGGGGCGCAGGCCGACGGCAGCCGGGCGGAGCGGGGCGTGACGGTCGAAACCTCCGTGCTCACGGCGGCGATCGCCTATGTCCGCGCCGTACGCGCGCAGGCGGTGGTCGGGGCCCGGCAGGCGGATTCGACCATTGCCGCCGAGCTGGTCGGGCTGGCCGAGGCGCAGCGAGCGGCGGGGGTGAGCCCGGCGATCGACGTGACGCGCGCCCAGGCGCAGCTCGCCACGGCCCAGGGGCTGCTGCTCGTGGCCAAGAACCAGCTGGACCGCGGACGCATCGACGTGACGCGCGCGCTGGGACTCGACCCCGCCACACCGCTCGCGTTCGCGGATTCGCTCGCGCCGTCGCTCGGCGCCGCCGACGTGCCCGTGCAGCGGGACTCGGCGGTCGGCGCCGCGCTAGCCAACCGGCCGGAGCTTTTGGCCGAGGCGGCGCGCGCCGCGGCGGCGCGGCAGACCGGATCGGCGATCCGGGCCGAACGCCTGCCGCGGCTGGAGCTCGCGGGCGACTACGGCGTGAACGGCAGGACGGTGCCGAAGGCGATCGCCACGCGCGACATCGCGGTTCAGGTGAGCGTACCGATTCTGGACGGCTTTCGCCGGGAGGCGCGCCTCGACGAGCAGGACGCGGTGGTACGCGAGTCGCAGGTGCGCGAGGCCGACCTGCGCCGGCAGATCGCCGCCGAGGTGGACGCCGCGCTGCTCGATCTGGGATCCGCCCAAGCGCAACAGCTGGTGGCCCGCGAGCAGCTGCGGCTCGCCGAGAGCGAGCTCAGCCAGGCACGCGAGCGTTTCAAGGCAGGCGTTGCGGGCAACATCGACGTGATCACCGCCCAGGCGGGGCTGATTCGCGCTCGCGATACCGAGATCGACGCCCGCTTCGCCGCCGCGACCGCCCGGATCTCCCTGGCGCGCGCGGCCGGCGTCGCCCGAACCCTTCACTAACCGCAACCGCATACACCGATGAGTGACGACATGGCTACGACGATCGAACGCGAGACTGCGCAACGGTCCGGTAGGCCCTCTGCTGTGGCCCCCGAGCAACCGGGAGGGCCGGCCAAATCGGGCGGCAGCAAGCGCACCGTCTTCCTCATCATGGGCGTCGTGCTGCTTGGCCTCGTGGCTGTGGGGGTGCGACGCTGGATTTACGGGTTCAGCCACGTGTCGACCGACAACGCCCAGGTGGACGGGCACATCGTCCCGATCCTCCCGAAGGTAGGCGGCTACGTGCTCGAGGTGCGGACCGACGAGAACCGCTCCGTGAAGGCGGGCGACACGCTCGTGGTGCTGGACGACCGCGACTACAAGGCGCGGCTCGGGCAGGCCGAAGCCGATCTCGCCGTGGCGCTCGCGGGAGTGAGCAATCGGGCGCGGGTGGGCCAGGCGGAGGCACAGGTGGCGCAGGCGCAGGCGAACGCCGAGAAGGCGCATGCCGATCTCGAGCGGATCAAGCCGTTGGCGGAGAAGGACATCGTGCCGAAGCAGGCGCTCGACGCCGCCGAGGCGGCGGCGCGCTCGGCGGACGCAGGGCTAGCGGCGGCCCAGGCTGCGCTGCTCGGCGCGGACGCCCGGGTGGCCGCGGCCCGCGCGGCGCGCGACCAGGCGGCACTCAACCTCTCATACACCCGGATCACCGCGCCTGCCGAGGGCGTGGTGAGCAAGAAGAGCGTCGAGCTGGGTCAGCTGGTGCAGCCGGGCCAGCCGCTCATGAGCCTGGTGCCGCTGAGCGACGTGTGGATCACGGCGAACTTGAAGGAGACGCAGACGGCGGACGTCACCCCGGGCGACCCCGTGGACTTCACCGTCGACGCGTACGGAGGCCGCCACTTCACCGGGCATGTGGAGAGCCTGGCGCCGGCGACGGGGGCGCGCTTCTCACTCCTGCCCCCGGACAATGCGACGGGGAACTTCACGAAGGTCGTGCAGCGCATCCCGGTGCGCATCCGGCTCGACGGTAAGAACGATCCGGTGCGGCCGCTCCGCCCCGGCATGAGCGTGGCCGTGACCATCAAGACCAAGTAACCAGCTGTGGCCACCGCCGCCCTTCCCGCGCTCGGCGCCGACGCCGACCGGTACAAGTACAAGTACATCATCGCGATCACGGTGTCGCTGGCGTCCGTGCTCGAGCTGCTCGACACCAGCATCGTGAACGTGGCGATCCCCCACATGATGGGGAATCTGGGTGCCACGCTGGACGAGATCGCCTGGGTATCCACGGGCTACATCGTGGCGAACGTGATCATCCTGCCGATCACCGGCTGGCTGTCGGCGTACTTCGGGCGGCGGCGCTACTTCGCGGGATCGATCGCGATCTTCGTCGTCGCGTCGTTCTTCTGCGGCAACGCGCACTCCCTCGTCGCGCTGGTCTTCTGGCGGATCATCCAGGGATTGGGGGGCGGCGCGCTGCTCTCCACCTCGCAGGCGATCCTGTACGAAGAGTTTCCCCGTGAGGAGTTCGGCACCGCGATGGCGATCTTCGGCGTGGGCGTGATGGTGGGGCCGACCCTGGGGCCGACGCTCGGCGGCTACATCACCGACGCGTTCGGCTGGCCGTGGATTTTCTACATCAACATCCCCATCGGCATGCTGGCGCTCGCGCTGTCGCTCAGCTTCATCCAGAACTCGCGGTTCCAGGAGAAAGCGGAGCGGGTCGATTACGTCGGCCTGCTGCTGCTCGCGGCCGGCGTCGGCACGCTCCAGGTCATGCTCGAGCGCGGCGAGCGGCTCGACTGGTTCGACTCGCGCGAGGTCACCACGTACGCCGTCATCAGCGCCGTGTCCCTGATCGCGTTCGTGTGGCACGAGCTCACGACGGAGCATCCGGTCGTGGATCTGCGGATCCTGAAGAGCCGCCAGCTGGCCGTGGGAGTCGTGTTCGGCGGCGTGCTCGGGATCTGTCTCTACGCCACGATCTTCGTGCTGCCGGTCTACCTCCAGAATCTCCAGAACTTCACCGCGGAGCAGACCGGATTCGTCATTCTCCCGGGCGCCTTGGCGAGCGCCTTCACGATGGCCACGATGGGCCGCACCGCGGGCAAGTTCGATGGGCGGCTGTCGATCCTCGCCGGCGTGCTGATCTTCGCCCTGTCGATGTGGAAGCACGCGCACTTCACCACCGACAGCGGGATGTCGGACTTTTTCTGGCCGCTGATTTTCCGCGGCGTGGGGCTGGGGCTGATCTTCGTGCCGCTCACCAACCTGGCCTTGGCGGACCTGCCGATGAGCAAGATCCCGAACGGCACCGGCCTGTTCAATCTGATGCGCCAGCTGGGCGGCAGCGTGGGGATCGCGATCTCGGCCACCCTGGTGCAGCGGTTTACGGCGATCCACCGCGGGGACCTGATCGCCAACGTGACGCAGTACAGCGAGGTGGCGCGCGAGCGGCTCAGCGCCATCGTGGCGCGGCTCATCGCGACGGGCACGCCGGCGCCGCTCGCCGACGCGAAGGCGCTGGCGATCCTGGACGGCCAGGTCACCCGGCAGGCGCTCATGCTCTCCTTCGAGCAGCTGTTCCTGCTGTTCGGCGCGTGCTTCGTGCTGTCGCTGCCGCTGCTGCTGTTGATGCACAAGAGCAAAGGAATGCCGGGCGGGGCCGCCGCTCATTGAGAGGAGAGTCGATGACTAGGACCCGGAAGGTGAGCGTCGGAGACGTGGCGCCGGATTTCACGCTGCTCGACCAGTCGGGCACGCCGGTGCGGCTGGGTGACCTCGTGGGTCAGAAGACCGTCGTGCTCTATTTCTATCCGAAGGACGAGACGCCGGGCTGTACGATGGAGGCGCGCGCGTTTCGGGACAGCTACGAGCAGTTCAGCGCCAAAGACGCACAGGTGGTAGGGGTGAGCTCCGACTCCGTGCGTTCACATCGCCGGTTCGCCCAGCGCCACAATCTGCCGTTCCTGTTGCTTTCGGACGCCGACGGGGCGGTACGGCGGCTGTACGGTGTGGAGAAGACCCTGGGGCTCCTGCCGGGGCGGGTCACCTACGTGATCGACCAGACCGGTGTGGTGCGGCACGTGTATTCGTCCCAGCTGCGCGCCACGCGTCACCCGCGGGAAGCCCTGATGGTGCTCTCGACGCTGGCAGGGGACGGAGCCTAGACCACCTCCGCCATCGCCGCCGTCACGAGGAGCGCCCGGATAATGCCGAGCGCTCCTTCGACGTTTTCATACCATTCGGTCGCGAGATGGGCGTCGCCCGCCTTGCCGCCCGCGCCCAGGGCGATGGCGGGGATGCCGAGGGCGATCGCCACGTTCGCGTCGGTCGACGCGCTCGCCAGCTCGGCGTCGCGGCCCAGCGCGCGGTTGGCGGCCACCGCCGCCTGGACCAGCGGGTGCGCGCGCGGCGTGATGCCGGAGGGCCGGTCCCCCAGGAGCTGGATCTCGACGCACAGCGTCGGCGAGCCGGCGGTGCGGCGGCGGTTCTCGTCGTCGGCGGCGCGCTCGAGCCCCGCGCGCACCGTGACGTCCAGCTGGGCCAGGGCGCGGGGATCCTCGCTGCGGAGGTCCAAGTCGAGCCATGCCTCCTGCGGGATCGAGTTGAGGCCCGTGCCGCCCCCCAGCCGTACGACGGCACATGTAGTGCGCGGAGCGTGCTGTGGGGCGAGGTCGGCGAGTAGCGCGGCGGCGCGCCCCACGGCGTTCGCCGGGTTAGCGACGCCGAACGCGGCCCACGAGTGGCCGCCCGGCCCGCGGAACGTGACGTGATAGCGCTTGGAGCCGAGGGCGCGATGGATCACGCGGTCGAGCCCGGCGCCGTCCAGGGCGATGAACGCCGCGGGCTTCCCGTTTCCCGTTTCCCGTTTCCCGTTGAGCAGGTATTTCACCCCGCGCAGATCTCCCGACCCTTCCTCTCCGACCGTCGCCGCGAACAGAATCGGCCGCGTCGCCGGCACGCGTGCCGCGACCATCGCCTCCGCCACCGCGACGAGCGCGGCCAGGCCGCGCGCGTTGTCCGAAATGCCGGGGCCCTCGAGCCGCTGGCCGCGCCGCTCCACCGCGACGTCCACCTCGGCCCCGAACACGGTGTCGAGATGCGCGGCCAGCACGACCGGGGCAGCGGACTTGTCACCGTTCTTTCCAAGCCATCCGTGCACGTTGCCGGCGTGGTCGATCGATACGTCGGACAGGCCGATCTCTCGGAACAGCTCCGCCACGCGCGCGGCGCGCCGGCCTTCGGCGCCCGTGGGCGCAGGGATGGTGGAGAGCGCTGCCTGGCGGGCGAGCGTCACCTCGTCGGTGCGCTCGATGTGATGGCGCGCCGCGCGTATGCGCTCGTGCGCGAGCAGGCGGGAGACGGCGTGATCCACGGCTCTTCACACTAACCCGCTTGACGATGGGGGGCGAGTGGGTGAACACTTGCTCATGGACGAGCGTGAGCTGATCTACGACTGGAACCGCGCGGGCGGGGGAGCGGCGTTCGACTGGTCTCGCGCTCGCGTGGACCTGAACGACGAGACGCTGCGCGACGGCCTGCAATCCCCCTCCGTGCGTGACCCAGCGCTCGAGGTCAAGAAGCGACTGCTGCACCTGATGGCCGACCTGGGCATCGTGGCGGCCGACATTGGCCTGCCGGGGGCGGGCCCGCGCGTGGTGGAGCAGGTGCGGGCGCTCGCCACGGAGATCCGCGACGCCAAGCTGCCCATCGCCCCGAACTGCGCCGCCCGCACCGTGATCGCGGACGTCGAGCCGATCGTGCGCGTGGCCGACGAGGTTGGGATCACGATCGAGGCCGCGACGTTCATCGGCTCGTCGCCGATCCGGCAGTACGCCGAGGACTGGACGCTCGACCGCATCGTCCAGTCCACCGTGGAGGCGGTGACCTACGCCGTGAAGCACGGCCTCCCCGTCATGTACGTCACCGAGGACACGACCCGCGCGAAGCCCGAGGCCCTCAAAGCGCTGTACGGGGCCGCGATCGACTGCGGGGCGACACGCATCTGCCTCGCGGATACGGTCGGGCACGCCACGCCGGACGGCGTGAAGGCGCTGGTGCAATTCGTGAAGAAGGAAATCGTCAAGAAGACTCGTGTGAAGATCGATTGGCACGGGCACCGCGACCGTGGCCTGGGGCTGATCAACTGTCTCGCGGCGATCGAGGCGGGAGTGGACCGAGTGCACGGCACGGCGCTCGGGGTGGGGGAGCGGGTGGGCAACGCCGAGATGGACCTCCTGATCGTGAACCTGAAGCTCCTGGGCGCGCATCACCACGACATCTCGAAACTGCCGGCGTACTGCCGGCTGGTGGCGGACGCGGTGGGGGTGCCGATCGCGGTGAACTACCCGGTGATGGGCGAGGACGCGTTCCGCACCGGGACGGGCGTGCACGCGGCGGCCATCATCAAGGCGAAGAAGAAGGGACACGCGTGGCTCGCCGACCGCGTCTACAGCTCTGTGCCGGCCCAGGAATTCGGGCTCGAACAGAAGATCGAAATTTCGCCGGTGTCGGGGCTCTCCAACGTGAAGTACTGGCTCGAGACGCACGGCTACGACCCGGAGGACGAGGCGGCGTGCCGCGCGTTGTTCGAGGCGGCGAAGCGCACCGACCGCGTGCTGTCGGACGAGGAGTGCCACCGGCTGCTCAAGCAGGCGGCATGGCGGTAGCGCCGTTCCGGGAGATCGAGCGGTCCTACTTCGATCTGCGGTGGCACCTCGATCCCGTGGGCGCGACGCAGGCGGGGGTGAAGACGTACGACGACCGATACGGGCGCTTCAGTCCGAGCGCCCTTGCCCCGCACCTCGCCGCGCTCAAGTCCATCGCCGCCGCACTGGAAGAGACCACTAGCGATCAGCTGGACGACGAAATCGACCGCACGGCGCTCCTGAACGAGATCCGGGTGACGCTGCGGCGCTTCGAGCGCGACCGCCCGCAGGCGAAGAACCCCGGGTTCTGGCTCTCGCACCTGCTGGGGGGCTTGCATTTCCTGCTGGGCCGGCGCGACCGCACCCCCGAGGAGCGCGCCGTCTCGCTGGCGGGTCGGCTGGAGGACGTACCGCGGCTGCTCGACGACGCACGGGCCGCGCTGGTCGAGCCGGTGCGGGTGTTCGTGGAAACGGCGCTGCGCATCAACGAGGGCGGGTTGACGCTGGTGCGCGAGGTCGGGGCCGGGCTGGGAGAGCGCGTGGCGACCGCCGCGGATGCGGCGGCGGCGGCGATGGCCGCGTTCGAGCACGACCTGGAGCGCTGGCTCGAGGGCGCGTCCGACCAGTTCGCGCTGGGTGAGGAAGACTTCAACTTCCATCTGCACTACGAGCACGCGTTGCGGGACACGGCGCCGGAGCTGTGGCGCTACGGACTGCACCTCAAGGAAGAGGTCGAGGCGGACCTGGAGACCCGAGCGGCGCGGCTGGACAGGGGCAAGAGCTGGCACGATGTCGCGGACCGGTTGCGCGCGGACCATCCGTCCCCGGGCGCGCTGGTGGATGCCTACTCCGGCGAAATGGCGCGGGCGCGCGACTTCGTGGCCTCGCGCGGCCTGGCGCCGATCCCCGACGCCGCGCTCGACGTGGTGCCGACGCCGGCATTCATGCGCCCTGTCATCCCGTTCGCGGCCTACGACCCCCCCGGCGCCTACTCGCCCGACCGCGCCGGCTGGTTCTACGTCACCCTGCCCGATCCCGCGCTGCCGCCGAGCGCTCAGGAGCGTGTGCTGCGCGACCACTGCCGCTACGAGATCGGGGTCACCGCGCTGCACGAAGGGTATCCCGGCCACCACCTCCACCTGGTCCATGCGCAGCTGCAACCCTCGGACACTCGCAAGAACGTGTGGACGCCGCTCACCGTCGAAGGCTGGGCGCTGTACTGTGAGGACATGATGGGCGAAGAGGGGTTCTACCGCTCGGAGGAGGAGCAGTTTTTCCAGCGCGTGCACCTGCTGTGGCGCGCGGCGCGTATCCTGCTCGACGTGGGGCTGCACACCCGGGGCATGACGTTCGAGCAGGCCGTCGAGTATCTCACCACACACCTGCGCGTGGACCGCGCCAACGCGGAGGCGGAGGTGCGGCGCTACTGCGCGGAGCCGGCCCAGCCGCTGTGCTACGCGGTGGGGCGGCGCGACATCCTCGAGCTGCGGAAGGACTTCCGCGCCGCCCAGGGCAAGGCTTTTACCTTGCGCCGCTTCCACGACGCCTTGCTCCGCTACGGCGGCCTCCCGGTCACGCTGATCCGCTGGGGCCTCGGCCTCAATGCCTGAAGGCGCTGCCCCGTCACCGCCGCTCCCACGGCAGGTGAAGCTGTTCGGCTGGGTCTCGCTGCTCAACGATTTCGCGAGCGAGATGATCTACCCGTTGCTCCCGGCGTTCGTCACGGGCGTGCTGGGCGGCGGGCCGCAGGCCCTGGGCGCGCTCGACGGGGCGGCCGAGTTCGCGGCGGCCTTCGTGAAGCTCGGGGCGGGGCGGTTGGCCGACCGGGTGCCGCTGCGCGGGCCCATGATCGTGCTCGGGTATTTCATCGCCGTGGTGGTGCGGCCCGTCATCGCCGTCACGGGCGCGGCGTGGCAGGTGATTGGGCTGCGCGTGGTGGACCGGTTGGGGAAGGGACTCCGCACGCCGCCGCGCGACGCGCTCATCGCCGACGTCACGCCCGCGGAAATGCGGGGGCGCGCCTTCGGACTGCAGCGCGGCATGGATCACGCGGGAGCAGTGCTGGGGCCGATCCTGGCCTGGTCGCTGCTCGCGTCCGGGAGCGCGAACGTGCGGGCGGTCATCGGGTGGAGCATTGTGCCGGGGGTGGTGGTGCTGGTGCTGGCGGCATGGGCGGTTCGAGACGGGGCGGCAAAAGGCGGCAGCGGGCGGCAACAGGCGGCAAGTGCATCGGGGCCAATGCCGCCCTCTGCCGCCGTCTCCCGCCCTTTGCCGCCGCCTCTCCTCGCAATCTCCGCCTTCTATCTCCTCCGGATGCCTGACACGCTGATCATCCTGCATTCCCAGCAGCTGGGGGTCCCGGTGGCGATCGTGCCGCTCTTATGGGCGGCGGTGCACGTGGTGCGGTCGTCGTCGAGCTTCGTGGGTGGTGCGGCGAGCGACCGGCTGGGGCCCGGACAGACGATGTGGGTGGGGTGGCTCGTGTACGCGATGCTGGCCGTGGGGATGGCGCGCGCGGGCACGGCGGCGGCGGCATGGGGGCTGTTCCTGGCGCTGGGGCTCGTCTCGGGACTGACGGAGAGTCCGGAGCGTGCGCTGGTGGCGCGGCTCGCGGGCACGCACCAGGGGAGCGGGTTCGGCGCGTACCACGGCATCACGGGGTTCGCGGCGCTCGTGGGAGGCGTGGCGTTGGGCGGGGTGTTCCAGCGGTACGGGGCGGCGACCGCGTTCTTCGCGAGTGCGGCGGGGGGACTCGCACTCGTGCTGGCATGGCCCATTGTGGCGAGAGGTTTGCGTCCCGAGGTGCGCGGGTAAACCCGCGGCTCGGCACGTGTCAGTGAACTGACGTCTGCATTGCCGCTTCAGCGGTAGGTGCCGAGTCGCGGCTTGAGCCGCGGACACGTGACGGACCAAGGATCAAACGCCACGCATCTAAAACGAGTGTACCTTATCCATACGATGCGCACCGGACTTTGCAGCGTCGGGGTCGCCCTGCTGGCCGCGTGTGGCGCGCCGCACCCGACAGGCGGCGGCAGCCCAGCCAACCCCCAAGATGTGGCGTCGGTGCAGCTGTTCAACTCGGGGCTGGGTGACCTGACGTTTCACATACCGCTCTTTCCTGGCGACACCCTTCGGGTCGAAGTCCGCATGTACGCCGCGAACGGCAGCCGGATCATGAGCGTCACCGGCGGAGAGGAGCTCGCCTTCACGTTCTCACCACCCACGCTGGCCTCGTCCACGCCGGTCAACGGGGAATCGCTGGTCCGGGACGTCACGTCATCCGCCCCAGCGGGAACCCCCGGCACGCTCGAGGTGGCCCTGCATTTTTCAGCCGACCTGTCCACGAAGACATTTGGGCCGTTCGACGTCCTGGTGCACTGACGCTCGGGCGGCCGCGGTCGCTGCGGCCGTTCTCGCCGGGGTGACGCCTGCGCACGGATACGCACAGCACGAGCACGAGGGCCCCCTCCTGGGGATTCCGCTCACGCGCATGGGGTCGGGCACCGCGTGGCTGCCCGACGCCGCCCGCATGCCGGCCTACCACGCGTCCCCGGGCCGCTGGACCCTGATGGCTCACGGAAGCGTATTCCTTCAGTATGACCGGCAGCTCGGCACCCGCGCCGACGACCAACTGGGGAGCGTCAACTGGGTCATGGTAATGGCGGGGCGTCCCGCTGCGGGCGGGGCGGTCCAGTTCCGGGCGATGGTGAGTGCGGAGCCGTGGACCGTGACGGCGCGAGGATACCCCCAGCTGCTCCAGGTCGCCGAGCCGTATCGCGGCGGCATCCTCACGGACCGGCAGCATCCTCATGATCTCATATCGGAGCTTTCAGTCGCTTACGAGCACCCGGTCGGGTCGAAAGTCGCCGGGTCGCTGTACGCGGCACCGGTGGGAGAGCCGGCTCTCGGCCCTGTCAGCTATCTGCATCGCCCGTCCGCCGCGTACGATCCCACCGCGCCGCTCGGCCATCACAGCCAGGACTTCACGCACAAGAGCTTCGGCGTGGTGACGGTCGGCGCTTTTACCCGGGCGCTGCGGCTCGAGGCATCCGCCTTCAACGGTGCGCACCCGGACGACGTCCGGACCGACTTCGATCCCGTGCGCCTCGACTCGTATTCGGCGCGGGTGACCTGTAACCCGGCTCCGCCGTGGAGCGTGGCGGCGTGGTTCGGCCATGTCGCGGCGACGGGTGGCTCCCACGCCCATGGTGCGCTCGACCGGTTCGGCGCGTCGGTGTTGCACACACGGGGTGCATGGTCCACCACGTTCGTGTATGGCGCCGATCTCCCCACAGGCGCGGGGCATCCGTTGAACACGCTGTTGCTCGAATCCACGCTCGAGCTGGATGCGGTCAACGCCGTGTACGGCCGCGCCGAGTACGTGCGGCGCACAGCGGCGGACCTGGCGCTCGTCGGGTCGGTGAGCCGGGAGCTCGATATCGGGGCTGTGTCGCTCGGGTACGAGCGCGCGCTGTGGCGTAAGTCCCGCGTGGCCGTCGGCCTGGGCGCCCGGGGCACGCTCAACCTGATCCCCGAAGAGCTGCGTCTGTTCTACGGGAGCCGCACGCCTGTGGGCCTGATGGTGTACGTGCAGGTGCGGCCAACCTTGGATCGGAGGAAAGGATGAAACCTGCCGTCTCGTTCATTCACGGCCCGGGCGAGGCCCCGGGATTGCCGTTCTCGTCGGCGGTGCGGGTCGGGGACTTGCTGTTTCTCTCAGGCCAGATCGGCAATGTGCCTGGCACGCGTGGGCCCGTCGATGGAGGTATCACGGCGCAGACGCGCCAGACGCTCGAGAACATCAAGACGATGCTCGCCTTCGCGGGAAGCTCACTCGACCGCGCGGTGAAATGCACCGTGTTTCTCGCGGACATCGAGGACTTCGCTACGATGAATGCCGTCTACGCGACGTATTTCCCGAAGGATCCACCCGCGCGCTCCACAGTGGCCGTGAGCGGGCTCGCGGTGGGCGCGCGGGTGGAGATCGAGTGTGTGGCGGTAGCTAGTCCGGCCCTTTGAGCCTGCTCCGCGTGGTGACCCAGAGGTCGAAGACACACGGCCCCGAAGGACTCGTGCACCCCACAGCGCCCGGGCGGGTCGACTGGAAGTAGAGGGTCGTCCCGTCGGACGACAGAGCCGGACGAGCGTCGAACTGCGTGGTGTTGACGATCGGCCCGAGATTCACGGGTGGCGACCAGGGATCGGAAGTCCTCGCCCGCGTAGCAACCCATAGGTCGATCGCGCCGAGCGTTCCCAGCCGATCGGAGGCAAGGAACACTTCCAGGCCATCCCGTCGGATGGACGGTTGTCGATCGTTGGACAAGGAATTGAGCTCGGTCACGAGTGCACGTGATCCGTAGGTCCCGTCCGAGCCAAGTACACTGACGTAGATGTCCGCACCGCCACTGCCCGCTGGGCCGGAAGCAAGGTAGAGGATGTCGGTGCCGGTCTCGGCGTCTTCGAAGGGGTCCGCCTGGACGTCGTCCACGGTCGTATTGACACCGGCCCCGAGGTTCACGGCGGGCTCCCACGCGAAGTCATCGCGCTTGTCGCGTCGTCGAGCAACGTACAGGTCGTGGGCTCCAAACCCATCGGGACGGTCACTGTTGAAGAACAACCGGTGCCCGTCGCGAGACAGTCTTGGAGCCTGCTCGTTGCTCGTGGTATTGATCGCGGAGCCCAGCCGCTGCGGAGGTCCCCAGGGATCGCCGACACTGGCGCGCTGCGAGACGACGATGTCGGCGCCGCCGATGTTCTCCGGACAATTGCCACACTGGAAGTACAGACTGAGCCCGTTCTTGGAGATGGACGGCCCTTGTTCGATGAAGCTTGTGTTCACGACGGGTCCGAGATTGACCGGCGCGGACCAGTCGGAGAACCGCGGCGGGTCGTCGGTCTCGTGCCGGGAGGCCAGCGGTGTCGGCGTCAATGATTGGGTAGGCGCACTCGGCGTGTCGCCGCGACAGCCAGCGATGGTGAGCGCGATCAGCAGCAGCGGTTGCACTGATGCGGTCTTCACAGAGCCTCCTTACTTTCTGGGGCGCGAGAACATTGGCCTTCCTCCCTACTGCCCGCTCGGCGTGCGGGTGATCATCCAGATGTCGGTGCCTCCGAAGCTGCCCGACCGGCTGGATACGAACACGAGCGTGCGGCCGTCGGTCGACAGACCGGGCTGCTGGTCGGCCGCCGTCGAATTGATCGCGGTCCCCAGATTCGCAGGCGTGGACCAGGGATCGTGGACGCTGCGGCGGGTAGAGGTCCACAGGTCGTTCCCCCCGGACCCACCTGGGCGGGTCGAAAAGAAGAAGACCTCCCTGGCGTCAGTGCGCAGCGTCACGCCCTGGTCGGTGGCTGTCGGGTCGCTGAGCTCGGTGACCAGTGTGACGGGGCCGAGGGTCCCGCCGTCCCGCGTAATCGCCGCATAGTAGATGTCCGCGGTCTGGCCCGGCGGCGCTCTGTTGAAATAGAGGTTCGCCGCGCCCTCCTCCGCGCTCTGCACATACTCCGCCCCGGCCTCGCTCGCCGCGGTGTTGACGTCGGGCCCGAGACCCACCGGCGGTCCCCATCCGAGATCGTCAGTCGGGTTGGCTCGGTGTGACAGGTACAGGTCGCTCAAGCCTTGGCCGCCGGGCCGGGTGCTCGTGAAGAACAGCATGTGTCCATCGATCGAGAGGCCGGGTCCCGTTTCGCTGGCCGCGGTATTGACGACTGCTCCGAGGTTCACCGGGGTTTCCCAGGGGCAGTCAGCGCAGGCGCGTCGGGAGACCCAAATGTCGAATGACCCGGACCCACCCGCTCGGTCGGAGCCGAAGTAGAGACTGAGTCCGTCGCTCGAGAGTGTCGGGCCCTGCTCGTTGGCGGCGGTATTGATCGTCGCGCCGAGGTTCACGGGCGCGGACCACTCGGAGTTGGCGAACGACATGGCCTGGAGTTTCGGAGCGACCGGATCGGGCGTCGACTCGCAGGCAACGAGCAGCGTGAGAGAGACAACGGAAGCCAATCCGGCGATGTGTGCGGTTCTCATGTGACTTACTCCCTAGAATGAACAGGCCGTATTTGCCCTCGTCGCCGTCACTCCCGTGGAGGTGACCGTCGCCTGCCACGCGGTGTGACGCAGCGGATAGACCCACGCTGTGCCATAGATCGTGGCCCAATTCGTCCACGAATGGACTTCCACTGGAATCGAATCCGCCGACGCGTACAACTCGGTGCATTGACTGTCGGCCGGTGCGAGGCGGCTAATTCCCGGGAAAGCGGATTCTTCCCCTTTCATCCGTACAAAGACGGAATCCGCTATCTGGTTGACCAACGCCAAATGCACTGTGATGGGAAATGAGGGTGGCGTAAGATCGTGACTACAGGCAGCGATGAACGCAGCGAGGAGCAAGACGCGGGTGTTCATTTCACACACCCATCGGCACAAACACGATGACGACGGCGGTGGCGCGCCGGTCTTCGCACGTGACAGTGACCGTCGTCGAGCCCCTGTTCAGTGCCGTTACGAGCCCGGCGGCCGACACGATCCCCACTGTGGGATCGCTGCTCGCCCAAGTCACCGCCCGGTGGCCCACCGCGCGGCCGGAGGCGTCCCACGTCGCCGCGGTCAACTGCACCGTTCCGCGCACCACGAGTTCGACGGACTCTGGCACGATCCTCACGGCCGCAACGGGCTGGCGCGGCGCGGTCGCCTTGCCTCCGCTCCCGCACGCGGCGATGAGCAAGGCGAGGGCGGTCAGCGCAGCGAGGACGCGAGGCCGGGCGGTGATGGTGACGAGGTGCATGGTACACCTCCTCAGGGCCGTGCTGTCGGTGCTGTGCGCCGTGCACCGGTCGGTAGCGGCCGCTTGGTCGGGGCTCCGGGCACGAGTCCGCGCGACGCCGCGGTGACACGGCGAGTGCTCGTCACCACGCGGCTCTGCGCCCCGGCCGGTGCCGGGTCGGTGCTGGCGTTCGCCTCGTTCGAGTAGTCGGAGTTGCCGCCGTCCTTGAACGCCAGGACGTAGTACGAATACCACGTCTCGCTCGCCAGCCACGTGTCGCGGAAGGTCGTTGTGTTGGCCGGGAGCTCGGCTAGGAAGACGTAATCACCATACCAGTAGTCGTAGCGGAGCACCCAATAGCCGTCCTCGACGCCGGAATTATCCATCCACCCGAGGTCGATGGTCTGATAGTCGACTGTTGTGGCGACGAGGTTGGTCGGCCCAAATGGGGGCGTGGTGCAGGCGGGGTTCGAAGCCCCCGATTCGCCGCGGCTATTGGCGGCGTATACGCGGTAGCACGCCTGCTGATCCGGCGTGCGCCCCTCATCGTAGAGAAACCACTGTCCCGCGACGGTCGGCACGGACATCCAACTCGTCCCGCCATCGGTGGAGCGCTCGACGCGGAATGTTTCGGCGATTCCGGAGTTGTCCGCCCAGTACACCGTGATGATGCTGCTCGAGGCCGGGTATGCGTAAGCGTCCGGAGCACTCGGGGGACTGGCGGCGACGATGGCCCCGGCGTAGTTCGAGAACGCCGAGTAGCCCTGGTCCTTCTTC
>DATHKX010000131.1:0-13557 GCA_035488835.1 Gemmatimonadales bacterium
GCGGTCGAGTTCATGAAGGCGGGCGCCGCGGACTACATCCTGAAGGACCACCTGACGCGACTGCCCGAAGCGATCCGGCGGGCCATACGGGAGAGGCTTCTCCAAGAGGAGCGCGAGCAAGCCGTCGCCGCGCTGCGGGAGTCGGAGGCGCAGTACCGCTCGATGTTCGAGAGCACGCCGTATCCCATGTGGGTCTTCGATCTGGAGACGCACCGCGTACTCGCGGTGAACAGCGCCGCGATCACGCATTATGGGTACTCCCGCGAGGAATTCCTCGCGCTGCGGATCGAGGACCTGCGGCCGGCGGAGGATATCCCGGCCCTCCATCGACACCTCGAGACCATGCCCTCCGACTACCATGCCGCCGGCACCTGGCGCCATCGCAAGAAGGACGGGACGCTCATCGAGGTGGAGACCAGCGGTCACGGGATCACGTTCGCCGGCCGGCGGGCGGAGCAGGTCGTGATCAACGACGTGACGGAGCGGAAGCGGCTCGAGGAGCAGTTCCGCCAGGCGCAAAAGATGGAGGCGGTGGGCCGGCTCGCGGCCGGAGTAGCGCATGACTTCAACAACCTCTTGACCGCGATCCTCGGCACGACCGAGCTGATGCTCGAGGATCTGCCGACGGACGATCCGGATCGCGAAGGCCTCCTCGATATCCGGAGCGCCTCGGAGCGCGCGGCCGTGTTGACGCGGCAGCTGCTCACGTTCAGCCGCCAGCAGGTGGTGTCGCCCCAGGTCCTGCGCCTGAACGACCTCGTCCTCGAGCTCGAAAAGCTGCTGCGTCGCCTGCTCGGCGAGGACGTGGCGATCCGGGTCGCGGTCGCACCCGATTGCGGCGGCGTGAAGGCCGACCCGGGTCAGCTCGAGCAGGTCATCGTGAATCTTGCGGTGAACGCGCGCGACGCGATGCCGAACGGCGGACGCCTCACGATCGAGACAAAGAACGTCGATCTCGACGCCAATTATCCCACGGATCGGGTCACAATTCCCGCCGGGTCCTATGTCATGCTGGCCGTTACCGACACCGGGACCGGGATGGACGCGCAAACCAAGGCCCGGATCTTCGAGCCGTTCTTCACGACCAAGCCCGTCGGCAAGGGGACCGGGCTCGGACTCGCGACGGTGTACGGCGCGGTGAAGCAGAGCGGCGGATACATCTGGCTGTACAGCGAAGTGGGGCAAGGCACGAGCTTCAAGATCTATCTGCCGCGGGTCGACGCGGTGGGGCCGCATGCGACGGCGGACGAAGCGGCGGTGTTGCTCGACGGCTCCGAGACGGTGCTCGTCGCCGAGGACGAGGACGCGGTGCGCCAGATCATCGAAAAGGCGCTGCAAGCCCGCGGGTACCGCGTGATGGTCGGACGGGACGGGACCGAGGCCCTCGCCTTGGCCAGCGGTCATGCCGGGCAGATCGACCTGCTTGTGACCGACGTGGTGATGCCCGACATGAACGGCCGGGTGCTGTCACAACGTCTGACGCAGGTGCGTCCCACCATCAAGACGCTCTATCTGTCCGGCTACACCGACGACGCGATCCTGCATCACGGCGTCCTGGAGGAGGGCGTGGCCTTCCTGCAGAAACCGTTTTCGCTCGGAGCCCTGGCACGCAAGGTCCGCGAAGTGATCGAGGCCCGCCTCTGAGAGACCTGCCCCTCGTCGCCCGCGCGCGGGGGCACGGTGACCGGCCGGCGATCATCGCCCGAGAAGGCACGTTCAGTTATCGCGAGCTGCTCGACGCCTCAGCGCGCGTTGCCGCATGTCTGCTCACCGGGCGTGAGGACCTCGCGGAGGCCCGGGTCGCCTTTCTCGCCCCTCCGGGCTTTCACTACGTAGCCACTGAGTGGGGGATCTGGCGGGCCGGCGGCATCGCCGTTCCGCTCGCCGTCTCTCATCCTCCCCCAGAGCTCGCGTACGTGATCCGCGACGCCGAGGCTGAGGCCGTCGTGGTGCACCCGGATTTCGGCGCCGTCATGCAAACCGTGCCCCTCCCGCCGATGGTGCGAACCATCACCACAGATGAAGCGGTCGGGACCGCTCCCCGCTCCCGGCTCCCCGAGGTATCGGACGGGCGGCGGGCCATGATGGTCTACACGAGTGGTACCACGGGCAAACCCAAGGGCGTGGTGACGACGCATGCGAACATCGCGGCGCAGGTGACGAGCCTCGTCACCGCCTGGGAGTGGCGGGCGGACGACTGGATCCTGCTCGTGCTGCCGCTGCACCATGTGCACGGGATCATCAACGTCCTCACCTGCGCGCTGTGGGCCGGCGCGCGCTGCGAGATGCCGCCGAAGTTCGACGCGGAACAGGTTTGGGCCCGGATCGCCGCGGGCGAGCTCACCCTGTTCATGGCGGTGCCCACCATCTACGGGAAGCTGATCACGGCCTGGGAGGCGGCCGCGCCCGAGCGGCGTCGTGCCTGGTCGGCGGGCTGCGGGCCGCCCCGGATGCGGCTCATGGTGTCGGGCTCCGCCGCGCTGCCGGTGCAACGGCTCGAGCGGTGGCGCGAGATCAGCGGCCACGTCCTGCTCGAGCGCTACGGCATGACCGAGATCGGCATGGCGCTCTCGAACCCGTTGCGTGGAGAGCGGCGGCCGGGATTCGTGGGCACGCCCCTGCCCGGCGTGGAGGTGCGCCTGGTGGACGAGGCAGGACGGCCGGTGCGGGAGGGCGGGGGCGCGCCGGGGGAGATCGAGGTGCGTGGGGGGACGGTGTTTCTCGAGTACTGGCGGCGGCCGGACGCGACGGCAGCGGCGTTCCGGGACGGCTGGTTCCGCACCGGCGACGTCGCCGTCGTGGAACACGGCACGTACCGGATCCTCGGCCGCTCGAGTGTGGACATCATCAAGACCGGCGGCTACAAAGTCTCGGCGCTCGAAGTGGAGGAGGTGTTGCGGACGCATCCGGCGATCGCCGAGTGCGCCGTGGTGGGCGTGGAGGATCCCGAGTGGGGCGAGCGCATCTGCGCCGCGGTCGAGCGACGCGGTGGGGCCGACCTGACGCTCGCCGCGCTGCAGGCGTGGGCCAAAGAGCGGCTCGCCCCCTACAAGATCCCGCGCGCGCTTCGTTCGGTGCCCGCTCTGCCACGGAACGCCATGGGTAAGGTCACGAAGGGCGAGGTGGCGAAGCTCTTCAATCCTTGAGTGTCAAGGAGCTGTCAAGGTTGTGCTGATCCTCTTGTGGCCCCCACTGCGGCCCGGCATGTTCGGCCTCTTCAGGGAACGTTCCCGACCCCCGGTCGCCTGCCGTCAGCGTTCACCTACACTCCCCACATCGGAGGCGACGATGACGTCCATCCGTCACGCGCCCGTGCGTGCGGTGCTGGTGCTGGCGCTTTGCGGCTCCTATGCCAGCCTGGCGGCCCAAGCCTCGCGGTCCGCGCTTGATCCCATCACCAGTGCCGTTATGAAGCACCCCATCACCACGGCCTCGAGCGTTGCGCGGGACCATTTCCTCCAGGGCCAGCGGGAGTTCGACCTGGCCCGGTTCATCGACGCGAATGCGCACTTCAAGGAGGCCGTCGCGGCCGATCCGAGCTTCGCGTTCGGGTACTTGAACGTCGCCTTCACAGCCAACTCGCTCGAGGAGTTCAAGCGCAACCTCGCATTGGCCGAGCAGTACGCCGCGGGCGCCTCGGAGGCCGAGCGGCTGCAGATCCAGATGGCGCGCAAGGGATTCGACAACGACCTGGCGGGGCAGCTCGCCCTCGGACAACTGTTGGTTGCGAAGTATCCTGACAGCCCGCGCGCCTGGCTGGCGCTCGCCGGGGTCCAGGGCGCCCTGAATCGCAACGACGAGGCACGGACCTCGATGGCGAAGGCCCTGGAGCTCGCGCCTAAGCTGTTCGCCGCGCACACGGCCATGGGCACGTCGTATCTCTTTGGTGAGCCGCGCGACTTCACGAAGGCGCTCGAGCACATGCAGCAAGGCGAGGCACTGGCGCCGGACGAGCCCAATGCGCACATGTTTGTCGGTGATGCCTACCGGGCGCAACGTAATCTCGAAAAGGCGCGCGACGAGTATCTACGGGGCCACGATCTCAATCCGCGCGATGCGATTCTGCTCGTGAAGCTGGGACATGCGAACACGTTCCTGGGTGATTATGCGACGGCGCGCGCTAACTATGATTCCGCCATGGCCTTCGGTCGGGCGAACGAGAAGGCGGCCTACGCGCCGTTCCGCGCCTACGTGAGCGTGTACGCCGGTGATCCCGCGGCGGCGATCGACGAGCTGAATCGGCTGGTGGCGTCGGTGGATGGAATGGGGGTGCCCGATCCCAAGGCCAACAAGGTGGCCGCGCTCACGAACGTCGTCGTCATCGCGACTCACACGCGTAACCGCGCGGCCGCGGAGCAGGCGTTGAGGCAGCTCGAACCGCTCCTGATGCAGCAAGCGGACGAGGGGGGGAACGCGGCATTCAAGCGGGGGCAACAGGCGCAGATCGCGTACCTCGAAGGGTGGACCGCGGCGCGCCGCGGGGACTATGCGTCGGCCCAGAAGCAGGCCGATCGCATCACCCAGCTACTCGCCCCCGACGCGAACCCGCGCAAACTCGAGCCGATGCACCAGCTGGAAGGATTCATTGCCCTCTATCAGCGCAAGTATCCGGAGGCGGTCGGCCACCTGCAGCAGGGCAACCCATTCGATCCGTACATCAAGTATCAGCTCGCCCTGGCGGCGGAAGGAGCGGGCGACGCGGCGCGAGCGAAGAAGCTGTTCCGCGAAGTCGCGGATTACAACTTCAACGCGGTGGGATTCGCCCTGGTGCGAAAGGACGCACTCCAGAAGGCTAACGGAACGCTCTAGACCAGCGGCGGAGGGCCGATGGGATGGCGCTGCTGAACCTGGGCCGCCAGGGCCAGCAGCGCCTCCCGTTCAACGTCACCGCTGCCCGATCTCCGCCACCCAGATGTCGCTCTGCAGGGGGCCATGGTGGCTGTCGGCGTTATGCGTCGTACGCGTCGCCCCAGCCCACGTCGAACACGCCGCCGCACTTCCCGCAGCTCATGTTGAGCGGCCCTTTCGGGAGCGGCGCTCGCGCGTGGCATTGCGGGCACACGCCGTAGCGGGCACCCCAGCTGTGCGGCAGCTGCCGCGCGTTGCCGGGTCGCGGAACGATCGCCCACACGCCGGGCGCTCGGGCCGTCATCTGGAGCGCAGCGCGCGGGACGTTGACCACCCGCTGGTTCACGTCCAGGACAGCGTCGGACGTCGTCACCCGGAGCACGCGATACCATGCCCCGCGCCGCAGCGGGACACTGGCATCGCTGCGTAATCGTGCCCATTGGCTGCCCGTCACAGGAGGCCTCCTTGTTGTCGACAACATCGGCGATTGTGGACGCACTGGTGCGTGACGGCTGTCACCCGTTACCGGGTCGGGCGCGGGATGGGGAGCCTACCGACTCGTCGCTTCGCGCAACAGCGATGGGCGACCGATCGGGTGGCGCTGCTGGACCTGGGCCGCCAGGGCCAGCAGCGCCTCTTCCCCGAACGGCCGGCCGACGATCTGCAGGCCCACCGGCAGCCCGTCGGGATCGAGCCCGCAGGGCACCGATGCGACCGGGAGACCGGTGAGACTCAACACGAACGTGGGCGCGATCCAGTCCACGTACGTCTCCATTTTCCTGCCGGCCACCGTTTCAGGATAGTTCTGGTCCACCGGGAAGGGCGGGACCGCCATGCACGGGGTGAGCAGGTGGTCGAACTTCCCGAAGAAGTCGCGGAACAGGTGCCACATCCTGCCGCGCGCCGCCTCCGCGGCGCCCAGCTCCCGCGTGGTCGCGTCGAGCCCGGCGCGAATGTTACCCGCGACATTGGCTCCGAATGCGTCGAGCTGCTCCATTCGCGGAAACATCTGCGCGACGAACCACAGCCCGCGCAGTGCGAGGAACGCCTTCCGCCCGAACGACAGGTCGAGGTCGATCTCCTCGACTTCCACGTCGAGCTCGCCGAGCCCGACTGCGGCCCGGCGGCACACCCGCTCGATGGCGGGATCGATCCCGATTCCGGCGATGTCGGGGCAGTAGGCGACCCGCAGGCCTTGCGGGATGCCGCGCGCCGCCGCGGCCACGAAGTTGCGGCCGGCGGTGGGCTGGGAGAGGGGAGAGAGTGGGCTCGGACCCGCCACGGCCTGCAGCATGAGGGCCACGTCCGCCGCGGTGCGCGCCATGGGGCCCTCGACCTGGAGCGTGTCCCACGCCCAGTCCGACGGATACGTCGGAACGAGCCCGACCGACGGTCGGAGCCCGACGACGCCGCAGAACGACGCGGGAATACGCAGCGACCCGCCCAGGTCCGTCCCCTCGGCGAGCATGATCATGCCGGTGACGAGCCCCGCCGCGCCGCCGCCCGTCGAGCCGCCGGCGCTGCGCGTCGGGTCCCATGGATTGCGCGTGCGGCCGAACACCTCGTTGAACGTGTTCCCACCGGCGGCGAACTCGGGACAGTTCGTCTTGCCGAGGATCACCGCGCCCGCCTCCCGCAGCCGCCGCACGATCAACGCATCCTCGGCGGGTACGTGGTCCCGATAGAGCGGGGACCCGTACGTCGTACGCAGCCCCGCGACGGGCGTGACGTCCTTGATGCCGACCGGCAGGCCCGCGAGCAGACCCACCTCTTCGCCGCGCACCAGCCGCAGCTCGAGCTCGCCGGCGTCGTCGAGCGCCCGGGGGTTGAGGGTCACGACGGCGTTGACGGCGGGGTTGAGGCGTTCGACCCGCGCGAGGCATGCCTCGACGACCTCGACCGGCGAGACCTCGCGCGATGCGACGAGACGGGCGAGCTCGGTGGCGGAGCGATCCGCTAGATCGTCCATTCTCCCATGAACGCGACGGTGCGGCAGAACGCGGCCTCGCCTCCCTTGAACTTCCAGGGGAAGCAGCCGACGATGAGGCGCTTGTTTTGAAGCTCGGGCGCCTCGATCTCGCCGCCCAGGTTCTCGATGTGGATGCAGTCCTTCGGGAACAGCGCGTTGTGGGTGAGCTGGTAGGCGGAGTCGGGAAACATCTTATCGACCGCCGCCTTGCCGCCGAACTTCTGCTCGGCTTTGGCGCGCACCTTGTCGCATTGGCCGTGCATGCCTTTGCCAAGAAAGCGTCCGATCGGCAGGTTCATCGGGTGGTCGGTGGACACGCAGTCCACACCCCACACGTGGATCTTCTTCTCCAACAACCACGGCACCAGATCGGGATGCGCGCCGGGGTGATAGTGGTAGTAGCGCTCCTCGTCCGGCGTGGCGCCGAAGTCCGCGTAGCGGTGCCATCCCGTGTGCAATAGCAGGAGGTCGCCCGACTTCACCTGCGCCCGCTTCTCGATCATCTGCGGGGTGTATACCGCCAGCTCGTCCATTTCATCCCGCAGGTCCACGATCACGCCCGGGCCGCACAACCACTCGAGCGGCAGCTCATCGATCGTCTTGCCGGCCGTGACGAAGTGGCGCGGCGCGTCGAGGTGAGTACCCATGTGATTTGAGGTCATGATGTACTGCGCGTTCACGCCGTGCTCGGCCTTGCGCTTGATGTATTTCACCTCGAACGGCGGATAGTAGGGCCAGAAAGAGCTCCGCTCGTTGAGGGGCTGGGAGAGATCGTAGATCTTCATGTCAAAACGCTCCTCGACTGATGATTTTCTCGATCCCCGGGCTCGCGCCCGGGGTCAGCTTGCCCTTCGATGTGTTTCAACTAACCCCGGGCGCCAGCCCGGGGTACAGCGAACGCATTTCCGGCGCCGGGATCCCGTTCATGCCGCTGTCGCTGCCCGCTCGAACGCCCGCGCGAGCGCCCGTCGCGTGAGCACGGCGACCAGCTGGCGGCGATAGGCCGCGGACGCGTGGATGTCGGAGGGCGGATCCACGTCGCGCGTGGCCGCCGCGTCGCCCGCGGCGCGCAGGAGCTCCTCCGACGGGCTCTGGCCGGCGAGAACCTTCCCGGCCTCGGTCGCGAGCACCGGCCCATCGCCCACGCTCAGCAGGCTGAGTTTCGCCTCCTTGCAACGACCCCGCGGGTCGAGCATCACGACCACTGCGACCCCCACCAGCGCGTAGTCGCCGTGGCGGCGCGCCATTTCGAGGAACGCCGTGCCGCTCGAGGCGGGGAGCTGCGGCACCGCGATTTCGACCAGCAGCTCGCCCGGCGCGAGGGCCGTCTCGAGCATGCCCTTGAAGAACTCCCCCGCGGGGATCGAGCGCTCGCCCGTGGCGCTCTTCGCCCGGAACTGGGCGTCGAGCGCGAGCATCACCGCCGGCAGCTCAGCCGACGGGTCGGCGTGCGCGATGCTGCCTCCCATGGTGCCACGGTTCCGGATCTGCGGGTGCGCGATCGACGGCATCGCTTCGGCGAGGAGCGGCGCCGCGCGTGCCACATCATCGCTGCGCTCGACGGCACGCTGCCGGGTCATCGCGCCGATCGCGACGCCGCCCGGCGCCGCGCGCACATATGCGAGCTCGGCGATCCGGTTCAGGTCCACCAGCACGGCGGGCCGGGCGAGCCGGAAATTCATGGCGGGAATGAGGCTCTGGCCGCCCGCCAGCGGCTTCGCGTCGCCGCCGTGCTCGTCGAGGAGCGCCAGGGCCTCTTCCACCGTGGCCGGACTGAAGTAGTCGAACGGTGCCGGCTTCATCGGGCCTCGTGAATCAGCTCGAACAGCCGATTGGGGCTGAGCGGGATCTCGCAGATCTCCAACCCCGAGCCGGCGAGCGCGTCCTCGACGGCCTGCGCGAACAGCGCGCCGGTGGGGATCGCGCCGGCTTCCCCCACACCTTTCGCGCCCACGGGGTTGAGCGGCGAGGGCGTTTCCCGATGGGTCGTCTCCACGTTGGGCACGTCGGTCGCCGTGGGGAGCAGGTAGTCCATGAACGAAGCGTTGAGCAGCTGCCCCTCGTCGTCGTACACGAGCTGCTCGTAGAACGCGTTGCCGATGCCGTGCGCCACGCCGCCCTGGATCTGGCCCTCCACGATCATCGGATTGATCACCCGGCCGCAGTCGTGCACGACGACGTAGCGCTTGATCTCGACCTGCGCCGTTTCCGGGTCGACCTCGACGACCATCGCGTGGACGCCGTTCGCGGTGCTGCCGCGATCGGGGCCGAAGTACGCGGTAGCCTCGAGGCCGGGCTCGGTGCCCGGCCGCACCGCGCCGCGCAGCGGATTCGCCCTGAGCGCCAGCGCGCCGAGCGCAATGCCGCCCTTCGGATCGCCGCGCACGTGGACTCGCCCGCCATCGAGCACGAGATCCGCCGCCGCGGCTTTGAGCTCGCGGCTCGCCAGCTCGAGGATCTTCTCGCGGACTCGGACGGCCGCCGCATGGCAGGCGCTGCCGGCCACCACGGCGCCGCGACTCGCGAACGTGCCGGTGCCCCAATGGAACTCCCGTGTGTCGCCGGTGATCACGTGCACGTCCGTTACGTCCACGCTCAGGACGTCGGCCACGATCTGAGCGAACACCGTAAAATGCCCCTGCCCCTGCGTTCCCACGCCCGTCGCCAGCCGTACGCGTCCGCTCGGCTCGACCGTGACCCGCGCACCTTCGTACGGTCCGATCCCCGTCCCCTCGACGTAGCACACCACGCCGATTCCCACATGACGCCCCGCCGCCCTGAGCCGTGGCTGCTCCTCCCGCACGAAGCGCTGGTAGTCGATGACCTTGAGCGCTTCGTCGAGCGCGGGCTCGTAGTCGCCGCTGTCGTACGTGAGGGGTGCGGAGTCCTGGAACAGGATCTCGTTGTTGAATGGGAACTGGTCGGGCCGGAGCAGGTTCTTACGGCGGATCTCGGCGCGGTCCATCCGGAGCTCCCTGGCGGCAAAGTCGAGGAGCCGCTCGATCACGAACACGCCGTGCTGGCGCCCCGCGCCCCGCACCGGCGTAACGATGGTCTTGTTCGTGAAGACCGCGGTGAACTCGCTCTCGTAGCTCGGGATGTCGTAGGGGCCGAGCAGCGTGCACTGGCTGTTGATCGGCACCGTGAGGCCATAGGGATCGTAGGCGCCGGTGTCGTGCAGGAAGACGTCCTTCACACCGAGGATCTTGCCGTCCTTCGCCACCGCGAGCTCGGCGTCGTGGATCTGGCCGCGCTCCTGTGTGGTGGCGAAAAAGTTCTCCTGGCGGTCTTCGGTCCATTTGACCGAGCGGCCCAGCCGCATCGCCGCCCATGGCACCAGCACTTCCTCCGGATAGAACATCATGATCTTCGGCCCGAACCCGCCGCCCACGAACGGCGCGATGACGCGCACCTGCGACTCGAGCAGGCCGAGCAGCTGGGCGAGGCCGTTCCGGATGGGGATCGGCGCCTGCGTGGTATCCCACACCGTCAGCTCTTCGGCGCGCGGGTCCCATTGCGCCGCCACCGCGCGGTTTTCGATCGCGGCCGAGGCGCCACGATCGTAGCGGAACCGGCGCTTGATGACGGCATGGGCGCGGGCTTTGGCCCGCGCCCAGTCGCCTTTCCGCTGTACCGCGTGCGCCGCGAGGTTCGACGGCAGGTGGTCGTGCACGCGGGGCGCCCCCGGGGCGAGCGCGGCCTCGAGGTCCACCACGGCGGGAAGCGAGTCCGCGTCCACCACGATATCGTCCAGGGCGTCTTCGGCCACGTAGCGGCTCTCTGCCACGACCATCGCGATGGGCTCGCCCACGTGGCGCAGCTTGTCCTTGGCGAGCGGGACCTGGGTGCACGGGTTGAAGACGAGGCCGGCGATGGGAGGGGGCGGCACGAGCAGCGGACCGGGGCGCCAGTAGTCGCCCAGGTCCGCCGCCGTGTATACCGCCACGACTCCCGCCCGGCCGCGCGCGGCGGACGCGTCGACGCTCGTGAGGCGGGCGTGGGCGTGCTGGCTGCGGAGAAACGCGACGTGCAACAGCCCGTCGAGCCGCACGTCGTCGACGAACAGGGCGCGCCCGGTGAGCAGCCGCGCGTCCTCGTTGCGACGCACGCGCTCGCCGATCCCGCTACGCGCGCGGTGAGGGGGGGGCGCCACAGGCGAGTCTCACGGCCGCGACGATGTTCTGGTAGCCGGTGCAGCGGCACAGATTCCCGGACAGCGCCTCGCGGATCTCGCGCTCGTCCGGATCGGGATGCTCCCGCAGGAACGGGACGAGCGTCATGAGAACCCCCGGGGTGCAGAAGCCACATTGCAGTCCGTGAGCCTCGCGGAACGCGGCCTGGAGTGGATGGAGCGCGTCGCCCGACGCGTCCCCTCCACTCAGGCCCTCGACGGTCTCGACCTCGTGCCCGCCGGCCTGCACCGCGAACATCAAGCAGGAACGGACCGCCTCGCCGTCCAGCAGGACCGTACAAGCGCCGCACACGCCATGCTCGCACCCTACGTGCGTGCCGGTGAGTCCCAGCTCGTGGCGCAGGAAGTCGGAGAGGAGCAGCCGCGGCTCCACCGCGCGCTCATGGCGCACGCCGTTGACCGTGCAGACCAGCGTCATTCTCAAGGTCCGCAACGTTACGCCCTGGCCGAGAGCGCAGCAAGGCGACAGAATTCCATCATGAAGCGTCGCGAAGCACTCGCCAAGCTCACCGGCCGCGAGCGGTACGTGGACGATCTGCCGCTGGAAGGCTTCCTGTGGGGCATGACGGTGCGGAGCCCGGCGCCGCGGGGCCGCGTCACCGCGATCCGGTTCGGCAAGGACGTCGACTGGTCCCAGTTCGTCGTAGTGGACCACCGCGACATCCCGGGACCGAACGTCGTTGCCCTGATCGAGCAGGATCAGCCGGTGCTCGCGGCCGGCTACGTACGGCACGTGCACGAGCCGGTGCTGCTCCTCGCTCATGCGTCGCGCGAGGCGGTGCGACGCGCCGTCCGCTCGGTCGAGGTCGTGGTCGCGCCCGAGCCGCCGGCCCTGGACTTCCGCGTCCCGCCCGCCCCGGACCAGATCCAATACGGCAGCGACAACGTCATCAAGCATCTGAAGATCGAGAAAGGCGAAGTGGAGCGCGCGCTCGCCGGAGCCCCGGTGGTCGTCTCCGGGACGTACGAGACCGGCGCGCAGGAGCACGTCTACCTCGAAACCCAGGGGATGATCGCCTATCTCGAGGGGGACGTGCTGGTGGTGAAAGGCTCGATGCAGTGTCCCTACTACGTCCTCAAGGCGCTGCAGCACGCCCTCGCGCGCGACGAGCCCCTGGTCCGCGTGATCCAGACGCCCACGGGTGGCGGGTTCGGCGGCAAGGAAGAATTCCCGTCGCACATCGCCCTGCACGCCGCGCTACTGGCGCTGAAGGGTGGCCGGCCGGTGAAGCTGATCTACGACCGCGGCGAGGACATGGCCGCCACCACCAAGCGTCACCCCGCGCTGGTGCGGCACCGCACCGGGCTCACGCGCGACGGCCGGCTCGTCGCGCAGGACATCGAGGTCGTGATCGACGGCGGGGCGTACGTGACGCTATCGCCGGTCGTCCTGTCGCGCGCGATCATCCACGCCGCCGGGCCGTACGCGTGCGATCACGTGCGCATCACCGGCCGCGCGATGTTCACGAACGCCGTCCCGTTCGGTGCGTTCCGTGGGTTCGGCGCGCCCCAGTCGCAGTTCGCGGGCGAGCGCCACATGGACGTGATCGCCGGGTCCCTCGGGATCGATCCGGTCGAGCTGCGACGCGTCAATCTCCTCAGGGACGGCCAGACGACCGCCACCGGTCAGGTGATCCGGGATGGCACCGACCGCCTGGCGGTGATGGAGCGGGCGCTCGAGCTGTCCCACTACCGGGAAAAACGGCGGGAGCACGCCGCGTTCAACGCCACGCACGCGACGCTGCGCCGGGGCTCGGGGCTCGCCACGTTCTATCACGGCGCCGGTTTCACCGGCGGCGGTGAGGTGGCGCTCAAGTCGCGCCTGCGGGTCGCAGGCCGCCCGGATGGCGGGGTCGAGGTGTTGAGCGCCAACATCGAGATGGGCCAAGGGACGCTGACGGTGTTCACCGAGCTCGCGGCGGCACGGCTGGGATTGGCACCGGAGGACGTGACCATCGCCGAAGCCGACACCGGACGGGTCCCGAACTCGGGTCCCACCGTGGCGTCGCGCACCACGATGATCGTGGGTGGACTGGTCGAGCGCGCCGCGGATGATCTGCGCCGCCGGGTGGGCCTCGACGACTCGGCCCGCGGGGCGGCGGTGAAGCGGGCAATCGGACAGTGGCACCGGGAGCACCCCGGGGAGTCGCTGTTCGGCGAAGCGGCCTACGAGGCGCCACCCGGGATCACCTGGGACGACAAGACGTACCGAGGCGACGCCTACGGTGCGTTCGCGTGGGCCGCCTACGTCGCCGAGGTCGAGGTGGATTTGCGGACCTGCACCACCCGCGTGATCGACTTCGTCGCGGTGCAGGAAGTAGGCAAGGTGCTCAACCGGACGCTCGCCACAGGACAGGTCCAGGGGGGCGTGGTCCAGGGGATCGGGTGGGCGCTCATGGAGGAATGCAAGTGGCGAGACGGGGCGATGGCGAACAACCAGCTCACCAACTACCTGATCCCCACCTCCGACGACGTGCCATCGGTCCGCGTCGCGTTCCTCGAGAACCCTTACCCGCACGGCGCCGGCGGCGCGAAGGGGCTGGGCGAG
>DATHKX010000132.1:0-2334 GCA_035488835.1 Gemmatimonadales bacterium
GGGGCCCGAAGGCGACCGCGCGGAACGGTGTGTCCTGGTGCTCACGGTCGTGCTGGCAGTAGCGATTGAGCCAGCCGTCGGGCGTTGCCTTCACGCCCGGGGTGCCCGACTCCAGGTAGTCCTGGGCATCGAAATGGCTCCGGGTCGCGTCCGGGGAGCCGACCGCGTGGATCGCCGCGAGACTCTTCGAGTCCCACAGGGGCTTGAGCGCGGCGAGGCGCGGGTGGAGCCCAAAGTAGCCGTCCAGGTCCACGACGTCTTTCTCGGGCACGGCGATGCGGGGCCGTTCGCGGTAATAGATGGGATCGCCATGGGGGACGATCATGGTGAGCCCGTCGACCGCGCCGCGCAGGAACAGGCAAACCAGAATCGGATGGTCGCGGGGGGGAGGAAACGGCGGAAGCCGGTAGGGGGCAACGGCCGCCCCGGCGACAGCCATGCCTCCCGACTTCACGAAGTCGCGTCTCGAGATCGTCATGGTAGTCGGCTCCCTTATATTCTAGCGACGTGACAGCGTCGCCGCGCTTCATCCCCCATGGAATCGTGCCGAGCGCCAGGAGCCTGCTCTCCGGGCCCGACGGCAAGCCGCCGACGTGGTCCGAGCGGCTGCAGGCCCTCAAGTATGTGCCGCCGCTTCTCAAGCTGGTCTACCAGACGCACCGCGGCTACACCGTCGCGATCCTCACCCTCCGCGCGCTCCGCTCGTTCATCCCGCTCGCCGTCCTGTGGATCGGCAAGCTGATCATCGACGGGGTGATCGCCGCCATGCAGGTGCGCGCGGCCGGAGGCGTCGTGGATTGGTGGTCGCTTGGGGGTCTGGTGGGGCTCGAGCTCGGCATCGCCGTCGGCGGCGAGGGGTTGGCCCGCCTCTCGTCGCTGTTCGAGAGTCTGCTGGGCGACCTGTTCTCGAACCGCATCAGCGTGCGGCTGATGGAGCACGCGGCGACGCTCGACCTGGCCCAGTACGAGGACTCGGAGACCTACGATCATCTGGAACGCGCGCGCCGCCAGACCGTGGGGCGGATCGGGCTCGTCGCGCTGCTCCTGTCCACGGCCCAGGATCTCGTCACCCTGATGTCGCTTGCGGCGGTGCTGCTCGTGCAGCTCCCATGGCTGCTCTTGCTCCTGGTGGTCGCCGTCGTGCCGTCGTTCCTGGGTGAGACCCATTATGCGGCGCTGGGCTACTCGCTGCTCTTCCAGTGGACCCCGGAGCGGCGGCTGCTCGACTACCTGCGCTACGCAGGCGCGTCGGACGAGATGGCGAAGGAAGTGAAGCTCTTCAACCTGTCGGACTTCCTCGTGGGCCGGTATGCGAAGCTGTCCAACGAGTTCTACGACGCCAACAAGCGGCTGGCGATCAAGCGCAACGTGGTGTCCACCGTCTTCGTGACGATCGGCACGCTCGGCTATTACGGCGCGTACGCGGTGACGATCTACCTGACGGTGCTGGGCCGGTTCTCCATCGGCGCGCTGACGTTCCTCGCCGGCTCGTTTCGCGCGAGTCGCGATCTGATCCAGCGCATCCTGCTCTCGCTGTCGCAGGTGTTCGAGCAGAGTCTGTACCTCTCCGACCTGTTCACCTTCTTCGACGTCCAGCCGCGTGTGACATCCAAGCCGGGAGCGCAGCCCGTGCCGGTGCCGATCCGCCGGGGATTCGAGTTCCAGGATGTGGGGTTCCGCTACCCGGGCTCGGACCGCTGGGCGGTGCGCCACCTGACGTTCACGTTCGAGCCGGAGGAGCGGATCGCGCTCGTCGGGGAGAACGGAGCGGGGAAGACGACGCTCGTGAAGCTGCTGGCGCGGCTGTACGATCCGGACGAGGGCCGCATCCTGCTCGACGGGGTGGACTTGCGGGAGTACGACTTGAGCAGCCTGCGAAAGAACATCGGCGTGATCTTCCAGGACTTCGTGCGCTACGACTTCGTCCTGAAGGAGAACATCGGGGTGAGCCAGGTCGAAGCGCTGGAGGACGACGCGCGGGTGCGCGAGGCGGCCCGCCGCAGCCTGGCCGACTCGGTCGCCTCCCGTTTGGCGAAGGGCTACGACCAGATGCTCGGCAGGCGATTCGACGGCGGAGTCGAGCTGTCGGGAGGAGAATGGCAGAAGGTCGCGCTGGGGCGCGCCTACATGCGCGACGCCCAGGTCCTGATCCTCGACGAACCCACCGCGTCGCTCGATGCACGCGCCGAGTACGAGGTGTTCCTGCGGTTCGCGGAGCTCACGAAGGGGAGGATGGCCGTGCTCATCTCGCATCGCTTTTCGACGGTGCGGATGGCGGACCGGATCCTGGTGCTCCAGGGCGGCGAGCTGGTGGACCAGGGGACGCACGAGGAA
>DATHKX010000133.1:0-9493 GCA_035488835.1 Gemmatimonadales bacterium
CACGACCGAGGGCAGCATCCTGCTGAGCATCGCGGACGTCACTGCTCCGCGTGATCAGCCGATGGCAGGGGTCGAGGCCCTGCGGCAGCGAGTGTTGGCGGCCTTCGCCTCCCTGCACAACCAAGACGTCAGCAGGTTCCAGACCGTGCTCGCGCAGCCGCCTCTGTACGCTGCCTACCGCGATTATGTGGAAGGGCTGGAATTGTACATGGCGGGCGACAACGCCGAGGCCGCCCGGCGCTTCCAGCAGGCGGCGATGCTCGATCCCACGTTTCTGACAGCCCGTATATGGATGGCGCAGTCGGGCATGTTAGCTGGGATAGAAGGGATGGATGAGGCGTGGGCCAGGCGGGCCGATTCGCTGATCAGTGGACTGCGACCGCTCAGAGACCGCCTGGCCCCGTTCGACCGCGCGCGCCTCGACTTCGTCGTGGCTGTGCGAGACGGGGATCTCCTTGAGGCGTACAGGGCGACGCTGCGTCTGGTGGCCGCCGCACCCGGCTCGATCGACGCACGACGCGAGGCGGCGCTAACCGCGATGAGGGCCCTGCGTCCTCGTGAAGCGCTGAGGCGTCTGGAGGAGCTCGATCTGAAGAGTGGGCTCATGCGAGGATGGGAGGGGGACTACTGGTACAATGTGGCGTTGGCCCACCACCTCCTCGGCGAGTACAAGGAGGAGCTCGCAGCGATTCAGCGACTCCGCCAGTTATATCCACCTGGCACTCTCGTCGAGGAACTGCGGGCCCTCGCGGCGCTGGGACGGATCGCGGAAGTAGACTCGATGGCCCGTGCCGAATTGCCCGGTTCCGGGCACGCCGATCTCATTGCTTTCAGCATCGCCGGTGAGCTCATGGCGCACGGGCACCCCGAGGCTGCGCAGCGTCTCGCGCGGTACGTGTCCGACCATCCGGGAGCGCCACCGCCGTCGGAACCGGTGGCGGCGCGCGAGTGGCTCCATGACCACCGGGGGCTACAGGCCAGTATGGGTATCCCTCTGTGTTACGTCGCGTACCGGCTGAGGACGGGTTCAGTCGCCCAGCGCGCGCGCGATGAATGGGTGCACTGGCATGCCGAGCTTGCCTTGCTCCTCGGCGATGCCGAGACCGCCGCAAGACGCGCGGCTCAGCTGCGCGACGCCGACGCGCATGGCACACTCCTCGCGCGGATCATGGCTGCCCAGAGCAAGGTCGCTGCCGCACGCGCGGCGCTCGAGCAGTGGGAAGGGCAGATGTTACAAGCCCGTGGAACGCTCAATGGGCTGGAGATTGAACGGGCGAGCGTCCTCGTACGTATCGGCGAAATCGATCGAGCCTTCATGGTGTTGTCGGAGGGGATTGGGCTACGAGCGCTTGCAAACACCGTCACCTGGTGGAACGGACATGCGTACCCAGACTTCGCCCCACTCTTTAGGGATCCGCGGTTTCAGGCGCTGATCAAGCCGAGGGGCTGAAGGAAGCCTCAGAACCCCTTCTCTCGCTTATCCTTGAAACGGATCACTGTGAACGTGTCCCCCGCGGAGGCGAGAGATCATCTCAGGGGCTTCCTGCGGCGCCGAACTGCCGACTAGGGCGGGAGGCTCCCACGTTGTGCACCCTGGGCAACGCGGGTTCGGACCAACTTCTTGAGTGGCGCGACGAACGGACCGCGGACTAGCGATCCGCGGCGCGGGACCAAGTTCTGTTGTTGTTTGCTGTTTCCCGGCGCCTTGCCGTGAGGTTTGCCGAAGCGGCTTGGCCTCGGGGAGGTCACGGACCGCCCTCGGTTGCCAAGCACCACGTATGCGCCCGCGGTGGACGCGGGCAAGGTCCCCGACCTCGATCACATCGTTTGACTGCGAGCTCGTCGAGTCGTCGACCAGCGAAGCTCCGCGTGTGCCTCACCGATTCTGCCGTCGCGGGAACGTACCCCCATCCGACCGAGGGCCATCGGCCATTCTCCACCAGCATGATGAACAGCCGCATGCGTGCGAGCAAACTTGAGCAACTTCTCGCACCCAACTCGCGGAACTCCAGCAGCGGGTGACACGAGCTCGCGTTGAGTACCGCGACTTGCTGGAATTCGATGGGTTAAGTGGGCCCTTCTGGATCAGGAGAGTGCATCGACTGAACGAACGGTGCATGCGTTTTACAAGCGTTTCCCGTAGGGTGGATTTGCGACAGCGGGACCAGGAGCGTAGGCTGATTTCCCGTCTGGAGGAACTACAGCGTCTTCGGCCGAAGGCCCTGCAACCATTCGCGAAGGTGTACGCGATGACGGACGAGACCCCTGACGACGTGGCTCCGGACCTGGATCCGACGTTGAACGGCGTACCGACCACCGGACTCCACGCCAAGGTCTACGTCGCTGACTACGGCGGGCAGGGCCGGGTGTGGACCGGCTCAGCGAATGCGACGAATGCGGCCTTCGGCCGCAACGTTGAGTTCCTCATCGAATTGCGAAGGAAGAAGAGCCACTGTGGTGTGGAAGCCGTCCTCAACTCCGGCACCAGAGATGTCGCGCTGTCTGAGTTCTTGCAGCTCTACGAACCACAGGAAGCCCTCCCGGTCGACAAGGATCTCGAGGCGCTCGACGATCTGCTGGATGAAATCCGCCGCCGCATCGTGGCGCTGGACCTGGCGGCCCATGTCAGCGAGGCGGCCAATGGCTACCTGGTTAAGCTTCGCACGCAAGCCACTAAGCGAAAGGCGGTGCTTGAGGGTGTGAGCCTCCGGGTGTGGCCGGTGACTCTTCCAGAAGCGAGCGCCGCAACCGAACCCGACGTGACAAACGAGCTGGTCGCGAGCTTTTCCGGAGTGTCCTTTGAGTCGCTGACAGCGTTCTTCGCGTTCGAAGCCGCTGGCAAGAAGGGCAAGGCCACCCTCGCGCGGCGCTTCGTGCTCAACCTCCCCCTGCACGGCGCTCCCGCGGACCGGAAGGAGCGAATCCTCCGTTATTTGCTTCGGGATCAACGCCAGGTGCTGAGGTTCATCCTCTTTCTCTTGGGTGACGCGGACTCGCAGCAAGCACTGCCCATCGGTGCCACCGGGGAAGGGCCATCTGCAGCTGGCGGCGCTCGCCTGGCTGAGCGCGCGACAGTCGGGTATATCACCCCCGAGGGTCCGTCATCACCGAGGCGCACCATGGTCCGTAACGACTCAATCCTGTTCTTTCCCATCGGCCGGGTCGGGGAACGCCGGTGCTCGGCCGGGCGGCGCAGCGGGGTGGACCGCCGCCACGCGAGCGTGCCCGGTCCCGCGGAGTGGCGCAGGGGCGCGCGGCGCCTGCTCGCCGATCGGCGTCGCGGGACCGAGCGGCGGCGCCACACCACGGCCGAGTGGCCGGCTGCGGGGGACTCGACGCGCGCCCCGTGATGCGTGACAGCGCGACCGTCCTCGGAGGCAACATCCCCAGACCGGATGAAAAGCGACCTAACACGAGTGGGCTGGCGCACGGCGGATCCGCGCGCCCGAACGAGCGAGGTATTCAGGGGCAGGCGAACCGGTCAGCGTGCGCGGGGCGGCGGGTCGGTCTGCGGCGCACTGGCTTTGTACGCGTGCGCGGCGATCTCGAGGCGGTTGCGCAAGGCCAGCTTCTCCAGAATGTTGTGCACGTGGCTCTTGACGGTGTAGGTGGCGATGTTGAGTCGCTGGGCGATCTCCTTGTTGTTCAGGCCCTCGGCAATCAGGTTCGTAATCTCCCGCTCGCGCTTCGTCATCCGCATGTCTTCCAGTACGGCGGCGGTGCTGCGCGTGACCGCTTGACCCACAATGTGCGACAGCAGCGTTCCGGTTAAGGCGGGGGGCACCACATCCGCCCCCTCGGCGACCGCTCGAATGGTGCTGACGAAATCCTCGATCGTCGCATCTTTCACGATAAACCCGTTCGCCCCGGCTTTGATGAACTCAATGACGTCTTCCTGCGTCGGCAGGAGATCCATCACAATGATTTTGCTCTCGGAAGCTTCTTTCTTGACGCTCTCCACGAAGCGGCGGCTGTCGTGATTCCCCAGGGCGGCGTCCACGAGCACGACGTGGGGCTTGGTCTCCCGGACTTGGAGCAGGCCGGCGTTCGCCCCTTCGGCGGCCGCGACGACCTTGAAGCCCGGCTGCGCGTCCAGCAGGGCGGCGAGCCCGTCGCGCACCAGCCGATTGTCGTCGATCACCAACACCCGGATTCTTTTCGCCACGCCCATGCCATCCATCGTCCTGGTGTGCTCCTTAACGCTGCGGCGTTACAGACGAGAAAAGAAGGGCGGCCTCGGCCGCCCCCCTCCCCTGAATAGACCGCTGGCTCTTGCTGAGCCCGGGCGGCCCTAGTTGCGCGCGGCGATCTTGTGCCAGGTCGAGTTCGCAACCTCGTAGTTCTCAACCTTGGGCGTTCCCTCAACCACCTTCGCCAGACTTTTCAGCACTTCGGGATACGCGTCGCGGCTGTAGGTGTCCGCGTTCTCTTTCCGATCCCAGAGACTGATGGCAATCGCTTCGGCGCCGTCAGCGGCAACGAACGAAATCTCGTCCCTGAAACCGTTCTGCTTGCGCAGCACGGGCAGGACGTCCGTTTCAATTCTTCAACTGCCCGAACCTTACGTTACTTTACTAAAGTTGTCAAGTACAATTGCCAAAGCAGCTGGATAGTTGACAAACATAGTACATCGCCCTATTCTTGCAGCAGTTAGACGCCCGATAGTTCAGCTGGAATGGAGTCAAGACACGCAAGGGAGCCACGATATGTTCAGTCTTACACAGAGGGACCCGATGGTGGATGTGCTGCATCAGCTGGAGCACCGCATGGGCCGGATCTTCAACAACGATCCGTTCCGCCCGTCGTTTGAGTGGCCCGGACACGAGGCTGCGACCACGGCCTGGCAGCCGCTGGTGGACATCTTCGAGGAGCCCGATGTCATCCGCCTGGTCGCGGAGGTTCCTGGGGTGAAGCCCGAAGACGTGAAGATCTCGGTAGAGGCCAACCTGCTGACGATCAAGGGCACCAAGGAGCAGGTGGCGGAGGAGAAGGCCGAGAAGGTCCATCGCTATGAGCGGACCTATGGCGCCTTCGAGCGGACGTTCAGGTTGTCGACCTCGATCGATCCTAACAAGATCAAGGCGACCTACACCCTCGGCGTGCTGACGATCACGCTCCCGAAGGCGGAGACGGCCAAGCCCCATCTGATCAAGGTGGAAGTCACACCACAGAAGGCGTTGAACGCCTGACCTCACTCGCGACTCACGCGGAGGAGGAGGGCGGCCCGGTTGGTCGCCCTCTTTCTCGTCCGGGGGCTACGTCGGCTACATGGTTACGGAGCACACACAGAGTACGGAAGGCCTGCTGACACACGTCGGCAGGGCCGACTGTTTCGTCACTCTCCCTCATCCGGCGCTCGAGTGCGGGATCGTCACAGCGTGGTGGCAGTCCCAGCTGGAGGGGGACACGCTCATGCCGCGACAGTACGAGGACGAGCAGGGGCCGCGGCAGCAGCAAGGGCGAGTGTAGCGCCAGCGCACGCACCCTCAGGGGGCTCGAACATGGTCGACATTTACTGCCACAGCTGCGGCGGGTTCATATGCGATCCGAGACACATAGAGTATCGGCTCCCTACGAGCGCCGCGGAGCTGGCAATACCTCGCGGCAGTTTCTGCTCGTGCACACCGCCAATCGTCTACGGGCCGCCGCCGGGGTACGTGTCGTCGCCGGGCATGTCGAGTCCCACGCCCCCGGCGCGGAATTCCTCGGAGGGCGCGTGATTGTCGGTCGCTCGAGATGACGAACGGGCGAGTCCTGACCGTCTCCCAATTTCGCAGCGCACGTAAAATCCAACGTCCTCGTCTCGTCGCCCTGTACGGTCACCGTAGCGCGGTGTGGGGAGCATGACGACGCTGAGGCTGCAACGAGATCCTGATGGGTTCTTCCTCTGGCATCCTGATTACGCGCCGTGGATCGTCGGGCGTCGCTCGCTTGAAGCGAACCCAAACGATCGCGCCTTCTTCGATCCGAGCGCAGGCGAGATCGTGTGGTCGAGTCGCGACGGGATGAAGGACTACGAGATGGAGAAGCTCGTGGCTCGCCACCTTGTTGGTGAGCTCGTGGAGATGCCCCAGTTTGAGAGCGAGCGGGAGGTTGAGGACTGGTTCCTCGAGCGCGGATTCAAGGTCGAATGGATCTGAGCGGCCGATCGAGGCGAAGGTCGCCCCGGCCGGTATCTTGTGAACCAATGAAACCCGTTCCCACCGTAGGAGACCGCCTGCTGCGGGTAGATGGAGTGAAGTTCACCATCGAGAAGGTGGGCACCTGGGACGGCGCAGAACGGTTCCGGGCCGGCCGGGTTGTGAACGGCGGCACGTTTGAGCAGATCGAAGGCGTGACGCTCGGGCTCGTTTGGGACGAGGGGGGCCGGACCTGGCGCTATTCCGCCGAGGGTCCGCCCCGTTGAGATCACCCAGGACAGCACCCGAGTTGCCGAGAGATGATGGTGACAAGGCAAGAACTCCTGCAGGCGCTCGAGGACTGCATCAAGCCACAGAGCGACGAGGAGGTACCGCATTCACGTCGAGCAGCTGAGGCTCCTGGTCGACGCCTACCGCACACAGCATTCGTAACCTGAGGCCCCGGTGGATCCGGGGCCTGTTCTGTGTCGCCACCCCGCGGCTAGCCGGATGGGTACGGAAACCACGTATTCGTACGCGTGCCGTGCTACCACGGAGCGATGCAGAAGGCAACGCTCGCCTAGCTGCGCCCGCGCGCCGCGGGTATATCAGCCCAACCGTCCGCACGTCACGGAGGCACACGGTGGTCGTGAACTATGCTTCCCGCGGGTTCCGCCCCGCTCGCGAGCGCCGCCGCGTACACTCACGGCGCAGCGGCGTGGACCGCCGCTCCGAGAGTGTGCCCGAGCCCGTGGAGTGGCGCAGAGGTGAGCGACGCGTGCTGCCCGATCGGCGCCGCTCGACCGGGCGGCCGCCCGCCACGGTCGAGTGACTTGCCCAATGCGATCCGCTGCATCTGGCGACCCTCCTGCTGCTCCATGCTCCAACTCCCCGGGAGCGCACTGACGCGACAAGGGTTGCACTTCGCGCGCTCTCGGGTATCAGCCTCCCGCTCGCGGGCGTGAGGATCCGCCTCTCGCCCGCCAGAGCGTCGGTCGCGACGATGAGCCGACCGCTCGTGACGATCAGGGTTCGGCTCTGGTCCGCAAGAGCACCGGTCGCGCCAATCAGCCCGCCGGTCGTGACGATCAAGGTCCGGCTTTAGCCCCCGAAGGCACTGGTCGCGACGATGAGCCGATCGGTCCTGACGATCAGAGTCCCGCGCTGGTCCGCAGGAGCCCTGGTCGCGGCCGTAAGCCCACCGGTCGTGACGATCAGCGTCCGGCTTTAGCCCGCGAGGGCACTGGTCGAGACGATGAGCCGATCGGTCTTGACGATCAGGGTCCCGCTCTGGCCCGCGAGCGCATTGGTCGCGGACGTGAGCCGACCGCTCTCGAGCGTAAGGGCGCTCCTCCCGACGATGTATCGAGTTCTCTCGACGAACGGCGGGTCGTACCAGGAAAGCGACCGTTCGCGCGCGAGTTTTCGTCCTCGCGGAAGGACAAAATCGAGCCCAAGAGACCTCGTTCCACTGCGAGACGTGCTGGCCCGATTATCGCACAGGGCGTCGCGGGTCGGGAGACGTCAATGTGAAGCGGCACGAGGCCCGACACCGTGCCGCGGACGGAAGGAGGTTCGTATGAACGCAACATTGCGCAGGCGGCTCGAAAGGGCCGTGCGGGTCCGCGATTTCATCCGGGCCCACCGGACGGACGGGGCTGGTGAGGCGACGGCGCTCACTCGCCTCGAGGAGCTCATTCAGCGCGCCGACGCGCTCGCGACCCAGCAGCGGGCCGGTGTGGTGGCGACGCGAGCGGCCACCATGCAGCGGGAGGAGCTGCGGCACGCGCTCCAGTCCAAGCTCCTCATTTACCTGGCGGCCGTGGGCGCCGTGGCGGCAAAGGGGAACACCGAGCTGGCACCGCAGTTCCAGCTGCCGCGCGCCGGCGCCAGTAACCAGGCCTTCCTCACGGCCGCCCGGGGCATGCTGGAGAAGGCGACCGCGCAGAAGGACCTGCTCGTGAGTCGCGGGATGTCGGCGCAGCTGGTCGACGATCTCACCGCGACGCTCACGAAGTTCGAGCAGACCCTCGAGGCGACGCGCGCTGGCCGGCGCGACCACGTGGGGGCGAGCGCCGATCTCGAGTCGGTCTTGAGCGAGATCACCGAGCAGGTGCGGCTGCTCGACGGGCTGGTGCGCTATCGGTTCAGCGACAACGCGGAGCTGATGGGTGCCTGGGCCCGCGCCCGCAACGTTCTCGGGCCATTCAGGTCCAAGAGCGAACCGCCGGCGCAACCGGCGAACGAAGGGCAGACGCCGGCGGGACCGGATGCGGTCAAGTCCGCGGCGTGATGGAGGAGGCGCGGTGGGTGGCTCGTTACCTGCCGCGCCTTCCTGTCGCTACGGCTTCGCCTCGAACTTCGTCGCGATCCGCTCGATGGCTCGCACCAGGCGCGTCGCGAGCGTCAACAGGTAGATGACCGCCAGGAGCCATACGAGTGCCGCAACAGCGCCAAACCCCCAACCGTGACCCCAGTACATTCCCGACATCGATTCCTCCAGGTGAGTGATCAAACCATAGGGGACGTTGGCCGCTCTAGAGCGTCAGGTAAACCACCTTGACGAACGTGTCTCCGTTGAACGCCCCTTTGCCCCAGTCGGCATCGAGATCGGTGAAGGGCTTGGCGGCCATGCATTCCTCCAACGATTTCCCGGACGCCTTGAGCTTTCGTACCCGGTCCGCGGCCGTGGACACCATGTCGCGATACTTCGCGAGGTCGGCCTTGGTGCCGAGCGGGCCGTGGCCCGGGACGATCTTGGTGTTCGGATCCGCGAGGCTCAGCAGGCGGTCCGCGGCCGCGATCATGCCGTCCACGCGGCCGCCGGTGGAGCCGTCGATGTAGGGATACCTGCCGTTGAAAAACGTGTCGCCGCCGTGCAGCACGTTGGCCTGCTCGAACCGCACGATGACGTCGGTGTCCGTGTGCGCCGGCGGGACGTGCGTCACGGCCAGCTTCTCGCCGTTTGCCTCCAGCTTGTAGCCGTCCTTGAAGACCCGCTGGGGCAGGGCGGCGGCGGGTGACGGCGGGAAGTCGAGCTCGAGCACGGCGAGGTGGTGCGGCTGAGTCATCCGCAGCCTGGTGTTTTCGTGCGCCACCACCGTGGCACCGCCGGCGCGCAGTGCCGCGTTGTTGTCGGTGTGGTCGAAGTGCCAGTGAGTATTGATTACGAACTTCACCGGCCCACGCCCCAGTCCCTTGAGCGAATCCTGGAACCTGGGCCACGCGGGTGAAACGAACGTGTCCACCACGACCAGGCCGTCGGAGCCGTGCAGCACCACCACGTTGCCCCCGGGACCGGCGAGCAGGGTGAGGTTCTCGGCGAGCGGCTGTGCCTGTATCGGGATGGCACCGATCTGGGCCCGACGCGCCGC
>DATHKX010000134.1:0-2609 GCA_035488835.1 Gemmatimonadales bacterium
CGCCGCGTTGCCGTTGAAGTGCAGCTTCTTGTCCTGCAGGTGGCGCCCGTGGATGAAGTTCTGGTACTGCCAGATGCCGTCCACCACGATGTCGCCCGTGAACCGCTGCAACAACGCCCCGGGCCGCCCATAGGTGGTGTAGCTCGGGTCGACGTACGAATGCACGATCCCCGCGCGGCCGATGAATCCGCTCGCGTCGCGAAAGTCGTCCGCGATGCCGGCGAACAGGCTGCGCAGACCCCAGATGCGATGCTGCACCGTGAACTGGCTCAGCCAGAGCGGCGCGGTCGTGGTCACTCCCCCGACGCGCGTGCGGCTGCCCGCGAGCTGCAGGTTGAGTCCGTAGATCTCCTTGAACACCAGCCGGCTGTCGACCTCCGCGACGCGGTTATAGTCCCCGCCTTCGATCCGATCGGTGTACGCCAGGCCGACGCGCGAGCCTCGACCCAGGGTGCGTTGCGCCCGCAGAATGGTGAAAATGGGATTGTCCGTGCCCGTCGCCGACGCGAACTTCTGGTCCACCGCGGAGAGCAGCCCGATGTCGGTGCCGAAGCCGGTTCCGGTCAGCTTGACCGCCGCGACCGGCTGGACGATGCGACGCGTATAGATCAGGCTTTGCGGCACCTGAAACAGCTCGCTGCCTTCCAAAAAGAAGGGCCGCTTCTCCGGAAAGAACAGCGCTTGCCGCGGATCGAACGCGAGCTGGCCCGCGTCCGTTTCGACCTGCGAAAAGTCCGGCTTGATCGTGCCGTTGAGGGTGAGGTTGTCCGAGACCCCCCAGCGGATGTTGCCGCCCACTTGCGGGCTTCCCAGGTCGTACTGATAGCCGCTGGGGGTGGGAGCACCGCTCGCCTTCCCGGTCGCCTCCGGATTCAAATCCACCACGAGACCGCGATGCATGCCGCTCAGGCCGACCAGGTTGCCCGATTGCCCGATGAACGTGGCGTTCGCGCGGCGCGCCGGGAACCACGAGTCCTCGAAGCCCGAGTGCTTGACCTCGCGCACGATGTTCAGCCGCCAGTCCTGCGGCTGCCGCGGTTGATACCGGATGCTCTTGAAGGGAATGCGCACCTCGACTTCGTATCCCCAATCGGTGACGCGCCCGCGCGATTGAAACACGAAGTCGGGACTCAAGTCGGGTTGCTCCCGTCCCACGAGCGCGCTGCCGATGAAGCCGCTGGCGGTGACGTTGGCGCCCTCGACCAGGGAGCCATCGCCCTGAACCCCGAGCGGATTCACCGCAAACATCAGGGCCTGCTTTCCATCGTGAAACGTGCCGAGCAGGATCTGCACGTTGTCGTCGTCGAAGATCTGGTCGCGACTCGCCAACGTCACCGTGGGACGGCCGTGCTGCTCGAAGGCGCGAATGCCGAAATAGATCGCCGTGGCCGAATACCAGACCAGCACTTGGGTGGAGTCAGCGGCCGGCACGTCGTCGTTGGGGGAATACTGTGAGAAACCGGTCAACCGCGCGGCCCGGCCCCAGACGGAGTCGGCGAGGTCACCGTCTATGACCACCTCGGCTTCCAGGCGCGGAATCGGCACGTCGAGCTGATGGTCCCGGCCCGAGTAGCTCGACGTGGAGTCGGAGCAAAGGAGGACGCACGCCGCAAGGAGCATGTCCGATAATTATGGATGGGAAGCCATCAGACGGGGACTCGCGGGGAGTTAGGAATGTGTCAGAACGTAACGGCGGCACTGAAGTTAGACGATCGACTGCTCCCCGCGTAGATTTGAGGCGGCAGCCCGCACCCACCACCGAGGATCGGATGACAAGACGGACACTAGTCGTTGCCGCGTTGCTCCTGGTTCCCGCCCTGGCCTGGCCCCGCGTAGGCACCGCACAGGGGTTCAAGGCGGCGAAGTTCAGCATCGGCGGCGACGGCGGCACCGATTACCTGACCGCCGAGCCCGGCACGGGACGGGTGTTCGTGTCGCGCGGCACCCATGTGATGGTGCTGGACGGCACCACCGGCAAGGTGCTGGGCGACATTCCCGACACGCCGCGCGTGCACGGCATCGCCTTGGCGCCCAAGTCGGGCCGCGGATTCATCACCAACGGCGGCGACTCGACCGTGACGATGTTCGATCTCAAGACCCTGGCGGTGATCAAGAAGATTCCGGTCGCAACCGGCGGCCTCGACGGCATCATGTACGAGGACTTCTCCGACCGGATCATCCTCACCAATCACAGCCGGCCCATCGGCACCGCCGTCGCGCTCGATGCCAGGACCGGCGACATCGTCGGCACGGCGCAGCTCGAGGACAACAGTCCGGAAGGCGCGGCGAGCGACGGCAAGGGCAAGATCTTCGTCAACAATGAAGGGACGAGCACCATGCAGGTGCTCGACGTCAAGACGATGAAGGTGTTGGCATCGTGGCCGCTCGCGCCGTGCGAGGGCCCGACGGGCATCGCCTACGATCGCGCCACCAACCGGATCTTCGTGGGATGCGGCAAAACGTCGGTGGTGGTGAACCCTGTCACGGGGAAGATCGTAGCGACGATCGCGAACGGCGACGGTGTGGATGCCCTGGGGTGGGACCCGGTCGAGAAGCTCATCTACATCCCCGCGGGGCGCGACAGCAACGTCACCGTGGTGCACGAGGAT
>DATHKX010000135.1:0-9205 GCA_035488835.1 Gemmatimonadales bacterium
CCAGGTCGCGAGCTCGCGCTTCAGCCACTCGGTGCCCACGATGTATGACCGCGCGAGCCTCAGCGCCTTGAGCGTGCCGCGCAAGAAGCGATTCCGCAACCCTTCGCGCCAGCCGTCGGTGGGCGAGCGCAGGATGATGACGGGCATCAGGTCGTGCACGGTGACGATCGCCGGGCGGCGCTGCACGCGCGTCACCATGTGCGCGTAGCTGTGATCGAGGATGTGCACCAGCTGCGCGCGCTTCGCCTCGCGCCGCAGCCACCAGGGGTACAGCACGTACCGCGCTACGTAGCGCTGCGGCTCGTGCAGCGGACCCGGCAGCACGAGCTTTGTGGGATCCACGTCCTGCGCCCACCACCGGGGATAGCCGCCCGAGGTGCGCCCGTTCCCCCGGTCGCGCGTCAAGTCGCCGATCGACGCGGCCAGCCGCACCTCGAAGCCCGGATCGGTGCTCTCCAGCCAGTCGTGCAGCCGGTGCGCGTAGCGATCCATGGAAGGCCAGCGCTCGAGGGGGAGATCGGGGACGAGGAGGACTCTGGTCATGGAAGGCGTTGCACGTTGCAGGTTACACGTTCCACGTTGCGCGGGTCGTGTCGCCGCTCACATGACGTGCAACGTGCGACGTGGAACGTGCAACGCAGTTCATGCCAGCAGCTCCTTCCAAAACGCCAATGTCCGCTCCGCAACCGCATCATCAGAGAAGTGCTGCATCGCTCGCGCGCGCCCCGCCTGCGCGAGTGGGCGCCGCTGGTCGGCGGCGGCGAGGCGACGCAGCGCCGCCGAGAGCGCCAGCGGGTCGTCTCCCGGCACCACGACTCCCGCGTCCCCGATCACTTCCGGCGTCGCGCCACCGCTCGTGCCCACCACCGTCACCTCGTGGGCCATCGCTTCCGCCACCACGTGCGCCGCGGGCTCGGCCCACGTCGGCAGCCCGCGCGCCGGCAACACCAGCACGTCCAGCTCGGGCCAGAGCTTCGGCACCTCCTCGGGCGGCAGGGCGCCCATCCAACGGACGCGCGCCGCGAGCCGCAGGTCGGAAGCCAGCCGCTCCAGACGCTCCCGGTCGGGACCGTCGCCCACCACCGTCAGGTGCCAGCGATGGGCGCGATTCTCGGCCAGCGCCTGCAACAAAGTATCGATTCCCTTCTCAGGGACCAAACGGCCTACGCATCCGATCGCGAGACCGTCATGGTACGCGTGCTGGGGCTCCGTCGGGACGTGGACGCCGAGCTGGGGGATGACGCCCACCCGGAGGCCGGGCACGAGCTCCCGCACGAGCGCCGCCGCCCGCTCGCTGCCGGCGATCGCGCCGCGCAAGCGGCGCAACGTGCGGTTGCGGCGCCAGCCGGCGAGCCAGGGCAGGGGCAGCCCGACATTCTGATGCGTGAAGAGCACCGCGGGGAGCGAGAGCTGGCGCGCGGCCCGCACCACCTGGCGGGCGGCGGGAGCCGTGGGCTCCTCTTCCACCTGGATCAGGTCGGGCCGCTTGTCGCGCAACAGGGCGTGCAGCGCCCGGCTTCCGAACGTGAGCGTGGCGGCGTCGCCGTGGTGGTGCGAGGGTAAGGGAAACACCTCGACGCCGTTCTGGCGCTCCCACGCGACCTCGCGGGTGCCCCCCAGCACCGGGTCGCGCCAGCGCTGCGGCACGCCGACCGTCACGTCGAGCCCGCGAGCCGCGAGCGCGCGCAGCTTCCCGCGGTTGGAGGGCGGGATGTAGGTGTGGGAGATGATAAGGACGCGGTGCATGGAGATCAAATGCGGAATGCGAAATGTGGAATGCGGAATGTCAAGGACCGCTCGACCCGACGAGCGACTCTTGTCTGGCCATTCCGCATTCCGCATTCTACATTCCGCATTGGTTCGGGCCCTTAGCTCAGGCTGGTTAGAGCAGCGGACTCATAATCCGTAGGTCCCAGGTTCAAATCCTGGAGGGCCCACGCTGAACGGCTGGAAAGCAGTGAACAGCGACAGACGCACAGACGCACAGGGGAGAACAGGCACGACCGGAGAACAGGTACGCCGAGCCTCCCTGTTTACTGATAACTGTTTTCCATCTGCGTGTCTGTGCGTCTGTACCTGTTGGCTGTTCTCCAGCCTCACCAAGGGTGGTTAGCTCAGCTGGTTAGAGCGCCGGTCTCACATACCGGAGGTCACAGGTTCGAGTCCTGTACCGCCCACTATACTCGTTTCCCCCTCTCGCCCCCCTCCCGCCCCCCTCCCCCCCCTGTAAGGTCCACAACCGCCCACCCGCACTGCGTTGTAGCAGGTTAGTTACACTCTGTCATGTGACGTTAGCCACGACCTAGCTGTGTAGCCGGTACAGGCTTTGCTCCATGTGTCGTCTTCACGGCACTAAGGCGAGGTCGTGGGCCGTACCTGGAATATCCGCGGATTCCGCAGGGCCCTGACCCCAGGATGGGGGGTCCCGCGCGCTGTCATCCGCGTCCCCCTCCTTATACTGCTCGCCACCTGCCAGGTCGACAAGCTCACCAACACCCCGCCACCAGTCGCGAGGCTCTCCGTGGCGCCCGCCGAGGTGCGGGATTCCGCCGCGGTCGGCAGCGTCGGGGTCGACGACACCAGCCTCGCGGTGGTCAACACCGGACCCGGGACGCTCTCCTGGAGCGCGCGGCTGGCGCTGGGCGGGTCGTGGCTCGCGTTCGTCGGCGCGACGAACGGGACGGCGCCCGCGAAGCTGCGGCTCGCGTTCAATCCCGCGGGACTGCCGACCGGCGTGTACCGCGATACGGTGGTCGTCTCCGCCGAGAACGCGGCGGGCAGCCCGGGGCGCGTGCCGGTCGAGTTCATCGTGCATCCGTGCATGGCGGTGCCGATCGGTTTCAATGTCCCGCGCACGGACTCGCTCACCACGTGGGACTGCGCGGCGCCCCATCGGGCGAACAGTTTTGCGCGCGTATACTCGTTCGCCGCGAACGCCGGGGACTCGATTTCTGTCCTCATGTCGTCGGTCCCGGTGGACGCGTACGTCGTGCTGGACAGCGCGCTCGACGCGGATTCGCTTGTCTCGAACGACAGCTGCGGTGGCGCCGGGGGACGCGACGCCTGCCTCCGCTACCAGCGGCTGCCCGCCACGAGGAGCTACTTGATCGAGGCCACCTCGGCGGGGGTGGGGCAGACGGGACGGTTCACGCTGACCGTGACGCGGCCGCGCGCTCCCACCGCTCCCGCGACGCTGATGCAGCTGCGCACTGACTCGCTCACGGTCGTGCCGCTTGGCGGACCCACCGATCAATCGACGGTCGTGCTGCGTGGCCTGCTGGCGGACCCGGATCCGGGCGACTCGCTGCGGCTCGAGGTGGAGGTCCGGCCGGTGGGAAGCGCGTTCACCGGGACACCGACGCAGACCGGCGATCGCGTGGCGAACGGGCAGAACGGCTTTGTCCTCGTCCCGGGGCTCGCGAACAACACCGGGTATCACTGGCAGGCGCGGGCGGCGGATCAGACCGGCCGGGCGAGCGATTGGAGCGCGTTCGGCGGAAACGCCGAAGGCGCGCCCGACTTCAGCACGGCGGTGCCCGAGCCCCCCAATGCGCCGACCGCGCTCGCCCAGTTTCAGAACGACGGCAATACGGCGATCGCGGTGGGCGGCACGGCGTTGAGTCGCCTCGTCTTCTTCAAGGCCGGGGTGACGGACCCCAATCCGGGTGACTCGCTGCGGCTCGACGTGGAAGTCAGAGTCGTGGGCACGGCGTTCACCGGCCCCACCGGTTCCGGCCCGTTTGTCCGGAACGACACCATTGCGACCGCCAGCAACGCAGCGCCGCTGAGCGACAACGCGGCCTACCACTGGCGGGCGCGCACCGTCGATAAGACGGGACAGACGAGCGCGTGGGTGTCGTTCGGCGACAACGGAGAATCGGCCACAGATTTCCGGGTCGCCGTCGCCGTGACGCAGCTCGCGTTCACGGGTCAGCCGAGCAACGCCGTGGCGGGCACGGCCATTAGCCCCGCGGTGAAGGTGAGCGCGCAGGACGCGTTCGGAAATACCGTCACGAGTTTCAACGGGAACGTGACGATCGCCCTCGCTACCAACGCCGCCGGTGGGACGCTGTCGGGGACCACGACCGTCCCGGCGGTGAGCGGCGTCGCCACGTTCCCCGACCTCAGCATCGACAAGGTGGCCACGGGCTACACCCTCGCCGCCTCGGCGAGTGGGCTCACTGCCACGAGCGCCGGGTTCGCGATCGCGCCCGCGGCGGCCACGCGGCTGGTGTTCACGGTGCCGCCGAGCGACGCGCCGGCGGGCGCCGCGATCACGCCGGCGGTCCAGGTGACGGCCCGGGACGCGTTCGGCAACACCGCCACCGGCTTTACGGGCAATGTGACCGTGGCGATCGGGACGAATCCGGGCGGGGGCACGCTCGGTGGGACGGCGACGCACGCGGCGGTCGCGGGTGTGGCGACGTTCTCGGGTCTCACCATCGACAAAGCCGGCACGGGCTACACTCTCACCGCCGCCGCGGGGGCGGGACTCACCGGGACGAGCCCCACCTTCAACGTGACGGCGGCGGCGGCGGGCAAGCTCGTAATGAGCACACAGCCCTCGACCACCGCCGAGAGCGGCGTGCCGCTCCTCCGGCAGCCCGTCGTGCAGATCCAGGACGCGAACGGCAATCCGGTGAGCCAGGCGGGCGTCGTCGTCACTGCCTCGGCGACGCCGAGCGGGGGGACTCTCACGTCGGGCAGCGCGACGAGCGACGCGAACGGCCGCGCCAGCTTTAGTGGGCTCGCGCTCAGTGGTCCGACCGGCGGCTATACGCTGACCTTCGCCGCCCCGACCCTCGCTCCCGTGACCTCCGGCGGCATCACCCTGGCCGCCGGCCCCGCGGCCCAGCTCGCCGTGGTGACCGAGCCTTCGGCTGGCGCGCAGAACGGGGTGGCATTCGCTCAGCAACCGGTCGTGCAGCTGCGCGACGGCGCGGGCAACCCGGTGAGCCAGGTGGGCGTGACCGTGACCGCGACGATCGCTACAAGTACCGGGAGCCTGGGCGGCACCGCCACCGCGAGTACCAACGCGAGCGGGGTGGCGACTTTCACCAATCTGTCGATCAGCGGGCCGGCGGGGAGCTACACGCTGAGCTTCGGCGCGACCGGGCTCACCCCGGCGACCTCCGCCACCATCACGCTCGGCGCAGGCGCGGCCACGCAACTCACCCTCACGACTCAACCCTCGGCGGCCGCGCAGAGCGGGGTGGCCTTTGCCCAGCAGCCGGTCGTGCAGCTGCGCGACGGCGCGGGCAACGCGGTGAGTCAGGCCGGCGTGACCGTCACCGTGACGATCGCGTCGGGCGGTGGGAGCCTGGGCGGCACGACCACCGCGATCACGAGCGCGAGCGGGATTGCGAGCTTCGCCAATCTGTCGCTCAGCGGGCCGGCGGGGAGCTACACGCTGGGCTTCGGCGCGACCGGGCTCACGCCGGCCACGTCCGGCCCGATCACACTCGGCGCGGGCGGCGCCACCCGCCTCACGCTCACGACCGAGCCCTCCGCGACGGCGCAGAGCAGCGTGGCCTTCGGCCAGCAGCCGGTCGTGCAGCTGCGCGACGGCGCGGGCAATCCGGTGAGCCAGGCGGGCGTGACCGTGACCGCGACGATCGCGTCGGGCGGCGGGAGCCTGGGCGGCACGACCACCGCGATCACGAATGCGAGCGGCATCGCGAGCTTCACCAATCTGTCGCTCAGCGGGCCGGCGGGGAGCTACACGCTGAGCTTCGGCGCGACCGGGCTCATCCCGGCGACCTCCGCGCCCATCACGCTGGGCGCAGGCACGGCCACGCAACTCACCCTCACGACCCAACCGTCGGGGGCGGCGCAGAGCGGGGTGGCGTTCGCCCAGCAGCCGATCGTGCAGCTGCGCGATGGCGCGGGCAACGCGGTGAGTCAGGCCGGTGTCACCGTCACGGCGACGATCGCCACGGGTGTCGGGAGCCTGGGCGGCACCACGACCGCGATCACGAGCGCGGGCGGGACTGCGAGCTTTACGAATCTGTCGCTCAACGGGTCGGCGGGAAGCTACACGTTGAGCTTCGGCGCGACGGGGCTCACCCCCGCCACCTCCGGCCCGATCACGCTCGGGGCGGGCACGGCGGCACGGTTGACGCTGACGACCGAACCCTCGGCGAGCGTCCAGAACGACGTCGCCTTCCCGCAGCAGCCCGTGGTGCAGCTCGAAGACGGCGCCGGGAACACGGTGCCGGTGAGCGGCACGGTGGTGACGGCCGCGATCGCGTCCGGGGGCGGGACGCTCGGCGGGACGACGACGGCCACGACCAATGCCTCGGGTGCGGCGGTGTTTGCGAACCTGAAGCTCACGGGCGCCGTCGGCGGACGGACGCTGGCGTTCACATCGGGCTCCCTCACGGGCGCCACGTCCGCCACCGTCACGGTCACGGCCGGCGCGGCTACGCAGATCGCCGCCAATGCGGGCGATCACCAGAGCGCCCCGGCCGGGACATCGGTGGCGATCGCTCCGTCGGTGGTCGTCCACGACGTGAGCGGGAACCCGGTCGCCGGCGTGGCGGTGACGTTCTCGCTGCCCGGCACCTCGAACGGCCTGCTCGCCGGCCCATCGCAGATCACCGCCGCGAACGGCGTCGCGCAGGTGGGGAGCTGGACGCTCTCCACCACGCCCAAGCCCGATACGATGACGGCCACGTCCACCGGCCTGACCGGAAGTCCCGTCACGTTCGTGGATACCGCCAAAGTCGGCGCCGCGGCGCATATCGCCAAGTTCTCGGGCGACGTGGTCGGGCCGGTGAGCACGACGACCGTGCACGACGTGCTCCTCACCGACGCGAGCGACAACCCGGTGCCGGGCGTGGTCGTGACCTGGACGGCTCGCGGGGGCGGCTCCGTGAGTCCGCCGACCTCCGTGACGGATGGCGCGGGTCACGCGCAGGCGACGCGGACGCTGGGCCTCACGCCCGGTCCTGAGACGACCACGGCCGCCGCGACGCTCGTGAGTGGCCGCGACAGCGTGACGTTCAACGTCACCGCCCAGGTCGGTGGAGCGTCTCAAATGGCGATCGCCGGGGGAGACGCGCAGACGGACACCGTCGGCCAGACGCTGCCGACCGCGCTCTCGGTGCGGGTCGTGGATCAGTTCAACAACCCGGTCTCCGGCGTGACCATCAGCTGGGTGGTATCCGACGGCGGCGGGTTGGTCAACGGAGCGCCCTCGGCCACCTCGGTGACGAACGCCAGCGGGATCGCGGGCGTCGGCTGGGCACTCGGGACGCGGATGAGCCCCACGGATAGCGTGCAGAGCGTCCGCGCGTCGGGCGTCGGGTCGCCGGTCACGTTCCTGGCGTACACCGTGCCCGGCTCGGTCAGCGCGTCGCAAACCACGGTCACGGCCGTGAGCCCGATCACCGCCTCGAGCGGCTCGAGCCAGAGCAGCGTCACCGTCACGGCGCGCGACCAGTTCGGGAACGTGATCAAGGGGAAGGCCGTCGCCCTGGCGGCCACCGGCACCGGGAACGCGATCACGAACCCCGGGCTCACTGACGCCAACGGCGTGGCGACCGGCGCGCTGTCCTCGACGGTGGCCGAGACGAAGACGGTCTCCGCGACCGTCGGCGGCGAGGCGATCGGACAGCAGCCCGCCGTGGTGGTGAATCCGGCCACAGCGACCCACCTGAGCTACCTGGTGGAGCCAATCGGAGCGCAGGCGGGAGCGACCGTCGCGCCGCCGGTCCAGGTCGAGATCCGCGATCAGTTCAACAACCGGGTGACGGGGGCGACGAACGGGGTCGCGCTCGCGATCCTGGCCAACCCCGGCGGCGGCACGCTCACGGGCGGCGGCACCATCCCGGCCGTGGGCGGTGTGGCGACCTTCCCGGGTCTCTCCATCGATCACGCGGGGACGGGCTATACGCTCGCGGCGTCGAGCGGCGGCCTGACGGGCGCGACGTCCACGTCCTTCTCGATCGGGGCGAGCGCAGTCTCGGCGGCCCAGTCCACGATCAGCGCCACCTCGCCGATCACGGCGGGGAGTGGCAGCTCGACCATCACGGTCACTGCGAAGGATCAGTTCGGGAACCCGATTCAGGGTGCCACGGTCACACTTGCGGCCACGCCGACCGCGGGCAACACGCTGACCCAGCCCCTGGGAACCACCGACGCGAGCGGCGTCGCGACCGGTACGCTTTCCGCGACGGCGACGGGCTCCAAGACCGTGTCGGCGACGATCAATGCCGTGACCATCACGCAGACGGCCACGGTCCTCGTGAACGCAGGGGTCGTGTCTGCCGGCCAGTCGAGCGTCACGGCGACCTCGCCGATCACGGCGGGGAGCGGCACCTCGACCATCACGGTGACCGCGCGGGACGCGCAGGGCAACCCGATCCAGGGCGCCACCGTCACGCTCGCGGCCGCCCCAACAACGGGGAACACACTCACCCAGCCGCTCGGGACCACCGATGCGAGTGGCGTCGCCACCGGCAGCTTGACCTCGACGACGGCGGGGTCGAGGACCCTCTCGGCGACGATCAATTCCGTGGCGATTACGCAGACGGCGACCGTCCTGGTGACCGCCGGGACGCCGTCGGCCTCCCTGTCCACGGTCGCCGCGACATCGCCGATCACGGCGGGGGGCGGCCCGTCGACGATCACGGTGACGGTGCGGGACGCCAACGGGAACCCGGTCGGCGGCGCGAGCGTCACGCTCGCGGCCACGGGGGACGGCAATACCCTGACGCAACCCGTCGGCACAACTGACGCGGGCGGGCAGATCACCGGTGCGTTGAGCTCGACGGCGGCCGGAACGAAGACCGTGACGGCCACCGTGGACGGAACGATCGTGCTGGCGCAGACGGCGCCGGTGACGGTAACCGCCGGCGCGGTGTCGGCCGCCCTGTCCACCGTCGCGGCGACGTCGCCGATCACGGCGGGGAGCGGGACCTCGACGATCACGGTGACCGCGCGCGACGCGAGCGGCAACCCGATTCAGGGCGCCACGGTGACCCTCGCGGCCACGCCGGCCACCGGGAACACGTTGACCCAGCCCATCGGGACCACGGATGCGAGCGGCGTGGCGACGGGGACGTTGACGTCGACCGCGGCGGGATCGAAGACGGTGTCGGCGACGATCAATACGGTCGCGATCACCCAGACCGCGACCGTGGTCGTGAACGCGGGGACGGTCTCGGCCGCCCAGTCCACCGTTACGGCGACGTCGCCGATC
>DATHKX010000136.1:0-5447 GCA_035488835.1 Gemmatimonadales bacterium
CCAGGGTGGGCCGGTCCGTCACGCGCGTACCGCTGCGCCACCGCACGTCGTAGAAGAACCCGCTTGCGGAATCATACGCCGCGGCCAGCAGGGCCCGACGACGGTCGGCGGCTGCCTCGGCGAACTGCCTCGCGACGTCCATGTCCCCTGCCCGCCCCCGGAACGCCCGGAGCGCGGCGATCATCCGCTCGGCGTGATAGAGCAGACTGTTGAGATCCACCGGGATCAGCTCGGTCGTCTCCAGCGTGCGCAAGTCTTTCGGATCGCGCATCCAGCGGCTCGAGAAGTCCAAACCGCTCTCGGCCGTGGCCTTCACGTTTCGATAAAACGACTCGCGACGGGCCTCGGGGAGCGTCTGAGCGATCTCGTAGTCCGGACGGTACGCCTCGGGCCTGGGCTCGGGCAGGTCGTCCCAGTAGCGGTTGAGCAACGGCCCGCCGTCCGAGAGCCGGACAACGCGGCGGTAGGCCTGGCCTCCCCCGGGGGCGAGACGCTCCGCCCCATCCATCCAGAAGGCGTGCTCCCCCTCCAGCGCGTCGAGATATTGCAAGGCCTGCGTGGTATCCGTCGCCCGCGCGTACAACCCGACCATGGCGGCGAAGAACGGCGGCTGGCTGCGGCTGAGATAATAGGTCCGGTTGCCGTTCGGGATGTGCCCGACCGTTACGATCAGGTGGGCGAAGTTGTCGAGCATGCTCTTCACGAGGTCGGTCCGACGGCTCTCGATGAGCCCGAGCATCGTGAAGTACGAGTCCCAGTAGTAGACTTCGCGGAAGCGGCCGCCGGGGACGACGTAGGCGTTGGGGAGCGGGATGAGCGACGAGTGTGCGTCGGGAGTATCGGGCGGGCGCGTCAGGACAGGCCAGAGCGCGCGAATGTGCTGCTCCATGGTCTGCGAGGGGTCCGACCGGAAGCCTTCTCCGACCGGCCGGGGCACCTCGAAGTGCTGCGCCACGAATTCCCGCAGGTTGAACTGCGGCGCGCTTCGCGCGGCAGCGTAGCGGGCGACGATTTCGCCCGGCGCGAGGAGGGGCCGCGCGTCGGCGAACGTTTTCGAGTCCTGGAAGATCCCCGAGAGCTGGACGTCGTGAAACAGCATCCCGAGGTCGTGGGCGGGATCGTAACGCGCGCCGGCCGGTGGGGCCGACCGGCACCCGGTCGCGACGACAAGGGCGGCAAGGGCGGCAATCCTCACCCCCTGGCGCCCTCTCCGCTCCGGAGTCCTCACCCCCTGTCCCCCTCTCCGTTCCGGAGAGGGGGTACGAAGTCGGGCTTCGTCTCCCCTCTCCCAACGGGAGAGGGGATCAAAGGGGTGAGGACCTGGCTCACCGGAAGATTATCCAGAGCACCCCGATCGTGGCCACGAGGACGATCGACAGCACGACATTGAGGTTCCGCGGGCCGGCCGGGACCGGGACCGCGGTGATCTCCGGTGCACCGTACGTCAGCCCGGCCGTTTGGGCCGCTCCGGGTGGGGCGGTCATCAGGCTGACCGCGATGAGGATCCCCGAGCACAGCGCGAACAGCAGAGCCGCGAAGTGCAGGAAGTTGATGGTGGCGAACCAGTACCACACCGAGCCGCTGGCCAGACTGCCGCGCGCGAGCTCGAGCACGAGTCGGGCCGTCCCGATCACCAGCCCGGTCCAGAGGGCGGCCAATGCTCCGGTTCCGTTCAGCCGCGGGTACAACACGCCCAGCAGGAAGCACGCCGCGATCGGCGGTGCGATGTAGGCCTGCACGCTCTGCAGGTAGATGTAGATCTGCGGCGAGACGTATTTCATGAACGGGATCCACAGCAGACCCAACCCGACCAGCAGGACCGTGGTGAGCCGTCCCACCGTTACCAGCCGCTGCTCGCTCGCGTTGGGCCGGAGCTTGCGGTACACGTCCCACGTGAGCAGGGTCGAGCAAGAGTTGAACGCGGACGCGAGCGAGCTCATCAGCGCGGCGAGCATCCCCGCGAGCACCAGGCCCTTGAACCCGGCCGGCAGGAGCCGCGTTACCAGCGCCGGATACGCCGCATCGGCGGCCCCGCCCCGGATGTCGGAGTACAGCGCCGCGGCGATGATCCCCGGCAGCACGAAGATGAACACGGGCAGGATCTTCAGAAACCCGGCGAAGATCGTGCCGGTCCGGGCGGCGCTGACGTTCCGGGCCGCGAGCACCCGCTGCACGATGTGCTGGTCGGTGCACCAGTACCAGACGCCCAGGATGGGCGCGCCGAACACGATGCCCGTCCAGGGGAAGTTGGGGTGATTCATGGGCTTCCACATGGAGAAGAAGTCCGCCGGCACGCGCGCCTCCAGACCGCTCCACCCCCCCACCGCCTGTAGGCCCAGCACCGTCATGGTCGCCGACCCGATGATCAGCACGACGGCCTGCATCACTTCCGTATAAATCACGGCGCGCAGGCCTCCCAGGACGGTGTAGATCCCGGTGATGACGATCAGGATGACGGCGCTGGTCCACACATTGTACCCCGTTACTTCGCGCATCACGATGCCGCCGGCGAACAGGGTGACGCTGATTTTCGTCAGCACGTAGCCGATGATCGACACCCAGGTGAAGTAGCTGCGCGCCGCCGGATTGAACCGCCGCTCGAGGAACTCCGGCATCGTGTACACACCGCTCCGCAGGTAGAACGGCACGAACAGCCAGCCGAGCAGCAGCAGCATGAAGCACGCCAGCCATTCGAAATGACCTACCGCGAGCCCGCTCGCCGCTCCGGTGCCCGCGAGGCCCACGAGGTGCTCGCTCCCGATGTTCGAGGCGAACAGGCTCGCCCCCACCGCGAACCAGCCCACATCCCGGCTCGCGAGGAAAAAGTCGGCGCTGACGTTCTTCTCTCGCCGCGCCGCCCAGTACCCGATCCCGGCCAGCACGAGGAAGTAGGCGGCGATGACGGCGATGTCGAATGCGTGCAGGTTGCTCATGGTGTTGGGTGGTTGAGGAGATATTGAACGGCGAGGTCGGTGAGGCTCCACAGCTGCACGTCCGAGCTGGTGCCGTAGCGCGACGGGACCAGTCGACCGTTTTCGATGTTGTAGCTCCACAGCTCCGCGTGCCGCAATCCGGAACGATCCACTGCCTCGCCAATGCGACGCAGCGCCGCGTCGAGTAGGGGCGCAGCATGGTCCGCCCCTCCGTCGCTGCCCCGGAGCTGCAGTGCCAGACCAGCCAGCAGCACGTTCACTTCCCTCCCCCACACGACCGTGGGCGCGTGATACGCATCGCGGCGGAAGCTCTCCCAGATCGCGGGGGCGGCATAGGCGTCGTTGGCGACCACAGGGCCCAAGTTGTCGGCGAATAGGCCGATGGGATAGGGGCGCATGATCGGGTCCACGAGGGCCTGGGCCCGCGGGGGGTCGAGCGATTCCAAAAGCAGCAGCGCCGCCGGATCGGTGTTCACGATGGGAATCGGCCGACCCGCGCCGTCGAGCGACAGGGCCAGGAATCGCAGCGTGTCCGCCGGTGGCCCCACCAGATGCAGCACCCCGTTCCAATAGTCCCGCTCGTCCGCCGGGAGCGCCCGCAGCCTGACCGCCACGCGCTCGGCGATCTCGCGCGGCGCGAGCGCGACGCGGAAATGGCGCTCGGCGCCCTTCCAGGTGGCCAGCGCCCGTTGCAGCGCCGCGCGCTCACGCGCGAACGTGGCGAGCGGCTGCTCGCGAATCACCGGCGTGATGCCGAGCTGTTTCAACGCGTCGAGAATCGTCCCCACCGCCTCGAGCGCGTGCGGCACCCAGATGGCGTTCACGTCCATGGCGAACCGGCCGCCGCCGTAGCCCGCCCGGCTGTCGCGCCAGCTCGCCGAGATCCACGTACCATCACGCGCGCGCGGGAAGCTCACCAGGTTCGTCTCCACCGGGTCGCGGGCATACGGGGCCGCCTTCCGCGTGACGAACGCCAGGTTGGAGACGAGCCGTGTCAGGTGCTGGTCGGTGCGCAGGAAGTCGCGCTTGCGATCCGCCGGCACGCGCGGGTCGGCCAGATAGCGCGCGGCCACCACCGGCAGCTGGAAGTCGTCGTCCACCATGATGTAGTTCTCGCGTGTGGCCGCGAGATGGGCAAGCACGTCGCGGGCCTGCGACAAGCGGCCGGCCTTCACCAAGCGGTTGTACTCGGCGGCGTGCTCGCGGATCGCCTGACCGCCCAGCGCCTCCTCGTGACTCACGTCCCCCGCCGGCGACAGCTTGCCAAGGGCGATCGCGACCACGTGCTCCGACATGGCGGGCGCCCACACGGGCTGCATCAGCAGAGCCGTCATGAGCATGTCGCGGCCGAAGTAGGTCGCGAAATTCGGCAGCCCCGCCATCAGTTTCTCGCGATAGCTCAAGACCTCGACCCCCCGCACCTCCCGCTCCAATCGTCGAAGCGTGACCGGGTGGGCCGTGTCGGCGCGGACCTGGGCGGCGAACCGCAGGAACTCGTCGTTGAAGATCTCCGCCCGCGTGAGCGGCGTCAGGGCTGGCGCGTCCGTCGTCACCCGTACGGTCAGGCGCACGGGACCCCCCGCGGGGCGCCGGATCGTGACGGTCCTCCCGGAGAGCGCGGGAACCGTTTCCCGCGTATCGCCCTCGAGCGCGAGCCAGAGGTGATTCTTGCCGTCGAAGCTCAATTGCTCGACCCGCACGACCCAGGCTGTGTCGCCGACGCTCGCGGTCACGCCGGGAAGGAGCCGCGCACGCAGCGCGTCGACCGTCTTCGCGCCGAGCAGCGAGAGGTGACGCGCGCGCTCGGCCGGTTTCAGCTTCGCGAGGTGGTCGATGAGCTCCGACAGCTCAGCTTGCGGGAACGGGGTTGAGTCGAGGGGCAGCGTATCGCGCCTCGCATACTGAAGGTCGCGCTCCACCCGCATGGAACCGAGTAGGAAGAGACCAACCGTGACCGAGGACGGGGCCTCGAGCCCATAGGACACCCATCGCCTGCTGGCCGACCCGGCGACGGATGCCCCCGACGAGCCCCAGGCGACCTCGGCGGGCTTGCCGCCCGAGTCCCGAACGGTGAAGCCCACGCTTTCGTTGGCGGCGTCGGCCCAGAGGTGCACGACGCGTCCGGTGCTGCCCTTCAGGTAGATCTGGAACGCGTTGCCACTGGCATCCTGGTACACGCGGGTCTGATAGCCTTCATAGGCGGCGGGGTCGTCGAGCCCAGGTTGGGGGAAAGCGAGGTACGGCGGCACGGTGTCCGCTGGGACCAGTTGAGCTGCGAGGAGGAATGCGAGCAAGGTCATGCGCGGCGGGAATCGTACGGTCTGAAGAGTGGTTCCGCCACCCGTGCATCCTCTTGACGGACCCCCCTCGCCCCACCCATGCTAGCCAAATGGATACGCAAACTGGGCGCTACACCGCCCTCACCAAGCGACTCGTCGACAGCGTGCTGGCCACGCCGGGCCACACGGCGAGCGAGCTGCGCCATGCCGTCCTCGAGCGGGCGGCGCGGCTGGG
>DATHKX010000137.1:0-10383 GCA_035488835.1 Gemmatimonadales bacterium
GCTCGCTCGTCCACCTCGTGCAGCGCCGACAGCACGAGCGGCAACGCGAGCGCGCGGAGCGCGCGCAACCGGGCCGCGATCCCACCCCGCGGCGAGAGTCCCCGGCAGCGTTGCGCTTCCACGATGCGCCGCGCGCGTGCCTTGAGCACCGGGACAGCAGAGAGCGTGGCCGCGAGCAGATAGGCGATGCTGGCGCTCCAGCCGGCCGCGATCATCGCTTCCACCAGGCGCGCGGGTTCGAGCGTCGCCACCAGCCACACGAAGCTCGCGACCATCGTGGTGATACGCAGTCCGATGGCGATCGTCGTCGGCACGTCGTGCAGCAGGAGCAAGAACAGCCAGAACGGCGCGGCGGTGAGCACGGCGGTGCGCAGAACGACTAACCCCGGGCGCCAGCCCGGGGATGAGCCGATGTTCGTGAACCCCGGGCTCGCGCCCGGGGTCAGTGTGAGGGCCAGGGCCACAGCCGCGGTCCACGCCCCGCCAGCCGGTGCGGGCAGGATCCACGCCAGTGCCGGGAGCGCCGCCGCGATCGCGAGGAGCGTGAAGGGGTGGAGCCGCCCTCCCGTCACGCCGCGCCGATGGCGCGGAGCGCCCAGGGGAAGCGCGCGGCGGTGCGGCGCGGCAACGCGTGCAGCACCGACGTGACGAGCGCGAAGGTCACGGCCTTGTCGCCGAAGTCCGACACGAAGCTCCCGAAGAAGCACGCCCCCAGCGGCGGCAGGCCGAGCGCTTTGCCGAGCGCCGTCGTCAGGGCGATGCCGCCGGTGGTCGTGCAGCCGAACACGAGGTAGGAAATGGGCGTCGACGTCACCGACGCGATCACGCCGAGCCCCAGCCCAGCCGGGACGGCGGTGCGGAAGCTTCGGAACAGCCCCGCGCGCGCCGCGGCCCAGGCGTACAGCGCCACGATGATCTGCACCACGACGAACGGCCAGAAGGTTGGGTTGCGGAGCGTGTTCACCGCGGACGTCACGACGCCGGTCGCAATCCCCACACCGGGGCCGGCGAGCGCGGTGGCGAGGATCGTCCCCGTCGTATCGAGGAACAGTGGCAGCGCCACCGCATCGACCGCGGCCGAGAGGGCGAGGCTGATCGCCGCAGCGACGGGGATGAGCGCGAGGAGGCGGATCGACATCCACCGGCTTCCGTGAGGGTCGCGCCAAAGATAGATATAGCCGCATGCTGGCGACCAGCCCGATCGTGCGCGCGCTGCGCGCCGCGCACCTGCACGACGCCTCGCGGGCAGACATACTGCAGCTCGCGTGCGACCGGCTGCGCGGTTTGGGTGCGCCGTTCACCTCCGTGTACGCTTACATGCTGCACCACAGTGAGCTGGTGCTCGAGGCGTTTTCGGGACGGGAGACGGAGCACACCCGGATTCCGGTCGGCCGCGGCGTGTGCGGCACGGCGGTGGTGACAGGCGAGGATCAGAACGTGCCCGACGTGGCGGCGATCGGAAACTACCTCGCGTGCAACCTGGAGACGAAGTCCGAGCTCGTGGTGCTGATCCGTCGCGGGCAGACGACCCTCGGCCAGCTCGACATCGATTCCGACGTGCCCGCCGGATTCACGGAGCCGCATCACCGCGCGGTAAGGGAGGTCGCGGACGCGCTCGCGGTGCTGCTCTAAGCCGCCGCCGGACGGCGCACGGCGAGCGCCGCGCACCGCCCACCGAAGCTTTCCGACAGGAATAGCGCCTCACGGGCGTCCGACGGCTCGGCGGTGAGGGCGATGCGGCACGGCGGCAGCTCCGGGTCGGCGCGCTCGGTGCCGAGGGTCGGCGGCACGAACCCGCCTTCCAACGCGAGGAGGCCGGCCACCGCTTCGACCGCGCCGCTCGCCCCCAGAGCGTGCCCGAGCGCCGGCTTCAGCGACGTGAGCGGCACTTCGGTGAGCCGCGTCCCGAACACGCTCGCGATGCCCCGTACCTCGGCGGCGTCGTTGAGCCTGGTACCCGTGCCGTGCGCCTTGATCCAACCGATGGAGTCCGGCGAGTGTGCCCCGAGCGCGGCGCGCACCGACTCCGCCACGCCCGCGCCGCCCGGCTCCGGGCTGATCATCGAGAAGGCCTCGCACGTGAGCCCGAAGCCCGATACGACGGCGCGTGGCCGTGCCCCGCGCCGCGCCGCATGCCCGGCGTCCTCGAGCACCAGCACCCCCGCTCCCTCGCCCAGCACGGTGCCAGCCCGGCGCGCGTCGAACGGGCGGCACGCTGCCTCTCCATTGCCGGGCGTCGCGAGGATCCCCGCCAGTCGGAAGTGCTCGATCACGTCACGTTGCAGCGGGCACTCGGCGCCGCCCGCCACCACGACGTCCGCAAGACCGGCCGCGATCTTCTGGAACCCCTCGCCGATGGCGCACGCCGCCGACACGCTCCCCGCCGAGACGTGCAGGACCGGCCCTCGCAAACGATGGCTATGCGCCAGGGCGGCGCCCCCCGCCCCGGTCATGAAGCGCACAAGCCCCGACGGCCGAAGGATCCCGTCTCCCGTGGCGAGGCGGGTGCGCAGCGTCTCCAGTGCGTCGGCCAGCGGCCCGAGCGACGAGCCCTCGATCACACCGTAGCGCGCCGGGTCCGGGACATCGTCTCCCAGTCCCGCGTCGCGCCACGCCTCTTCGGCGGCGGCGAAGAACAGCGCGGCACTGCGCTCCAAGTGCCGGGCCCGCCGGTCCCGCGGCGGGTCGGGCGCCGGGACCGCGAGCAGGCCGTCCAGCTCGGGCAGCGGACGCACGGCCGACCGCCCGGCCCGGAGGGCGTCGAGCAGCGGCGCCGTCCCCACACCCGCCCCCGTGACGGCGCCGAGCCCGGTCACCCACACCACGCGGCCGTTCATCGGCCCGCGATCTCCATCGCCCCCAGCGCCACGTTCATCCGCGCCACGGCGGCCTTGGAGATCCCCAGCGGGTCGCTCTGCAGGGCACCCAGGAGCGCTACGTCCGGCTCTCCCACTTCTGGCGCGTGGATTCGGTACCATCCGTGCGTGCGCAGCAGGTACGTCCGCGCCTTGCCGGCCGGTACGTCCGGAACGCCGAAGGACAGCTGCGCCGATTCCCCCGGCTCGAGCCTCAACGGCCGGTCGTCGACGGTGGCGAGCAGTCCGCGCACGTCCTTCCCCAGCATCCCGACGGCGCTCTCGGCCGTTAGCTCGGTGATCTCGATCGGCCGCTCCGGAGCGTAGTCCAGCGCGACGCGGTCGACCAGCCAGAACGACGGCACGGATTCGAGGCGGACCCGCACGGTATCTCCCACGACGCCCCGCAGGTCGAGCACCGCGACCTGCCGCTTCGAGGTCTCAGGGCCCGCATCCCAGATCAGGCCCTGCGGCTGCCAGCGCCCGTCCACCAGGACGGCGGCGCTCAGGAAGGCCTGTCGTGCCAGCGCCGCGCCCAATCTCCTGGCGCCCTGCGGGTCACGGTCCAGCGAGTCGTACCAGGCTTGGGTGGCCCGGCCGTGCGCGGCGATGAAGCGCTGCATCATCAGCGCCGCCCAGGTCGTCACGTTGCCGTCCACCACCAGCCGCCCCGAGCCAGCGCCGAGCGGGCGCGGGAAGGCGAGCTCGAGACCGTCGCGCAGGTCGGCGGCGATCAGGGTGTCGCGCGCCCCGGGGCCCGACTCCCAGTTCCATCCGTCGGGGGCACGGACCCGCGCCAGCGCGTCGTGACCGCGGAAGTCCCGCGCCGTGGCAGGCGGCGTAAGCGCGCCGATCGTGTGCAAGCGGCCGGCCGCGTCCGGCGCGACGGCGAGCCCGGCGTCGTGGTTCACCGCCAGCACGCTGAGGGCGTCCAGGTAGTCGGTCTCGCTCAGTTCGTTGGCCACCTTGAGCCGCAGCGTGCCGTGCTGCGGCCGCGCGAAGTCGAGGTTGTCGACGTCGGTTCGCGCGAGCGCGTGCATGACGGCACCACCAAACGTCCCCGAATCGAGCCTCCACTCATGCCCGTTCCAGCTGTACACCAACGGACAGGACGCGCAGTAGTCGCACGAGCCGCCAGTCCCCCCGCTCCCGCTTCCACTTCCACTGCCACTCTCATTCCCCAAGGGGTCGTTCGCCGCCGCCACGAGCAGCGCGGCGAGGCCCACCGTCGCGACGACGGCGATGGTCGTTCTCGCGGCATCCAACTGCCGGACCTCCACCTCCCTGATCTGCGCGAGGGGGATGCCCTGACGCTGCGTGCGCGGCGGCGAATCGCCGGCCCGAGGATCGTCGGGGACCGCACGCAGCCACACGAGGCTGTCGCCGCTGATGAAGGGATTCTTCACCACCAGGACTCCCCCGTTCTCCAGGGTCACGCGTACCCGGCGATCGGGCGTCGCACCATCGAACCGCGTGGGCTCGAGCGGCTTTGGGGCCCAGGTCATGCATGCCTGCAGAAAGGCCCCGGTTGTCAGGATTGCGATAAAGCGCTTCATGGCTCGCCCCCGTTGTGGACGGGGAAAGCCTAGGAGCCAAGAGTCAAGCAGCGCGCAAGCGGTTACTCGACGCGCGCTTCGGCGGCCCCTTCCCACCCCAGCAGCGTGAGCCGGCCCCCGTCGGCGTCGTGGTCCAGGAGCTCTGCATAGCGCCCCCACTCCACCAGCGTCGCGAACAACGACTCCGCGGGGATGAACGGGAAATAGATCGTCAGGTCGGCGAGCACCTCTTCGTCCTCCATCGTCCCGTCGCCCTCCTTCAGCATGGCCACGAGGCGCGCGAACAGCGGCTGCTTGGCGAGCCGCGCCCGCGTGACGTCCTTGCGGGCGGCGTCGTCCATGGCCATGACCTCACGCCCCGTCACCGTGAGCTGCACAATCTCGCCCGGCGTCGTCACCCAGCCGAGCTGCTCGGCCGCCCGCACCACCGCCGACATCCGGTCGTAATCGACGCCGAGGTCCTCCGCCAGCTCGAACACCGGTCCCTTGCCGTCGGGTCGCGTGAGCAAGTGGTCGAGGAGGCCGGTGACCTCGGACACATGCACCCGTGGGAACGGCACGAGTCGTTGGGGTGTGGCCGGCGCCGGCTCGGGCAGGAGGGTCGCGGTGAGAATCGCGTGCAGCCGGTCCACCATCTCCTCGAACTCCGGGCTCCGCTCCTGGCGCGGATAGGGCAGCGGATTGGACATCTCCTCGCGCACGTGGCCGGGGTTCGATCCGAAGACGACGATGCGGCCCGCCAGGAACACCGCTTCCTCGACGCTATGCGTGACGATGACGAGCGTGTTCACGCCGGTCGCGGGATCACGCCACAGGTCCACGACCTGGCTGCGCAGGTTCTCCGCGGTGAGGGGATCCAGCGCGCCGAACGGCTCGTCCATGAGGAGGATCTCGGGCGCCACGGCGAGGGCGCGCGCGAAGCCCACCCGCTGCTTCATGCCGCCCGACAGCTCTTTCGGATACGCCTGCTCGAACCCGTCGAGCCCCACGAGGTTGACGGCCCGGGCCACCGCGTCGCGTCGCGCCGCGCCGTCCACACCCCGCGCCTCGAGGCCCATGGCCACGTTCTCCACCACGGTGAGCCAGGGGAGGAGCGCGAACGACTGGAACACCATCGCCGCGGCGCCGAGCACGCCGTCGAGTGGGCGGCCGCGGTACAACACCTTCCCGTCCACCGGACGGGCCAGCCCGGCGAACAGGCGGAGCAGCGTGCTCTTGCCGCATCCGGACGGCCCGACCAGAGCCACGACCTCGTTCTCGCACACGCCGAGCGACACGTCGCGCAGCGCCTCGAGGTTCTGGCCGTTTGGGAGTCGGAAGCGCTGCGTCACATGCTGCGCTTCGAGCAACACGGGGCCCGGCGTCATTGCGCGTACCCGAAGCGCGTCCGAGCCCAGTCCATGAGCGAGCGCCAGACGATGCGGTTCCAACCCACCACGACGAGACTCATCAGGGCGATCCCACCCGCCAACAGGGGGAAGTTGGCATGCGCGGTGGCATCGCTGATCAGGCTCCCCAGACCCCGGGTGGTCCGCAGCACGCCTCCGGCCTGGATGTATTCGGCCACGATCGAGCCGTTCCACGCTCCGCCAGCGGCCGTGACCCATCCCATGACGAGCGCGGGGGCCGCGGCCGGCAAGTACAGCACGCGCCAGCGCTCCCACCGGGGCAGCCGGAACGCCGTGGTGGCGTCCTTGAGCTGCTGCGGAATCGCGGCCACGGCGGAGATCACGTTGAACAGGATATACCATTGGCCAGCCAGCACCATCAGGGCGACCGCGCCGAGCCCGAGCCCGATGCCGATCCGCTCGAACAAGATGATGACGAGCGGGAAGAGCATGGGCGCGGGGAACGACGCCACGACTTGAATCACCGGCTGCAGCGCACGCGCGATGCGCGGCGAGCGGCCGATCACCACCCCCGCAGGCAGGGCCCACGCCGTGGACACGATCACCGCACCCATCACGCGGACGAACGTAAGTGCGGCGGCCGAGGCGAGCTGGCCCCAATCCGCCCACCCGAGCTGCGCGAGCAGCTGCCACAGGCGCCAGGCGCTCCACACGGCGGCGGCCGCCACGGCCAGTATCGCCAGCCCGCTTGCCAGCACCCGCGCGATTCGATGCCCGAACGCGAATCCGGGAGCCCGCAGGATCACCGGGCCCACGGCGCGGAACGGCCGCTCGAGCGGCCGCGCCGCCCGGCGGGCTTGGCGGTAGGCGCGCCGTTGCAACACGGCCGCGCGGCGCAGCAGCCGCGCCCGTCGCAGGAAGTCGAGTACCCACGACGACGGCGCCGGCCCGCCGTCGCTGCTCTCGTCCAGCCGGAACTTCTCGACCCACACGACCAGCGGCCGCCACAGGAGCTGGTCAACGCACACGATCATTATGACCATGGCGGCGATCGCCAGCGCCATCGCCCGACCGTTACCCTGGTCGAGGGCGACGCTCATGAAAGATCCGATGCCGGGGAGGCGGTAGTCGTGATCCCCGAGGCGGAACGCCTCGTTCACCATGAGGAAGAACCAGCCCCCGGCCATCGACAACATCCCGTTCCACACGAGCCCCTGCGCCGCGGCGGGTACCTCGAGCTGTCGGAAGGTCCGGCCGGGGGGCCACCCCGCGACCTTGCACGCGTCCCGCAGCGGCTGCGGCAGCGCCTTGAGCGAGCTGTAGAACGAGAGCGCCAGGTTCCACGCCTGCGCGGTGAAGATCATCAGGATCGCCGCGAGCTCGAGCCCCATATTGCGCGCCGGGAACAGCGACATCAGGCCGAGCACGAGGCCGGGGAGAAAGCCGAGCACCGGGATGCTCTGGAGGATGTCGAGCAGCGGCAGCAGCAGCCGCTCGGCGGCGCGCGACTTCGCCGCCACCCACCCGAACCCCAGCGCGAAGAGATACGAGATCACGAGCGCCGCGACGCCGCGCGACAGCGAATACAGCGTGTAACGCGGCAGCGCCGAGGGGCGCAGGTCGATCTGCACCGCCTGCGCGAACGGCGCCTGGAATTCGCGCGCGAACGCGACCACGGTGGCGATGACCCCGCCCAGGAGGCAGAGGATCGCGATGTCGGCGAGCCCGGGGCGGGCGGCTGGTAAGCGAAGCGGCTTCATCCTCGCGAACGGTTAAGTTGAGACGCGATGCCAGAAGCGACCACGGAAACGACGGTCGAGCTGAACGGCGTCCGGCTCTACACGCGACGCGTGGGACATGGCCCGCCCGTGGTCGTGCTGCACGGCGGCCCGGGCGCCCATCACGACTACCTGCTCCCCCAGTACGACCATCTCGCGGAGGGAGGCCGCGCCCTCCTCTATTACGACCAGCGCGGCGGCGGCCGGTCACCAGTCCCGCGCGACCTGCCGGTGGGCTGGCGGGAGCACGTGGCCGACCTCGAGGCCCTGCGCGGCCACTGGCAGCTCGACCGCCTCACCGTGGTCGGCTATTCGTGGGGGGGCCTGCTCGCCCTGCTCTACGCGCTCGACCATCCCGATCGGATTGCCCGGCTCGCGCTCGTCTCGTCGGCACCGGTAACGGCCGCGTGGCGCGACGAGTTCGAGCGCCGCTTTGCGGCCCGCATGGCCCAGCCGTGGATCGCGCGCAGCCGCGCCGACCTCGTCGCGTCCGGCCTCTCCCGGACCGATCCCGAAAAGTATCGCCGCATCGCGTTCGCGCTATCCGTCGCCGGGTATTTTCGCGACCCGAGCCGCGCGAGGGAGATGACCCCGTTTCGCGTCACCGAGCGGACCCGCAAGGCCGTCTGGGACAGCCTGGGGGATTACGACCTGCGCGACCGGATCCAGCGAACTTTTCCGAACGGTACCGCTCCCCGCTCGCTGCTGTTGCACGGCGTCTACGACCCCATGCCCCTCGAAGCCGCCCGCGAGACCGCGGCGCTGCTCTCCACGGGCGTGATCGAGCTGGCCACGGGGCATGCGCCGCACGTCGAGGCGACGCAGGCTTTCGAGCAGGCGTTGGGCGGGTTCCTGCCCCACCATTGAGCGGTTAGGTTGATCGGACCCGAATGGACAAGCAAGCCGTCCGCCAGACCCTCGACCAGCTCGCCGCGTTCCTCGTGGTCAAAGGAGAGAAGGCGTCTCGCATTCGCGCGATGCAGCACGCCGCCCGGTCGGAGCTCCTCGCCACGGGCCGCTCGAGCGCGCTCGACCAGCTGCGCGAGCAGGTCCCGCCCGGCCTGGCGGAGATGCTCCGCATTCCCGGTCTGGGGGCCGCCAAAGTGCGGCAGATCCACGAATTGCTCGGGATCGAGTCGCTCGCCGAGCTGGAGGCGGCCGCGGGCGATGGCCGCCTGGCGGCGCTCCCGCGCTTCGGCGCCAAGACCGCGGAGAACGTGCGCCGTGGCATCGCCCACCTGCGCCAGGCGAGCACGCTGCGGCTGTTCCACCACGCGCAAGACGAGGTCGACGCGGTGCGGCGCGCGCTCGCCGGCCTCGAGGGGGCGGGTGTCCTGCGGGTCGAGATCGCCGGGGCCGTGCGCCGCCGCTGCGAGGTGATCGGAGCCCTGGACTTGGTCGCCGTGCACGAGGGACAGGCCGCGCGCGAGGCCCTGGTCCGACGGCTGGGCGAGGCGCCCGGTGTCACCGAGATCGCGGGGCGAGAAGGCAGCGTGACGCTGCGCTTTGCCTCCGGCACCGTCGTGGAGGTGCTCCTCACCACGCCCGAGCGGTTCGGGCTCGACTGGATCCGGGCCACCGGCTCCCCCGCCCATGTCGCCGCGCTCGAGACGCGCGCCCGCCAGATGGGCATCTCACTCTCCGCTGCGTTTTCCGACGAGCCGAGCCTGTACCGCGCCCTCGGCCTCACCTGGGTGCCGCCCGAGCTGCGCGAGGGAACCGGTGAGCTGGAGGCGGCCGCTAACGATCGGCTGCCGCACCTGGTCGAGCAGGGCGACTTGCGCGGCTTCCTCCACTGCCACTCGAACTACTCGGACGGCACGGTGACGATCGCCGACTGGGCGGCGGCGTGCAGCGCCGCGGGCTACGAGTGGGTGGGCATCACCGATCACTCGAAGTCAGCGGCGTACGCGGGCGGGCTCGGGACCGACGACGTGGCCCAGCAACACCTCGAGATCGACGCAGTGAACGCCCGGGTCTCCGGAATCCGGGTGCTCAAGGGCGTCGAGGCCGACATCCTGGCGGACGGCACGCTCGACTACGGACCCGACGTGCTCGACCGGTTCGACTTCGTGATCGGCTCGATCCACTCGCGCTTCGGGATGTCCGAAGCGGAAATGACGCGGCGCGTGCTCACCGCCATGGACGATCCCCATCTCGCGATCATCGGTCACCCCACGGGCCGGCTGCTGTTGCAGCGCGAGCCGTACGCGATCGATCTGGAGCAGGTGCTCGCCAAGGCCGCCGCGCGCGGCATCGCCGTCGAGGTGAACGCGGACCCGCATCGTCTCGACCTCGACTGGCGCATGGTACGGCGGGCGCGCGAGCTGGGCGTCACCCTCTCGATCGGCGCGGACGCCCACTCGACGAGCGGCATGAGCAACGTCGCGATCGGCCTGGGGATCGCCCGCAAGGGCTGGCTCGAGCCGGACCAGGTCCTGAACACGCGCGACGCCGATGCGTTCCTCGCGTTCGCGCGGGTGCGGCTGGTCGCAGCGGGTTGATGCCCACGAAAACCAAAGCCCCACCGCGCAGGCGCTCGGGCCGTGAGACCGAGGTCGGGCGGCGGGCGCGGGTCCGCAAGATCATCGCGCGCCTCGAGAAGGCTTATCGCGACGCGACGTGCGCGCTCCAGCACAAGAGCGCGCTCGAGCTGCTGGTCGCCACCATCCTGTCGGCGCAGTCCACCGACGCGCGGGTCAACCTGGTCACCCCAGCGCTGTTCGCGAAGTATCGCGCCGCGCAGGACTATGCCGGCACCGACCCAAGGGTCCTGGAGCAGGAGATCCACAGCACGGGGTTCTTCCGCAACAAGACCAAATCCATCATCGGGATGGCGCAGGCG
>DATHKX010000138.1:0-8679 GCA_035488835.1 Gemmatimonadales bacterium
CAGGACTTGAAGAACGGCGATACCACCGAGGCGCGGCGCGAGGCGCGCGACCTGCGGCAGGATCGCCGCGACCGGCGCCACGACGTGCGCGACGCGCGCCGGGATCGCAGGGACCTGCGCCAGGATCGGAAGGACGTACACGAGGACAAGCAGGAAAAGAAAGACAGCACGAAAAACTAGACGCGTAGACGCACAGACGCGCAGGGGAGAACAGAACGGAGTGAATGGGCTGCTGCGTCTGTGCGTCTAGTCTATTGCGTCTAGCCGGCGGTCCCGGCGCCGTGCTATCCAGTACAGCGGAATCCCCAGCAGCAATGTCAGCCCGCTCCACGCCCACGCCGTGCCGATGGAGCGCGTGCGCGCGACCCAGCCCCAGGCCGTCTGCCCGAGCACGCCGCCGCTGCTCGCGAACATCGAGTCCAGCGAGAGGACCGTGGCCCGTTGGGCCGAGGGGATGTGGGCGTTGAGGTAGCCCTGCTTCACGGGCAGCGCGAGCCCGACGGCCACGCCGTATAGCAGGTACAGCGATACGACCACGAAAAAGTTCGTGAGCAGGCCGCACGCCACCGCCAGCACCGCCTGGGCCGCCGCCGAGAGCATCAGCAGTCCGGTCCGGGTCCGCACCAGGCGGGAGAGCGGCGCGACGAGCGCATTGCCCACGATGAGACTCAACCCGACCAACGCGCTGATCACCCCGTCCACCCACACGAGGTTCCGTCCCAACAGATCGAGGAAGTAACGCTGCCAGCTGTAGAAGCCGAAGATCATGAAGCTCATGGAGACGAGCGACGCGAGCATCACGGGCCGGATGACCGGATTGCGCAGGCCGTAGCTGAGTCCCTCGACGAAGACGCGCCGCAGCTCTGCGGGCACCCGCCGGAGTTCCAACGCCCGTGGAGTGAAGCCGAGCTCCGGCATGCGGAACCACGCCAGCAGGAACAGCGGCACGACGAGGGCGGCCCGCACCAGGTACGGGATGTCGAGGCGGATCTGCCCCAGCAGGCCGCCGCCGATCGTCCCGACGAGCATCGCGGCCCCGAACAGCATCTGCCCCCGGGAGAAGACCCGCTCGAGCGGCTCGTTGTAACCGCTCGCCTTGAGGGCGTCGACCAGCCAGGCGTCCACGGCGCCCGTGTAGAACGTGTATCCCAGCCCGAGGAACACCGAGACCCACATGAACGCCCAGAATCCCCCGCCCCGCCAGGCGATGGCCACGTAGAGCAGCGTCGTCACGAACAGCGTGACGAGGCAGAGCAGCAGCGACACCCGCCGTCCGACCGTATCCGCCACGACTCCCGTGGGGACTTCGAACACCATCGACCCGAGAGTGAACGCCGCGTTCGTGAGCAGCACCTGCTGGATGTCGAGCCCGGCGCCCATTTTGAAAAGAGTATCGATGCCCCAGATGAGCGACATCGCCAGGTTGAACAATCCTGTGATGGCGAAATAGGTCCGGATGATGACCCGCGGACTCACGCGGCCACCACTTGGGTGTCGGTCCAAGCCTTGAGCGCCGTCGCCGTCAGGATCACGGCGCCGCCGATCGCCGCGAGCGGGCCAGGCGTCTCCCCGTGCGCGAGCCACGCCCACACCGGGCTCAGCACCGGCTCGACCAGAAGAAACAGCGAGGCCTCGAGCGCGGGCACCCGAGTGATCGCGCGCGACAGAAACACGTAGGCGAGGCCGAGCTGAAACACGCCGAGGTAGATCACGATCAGCCAGTCGGTGGCGCGCCCGGCCGCGAGGGGGAGTGCCCCCGGTAGGCATACGAAGAACACGATCAGGTTGCCGCACGCCGCCGCGGCCGCGATCGGGCCGTGGTCCGCGCCACCGCGCCGGGCCAGCCAGCGGTAGCCCGTGACCGTGAACGCCCAGGCCAACGCGCTCCCCGCCGCGAGCACGTTGCCAAGGAAGGGATCCGGCGCGGTCGCAAAGTGTCGCCGCCCGCCCACGAACAGCAGGGCCAGGCCCGCTGCCAGTACACCCATGAACGCGAGGTCCGCCGTTCGCACGCGCTCGCGCAGGAGCCACGGCGCCAGCGCGACTACGAACAGCGGGTTCGTCGCCTGCAGGAATACGGTATTGGCGGCTGTCGTCAGCTTGTTTGCGAACACGAACAGCAGTCCCGCCCCCGCGTAGGCCACGCCCACGAGCCCCACGCGCCAGCTCCAAGGGCGGCGCGCTTCGGGGATCAGCGCGAGGATCGCCAGCATCGCCACGAACGCGCGGATTGCGGCGATTTGCCACGGACCGAACCCGCACCACTTGATGGCCGCGCCGGCGGTGGAAAAGCAGACCGCGGCCAGCACCAGCTGCCAGCGCGGATTCACGGCACGTTGACCCGCAGCCAGTCCCGCGCGATGGTCGCGATATCCCGGTGCTCGACGTCCGCGAGGGCGTTGAGCCGTCGCATCTCGGCATCCGACATCTTGCCCGCGAGCTGAGCCAGGGCCGCGGCGATGTCCGGGTGCCGTGTCACCGCCACCTGCCGGATCACCGGTGCAGCTTCATATGGGGGGAAGTAGTGGCGGTCGTCTTCCAGGACCACGAGGTCCAGGGCCTGGATCTGGCCGTCCGTCGAGTTTCCGGCGATTACGTCCACCTTCCCTTCCGCCAGTGCCCGGTACGTCAGCCCCAGGTCCATAGCGGTGGGTGGAGCGGCGAAGCGAAGTCCATACGCGCTCGCGAGCCCCCGGAAGCCGTCGGCGCGCTCCAGAAACTCGTAGCCGAACCCGGCCTTCCAGCGCGACGCCAGGGGCGCGAGGTCCGAGATGCGCTTCAGGCCATAGCGTGTGGCGTCGCGCTGGCGCACGGTGATGGCGAAGGTGTTGTCGAAGCCGAACGGCTTGCCCCAGACGAGCCCGAACCGTTCCGCGTAGTCGCGCGCCACGGTGCGATAAACGCTATCGCGATCGGCGACGGGTGCGTGTTTCAACACCGCGGTGTAGGCGGTCCCCGTGTACTCGACGTAGAGATCGATCTGGCCCGATGTGATCGCCTGGTGACACACGAACGTGCCACCCAGGTGGAAGCGCCGCCCCACGGGGAGCGCCGTGCGCCGCTCGATCTGCTGCGCCACGATCTCGCCCAGCAGATCGGACTCGGTGAAGTTCTTGGAACCGACCACGATCTGGTCGCGACGGGCGCATGCGGTCAGGAGCAGAGCGACCGAGAGGAGCCACCGTCCGCCCGTCATTTCCCCCGCCACGCGAACCGCCGCTCCGCGACGCCCAGCAGTCCGTCCGCCGCGAGCGCCATCAACGCCGCCGGCAGCGCCCCGGCGAGAATGAGCGTGTCGTCCACCACCGCCACGCCCCGGAAGATGTACACACCCAGCCCGCCGGCGCCGATGGCCGCCGCGATGGTCGCCGTGCCTATGCTCACGACAGTCGCGACCCGCACTCCCGCCAGGATCACGCCGAACCCGAGCGGGAATTCGACCTGCGTGAGCAGCTGCCAGTCGGTCATGCCCATCCCCCGCCCCGCCTCCCGCACGGCCGGGTCCACGCCGGCTACCCCCTCGTAGGTGTTGCGGACGATGGGCAGGAGCGCGTACAGGACGAGCGCGACGATGGCAGTCGTCGCGCCGATGCCGCCGATGAACGGCAGGGGGATGAGGAACCCGAACAGGGCGAGGCTCGGCACCGTCTGGAACACATTTGCCACACCCAGCACGGGACCCCGCCACGTCGGTCGCCGCGTGAGCAGGATCCCCAGTGGGACACCGACGACGATCGCCGCGCCCGTCGAGATCGCGACCAGATACAGGTGCTGGCCCACGAGTCCCAAAACTTCTTGCGAGTTGCGGGAGTAGAAGGCCAGCAGGCTCATGCCGCCGCCATAAATGCCCTGCATTCCGGATGGTCGCTCCTCCGGAACTCGTCCGGCGTCCCGAGAAATGCGAGACTGCCCTGCAGCATGAGCCCGATGTGGGTGCCGAGCAGCAGGCCCTCGCGGACGTCGTGCGTCACGAAGACCATGCCCTTCCCGAGCCGCCCTTTGAGCGCTGCGAACTCGCGCTGCAGTTCCACCCGGGTGATCGGATCGAGCGCGCCGAACGGCTCGTCCAGGAGCAGGAGTGGCGGGTCTGCGGCCAGGGCGCGCGCCACCCCGACGCGCTGGCGCTGTCCGCCGGATAACTCGTGCGGATAGCGCTTCATGAAGGTGTCGGGGTCGAGTCCCACGAGCGCCAGCAGCTCGCGCCCCCGGGCGGCGATGCGCGCCGGCGGCCACCCTTCGAGCTGCGGGACGAGCCCCACGTTCCGCTCCACCGTGAAATGGGGGAACAGGCCCACGTCCTGAATCACGTAGCCGATCCGGCGCCGCAGACGCGTCACCGGCAAGTCGGCCGCGCGCTCCCCCGCGAGCCGCACCTCGCCGGACGTCGGCTCCAGCAGGCGATTGATGAGCTTGAGCGTGGTGGTCTTCCCCGACCCGCTCCTGCCGAGCAAGACGAGCGTTTCTCCCGCGGCCACGGTGAACGATACGTCCCGCACGAGGGGGCGAGTTTTCCTCCGTTCCCCCTTCCCCCGTCCCGGCAGGTCGTAGCCGAGGCCCGCGACCTCGAGCGGCTTCGTCATGCAGGCGACACGAGCACCATAAGGAACCGCTGGTCGTCGCTCCGCCCCTGCCAGCGCGGGGCAAGCCCGGCCTCCGAGAGAATCCGGAGGAACGTGTCCGCGGCGTACTTATACGAGTGATTCATGGCGAGCCGCTCGCCGCGCGCCAGGCGCAGGGCCTCGCCGCCGAGCCGGGCCTCCACGTCCCGGCCCGCCCGGAAATGCTTGGGGATCAGGTGCAGGCCGGGCAGGCGTGCATCGTCGGCCGCTTCGAACACCAGCTCACCGTCGGCCTCCCGGATGCCGACGGCGTTGAGCGGCGCCCAGGCGAAGCGACGGTTCAGGGGATTGTCGTAGCCGGCCACCGTCGCGTTCCCGGCGTAGATCTCGCCGTCCAGGAGCAGCGCGTCGCCCGGCCGGAGCAGCCCCGCCAGGTCGCGCGCCTCCGCGATCGGATCGAAGGCGCCGAGCGTGTTCCCGATGAGCAACACGAGCCGGGGCGGCGTCTCGGGCTCGGCAGCGAGGGCCTGCAGATGGGTCGGGTTCGTGAAGTCCGCCTTGATCCCCTGCGCCGGGAAGCCCGCGGACAGGGCGCCGGCACATGCCATCTCGAGCAGGGCCTGGCTCGTATCCACCGGGACGTAGGACACGCGCGCGACACGCGCGCGCAGCGCCTCGAGCAGCAGCAGGTCCTTGTCGCCCTGGCCCGCGCCGAGGCTCACGACCTCCAGCGGGGCGACCGGAAACAGCCGCGCCAGCTCCGCGCCGGAGCTCGCGATTAACGAACGCGACCGCACGAAGTTGCGATACGCGCCGTCCGAGCACAGGGCCAGCCACGCGCGCACCGACAGGGGGAACCAATAGAAGAACTTCTCCGGCAGCCGCCTCGCGTGAAACGCGGAAACGAATTCGTCCGCCAGAGCGTTCTCGGTCAGCAGCGTAAGAATCGAGATCATGCAGCGTTGAGAGTTACCGGTTGACGGGTGTGACGGCAACCCGTAGGATTCTCGGAACGGCCGTCTTCCTTGATTCTGTCTTTGCGAAGGAGGTTGTATGCAGATCGTCGAAATGCAGGAGCTCGTGCCCAGCTGTCATCGTCCCGAGATCGTCGAGACGGCGGAGCTGGTGCCCACCTGCCACTCCTAAGGGAGCGGTTCAGATGCGCCCGGGGGCCCGGACTGATGTCGGGCCCCCGCTGCGTTTCCTGACCTCCGGACCCCGTCTGGGGTTTGGGGCCTGGGCGCTGGGGGGAACGGGATGGGGCGCGACCTCGGCCGAAAGCGATCGTCTCGCCGCCGTCCACCGCGCCCTCGAGCTCGGCATCACCTTCTTCGATACCGCTCCCTCGTATGGCGATGGCGCGTCCGAGAGCCTGCTGGGGCGCGCGCTCAAGGCCGACCGCGACCGCGTCGCGATCGCCACCAAAGTCGGCCCCCGCGACGACCCCCGCCGCGCCCTCGAGGCGTCCCTGCGGCGTCTGGCCACGGAGTACGTGGACCTGATTCAGCTGCACGAAGCGCTCGCAGGCTGGGAGCGGCAGCTCGAGCGGCTGCACGCGCTGCAGGAGGAAGGAAAGGCGCTGGGGGTTGGGCTCTGCAATGCCACCCACCGCCAGCTCGCGCAGGCGCTGGAGATCGCGCCCGTGGTCGCCTACCAAGGGCCCTACAACCTGTTCGATCGGGACGTGGAGCAGCGCGAGCTGCCGCTGTGCCGGGAGCGCCACGTCGCGTTCCTGGCCTACCGACCCCTCGCGGCAGGACTCCTGAGCGGGAAGTACGCCGCCCCCCCGGAGTTCCCCGCCGCGGACCACCGAAGCAAGATCTACTGGTTCAAGGGCAAGGAGTTCGAGCGCCGCCGAACAGTGATGGAGCGGCTCGCTTCGATCGCCCAGCGGCTCGAGATGGCGCTGCCGGCGCTCGCGCTCGCATGGGTCCTCGCACAGCCGGGCGTCAGTATCGTCCTCGCAGGCGCGCGCAGCCGCGAGCAGGTGGAGCAGAATCTCGCTGGCACCCGACCCCTGATGCATGGCGCCTTGGCGGAGGTCGATCACATCGTCGCGGAGGTGTTCCCGCTGGTCCGAGCCTCGGACGGGCTCAAGCGGCAGGCCGCCACGTGGGGCGAGCGCGAGCGGTTCATCGTCGAGCGGCTGGACGGCAAGACGAGCGCGGAAACGATCGCCGCGCTGTGGACGGACGGTCACGCAACCCCCATGGCCGCGGCGCAGGTCAAGGTCTTCTGTGACCAACTCGCCGAACGGGGGTTAGTAGAGTAATGCGGCGTGCGGAATTGATGGTCGGCGCATTCTATAATCCCCACCTCGGCGCAGACCTGGCTCGGGCCGAGGGGATCGACCATCTGGCCATGGCGGATCCCCCCGCGGCGAGCGACCCGTGGTGGCCGTCGATCCGCGGACGCTACACCCTGCTGCTTCATGATTACCTGGGGCAGCTGTCCGAGCCGCTCGACGAGCGCTCCATCCAGCGCGCCCGCGCGCTCGCCGAGTTGTACCGCTCACCCTGGGTCGCGGAGCATTTCCAGTGTCTCCATACCGAGGACGGCAGCTACAACCTGAACTACGTGTTCCCGCCGCTCTACACGGAAGCGTTCCTCGACCGCTTCGTCCGCAACGCCTGTGCGCTCAAGGCACGCCTCGACCAGCCGCTCGTCATGGAGAACATCCCCGGCTTCTTCGACGTCAAAGCGAGCCAGATGCCGGAGCCGGTGTGGCTGCACCGCTTCTTCGAGGCGACAGGGGCCGGTTTCCTCCTCGATCTGCCGCACGTCTGGCTCCAGGCGCACTATCACGATATCGCGGCGGAGCGCTGGCTCGCGGAGTTCCCGCTCGAGCACGTAGTGGAGCTGCACGTCGCGGGCGTCGCGCATGACGACGACCTCGCGGGCCCGTGGATCGCGCCGGCCGAGCCCTCGGACGAGATGCTTGCCTTCGCCGCCCACGCGGTAAGCCGCTGCCCCCGGGCCAAGGCCGTCACGTTCGACGCGTTTTCGCCATCCCTGACCGCGGACGTCCTGTTCCGGAGCGTGGATCGCATTCGAGGAGCCTTATGAGGGCGATCGCCCTCGTGCTCCTGCCGCTGCTGCTCTCGGACGTCGTGCTCCCGGCGGGCACCCACATCCCGATTCGCTTCGTGCAGCGCGTGACGAGCGGCAGGGATACCGTAGGCACCGCCGTGCTGGTGCAGACCATGGGTGCCGTGGTGCGCGATTCCTGCGTCATCGTGCCCCCTTACCTTCGCGCCAAGGGGCATGTGGTCGTCTCGAAGGGCGGCGGTCGATTCGGGCGGCACGGCCGATTAGGCCTCCGCTTCGACTCGCTCGAGATTCGTCCGGGGCGTTGGGCGGCAATCTCGGCGGTGCTCGATACGCTCGAGTATGCCCCGCGCGGGGGACTCGTCGACTCGGGGCTGGTGTCGAGCGGAAAGACGTCCATTGCGGGGGTGGGCAGGAAGCTCGTGCCGGCCGGCGTCGCGGCGGCAGTCGATCTCGACGCCGTCCCCGTGGCGGTGCTCGGCGGCTTCTCGCTCGTGCGCCGGGGGCCGCCAATGCGCATCATGAGCGGAGAGATCGGCGGCATCCGACTCACGGAGCCGCTCGTTCTGCCGAACGAGGACCGGTGTGAGCCGCTGGCGGCACATCGCGAGCTGACCGAGATGCCCGCGCTGCCGAAGTTCGTCCCCCGCTCCGAAAACCGCGCGGGGACCGTGCTGGGCGACCCGTTCAATGTGGTGTTGCTCGGTACAGCCGGCGAGATCGACAGCGCGTTCCGGGCGGTCGGTTGGCTCCCCACGCAGAAGCGGTCCTTCCTCACCGTCACGCGGGAGGTGACCGCCGCGATCGCGAGCCGGCCCGCCATGACCGCCCCCGTGAGCACGCAGTATTTCGAAGGACGCCACCAGGACCTCGCGTACGTGCTGGCGGGTCCGAATGTCCGGATTCGTCATCACATCAGGATCTGGCTGCTCGACAGTCTCTCGCTCGTATGGGTCGGCGCCGCGAACAAGGATGTCGGGGTGATTTTCAAGCCGTGGGAGCCGCAGGCGACCCATCGCATCGAGTCGCACATCGACTGGGAGCGAGACCGGGTGGTGCACGATCTCGAGGC
>DATHKX010000139.1:0-4879 GCA_035488835.1 Gemmatimonadales bacterium
GACCAAGATCATCGGAGATGTGGGTGTCTCGAGCCCAGGTGTGTCGATCACCGGCTTTCCTCCCGGCACGATCGCTCGAGGAGCGCAACACGTCGGTGATCCGGCCGCGAATCAGGCGCAGCGTGATGCCCAGACCGCGTACGCTGCTCTCGCAGGCGAGCAATGCAACACTCCCTTGACCGGTCAAGATCTGGGGGGAAAGACGCTCACGCCCGGTGTTTATTGCTTTACGTCGTCGGCGCCGTTGACGGGACAGCTCGCGCTCGACGGCCGAGGCAATTCCAACGGGGTGTGGGTGTTCCAAATCGCGAGCACGCTCACCACCGCACCCAGCTCATCGGTGGTGATGGGGAAGGGCGGTCGAGCCGGTAACGTGTTCTGGCAGGTCGGCAGCGGCGCGACGCTCGGGACCGGAACGGTGTTCACGGGGAACATCCTCGCGTACTCGAGCATCACGCTGAATACCGGCGCCAGCCTATCGGGGAGAGCCTGGGCGCGAGCTGGGGTGACGATGGATAGCAACAACATGCACGTACCGCAGTAGGTGGAGCGATCGCCGCGCGCAGCTGAGGCTGGCCGGCGTGCGGGGAGGAGAAGGGCGGCACGGTCCGCCCTTTTTCTTTTCCACCCAAAGAGTTAGTTCGTTCGATTCACGCCAAATCTGCGGGCTCGCCCACCATCGTTAAGTCGTTTTTCATTCCGCTGAGGGATGTCTCCTCGTGTCGACGTGCGACATTTTCCGCGCGGGTGATTCACGCGCGGCTCAAGCAGAGCCTCGGAGCTTTGGGTTGCGTTTGGTGGTTGTTCCGCTCCGACATCGATCCCGGCGTGCCTGTAGCGACACGAAATATTCGGAGGAACACCAATGGTCACTCTCTCCCGACGTAGCGCCCGGCTCCTGATCATTCCGCTCGCCGCGCTGCTGGTCGCGGCGTGCGAGCATAACGACCTGGGCACGGGGACAGGCGGCGGCGGCGGCGGCGGCGGCGGGACCGTGCCACCCCTGGGTGCGGCATCGACCTACGGGATCCTGGCCGGCACAGCCGTGACATGCGTCACCGGAGGCACGATCTTCGCCGATGTAGGCGTCAGCCCGGGCAGTGCCATCACCGGCTTCCCGCCGTGCACGCTCACAGGCACGCGGCACGCAGCCGATGCGGCCGCGGCTGCGGCGCAAGTTGCTCTCACCTCCGCATACAATGCGCTGGTCGCCGAGACGTGCGGTACCACAATCGTGGCCGATCTGGGTGGAACGACGATCACGCCGGGCGTCTACTGCTCCGCCTCGTCGGTGGGAGTGACGGGCGCCGTCACCCTGAACGGCCAGGGCAACGCCAACGCACGGTTCGTGATCAAGGCCGGGTCCTCGCTCACGACCGCCGGGTCTGTCGTCCTGACCAATGGCACCCAGGCGAAGAACGTGTGGTGGCAGGTCGGTAGCTCTGCCACCCTTGGTACAGCGAGTGCGTGGCAGGGAAACATTGTCGCGCTCACGAGCATCACGCTGAATGACAACGCGACCATGCTCGGTAGAGCGTTGGCGCGCAACGGCGGCATCACGCTGGGTACCAATAACTCGATTGCCCTGCCGTAGGCGTGTAGGGCGAGCATGCGACGTGCCGCGCAAGGTCAGGGCAGCACGAGACGGACAAACCTCTCCTGGGAGAGTTACTATGAGTAACCGATTCTTGTTGGCTGCCCTGACGCTGGCGGCGTTCCTGCCGACACTGGCGCTGGCGCAGGCCGAGCCGGCCCAGCGCGAGGGTAGCTGGGAGTTGAGCGCGGGTGCCGGCGCCATGTATCTCGACGGTCACCTCGCAGGCGCTCTTGCAGGCAGGGGGTTCGCCGACAGCGGCAGCGCCCTCAAGCGCCTCATGCCCGCCGCGGCGGTGCGCCTGGGTTACAACTTCAACAACAACATCGGGTTCAGCATCGGTACCGGAGGTGGCCTCGCGTCGGGCGTGAAGTATCTGACGCCGTTCGCCGCCTTGACGTATACGGTCAACCTGAACGCGACGACGAGCCCCTTCCTCACCGCCGGGACGCAGTTCACCCGCATCACCGGCAACGGCCGAGTCACGCACCCCACGTGGGGCGCTCACTTCGGCCTCGGTGTCCGGCACATGGTCAGCGAGTACCTGGCGCTCCGACTCGAGGGCCGGATGGGGGTCGAGCATTACGAGCAGACGCCCGGGAAGAAGACGGCCTACAACTCGATCGCCACGCTCGGCTTCTCGTACTTCACCGCCGGCCGCCGCGCGCCCCCGGCGCCGATGGCGGCGGCACCGTGTCCGGCGTGCGGGCGAGCCCGAGTGGACACGGTGCGCATCTACACGCCGGCGCCGCCCCCACCGCACAAGTGCGAGCACGGTGTCGCGCCGGCGGGAGCCAAAGTCGATCAGTTCGGCTGCCTGGTGCTGCGCGACACGCTGCTGTTGGAAGCGGTCCACTTCGAGTTCGACAAGAGCGAGATCACGCCAACGGCCGTCCCGATCTTGGACCGGGTGGCAGAGTCGATGATCGTGCACCCCGAACTTTACTTCGAGATCGCCGGTCATACCGATAGCGTCGGCACGTTCGCCTACAACTTCCTCCTCTCGGCGCGACGAGCTGCGGCGGTCAAGGCCTACCTAGTCTCACGCGGCGTCCCGCCCGGTCGGATGACGGCCGTCGGCTACGGCGAAGGGTTCCCGATTGCGCCCAACGCCACGGTCGAGGGACGTGCGCTGAACCGCCGTGGGTTGGAGATACGCGTACTGAGACCCTACTAGCGCGCAGCTGAGCGCGGGAAGCCCGGGGCGTAGGGCATGCGGCGCAGGTGGGCCGCATGCCCTACGCCTCGTTCTGCTTTCTCCAGCCTTGACACACCCCAGCCTGGGGCCGGATTTTTACATCGTAGAATCCTGCCGCGGGGCCAGCTCCTCAAACCACGGACGGTGGCATGGGGAAAAAAATTCGTGTATTGGTAATCGAGGACAATCGCCTGCTGTGCGACGGGCTCGCGGCTCTGCTGGACGCGCAGCCGGACTTCAAGGTCGTTGCGGCGGCTGAAGGACCTGACGCGGGGTTGCTGCGAGTACAGGAGACCAGGCCGCACGTCGTGCTCGTGGACGCGTCCTTGGGGAATCACCGCAGCCACCGCTTCGTGGAGAGCGTCCGGACGACGGCTCCTGAGGCCAGGGTGATCGTGATGAATCTGCTGCCGGTGGAGGAGGACGTTGTGGAATTCGTCAAAGCAGGCGCGACCGGGTTCGTCGCCAAGCGCGCCAAGATCGACGACCTCGTCGCGACTGTTCGATCGGTGGCAGGCGGTGCGAAGGTTGTCTTACCCCCCCTGACCGGTGCGCTGTTTTCCTACATCGCGAAACGAGCGGTCGGTCGACGTGCCTCGGCTGCGAGCGACGCCGTACGGATGTCGAAGCGGGAGCGACAGGTGATCGCGCTGATTGTCGAGGGCCTGAGCAACAAGGAGATCGCGGTGCGACTCCATATCGCCACCGACACCGTCAAGAGCCACGTGCACAACATTTTGGAGAAGCTCGCCCTGCACAATCGCCTGCAGATTGCCGCTCACGCACACAGCCTTCGCCCCCACCCAAAGGTCTAATTCGTTCGACGCGCCGCTGTTACGTCGTTTTTCATCCCGCTGAGCGATGTTCGCCTGGACCGCACGCACGCACTTTGCGGAAGCTCGTGTTGCGCGTCCCACCCTCTGGGGAGGTCTTATGATACGTTGGCCGAGTATTGCGCATGGCGCTGCAATGGCCCTGGTCGCCGTGCTGTGCGTCGCGGCCGGGACGCCGCTGGCGGCCCAGCAGGCTTCCGGTTCCGCGCCACCAGCCGGCGTCGGCGCGGCGCAAGCAAGCTCCGCAAGCGCCGCCCTACCCGGACCGCGACTCCGCCCCGAGTGGCAGCGCGTCGAGCCGAGCTTCGTGGGCAGCAGCACGTCGGCGCCCATGGCCGCCTCCGGCGGCAGCCACACCGTCACCGTCACCACCCTCGTGCTCGTTCTGGTGGTCATTATCGCGGTCCTGCTGATCGCAAAGTAACCCGCGGCTGACAAGGAGCCCCACAACGCGTGGCGTTGTGGGGTTCTTTCTTCACCCAACCGATAGGGCTACCTTGTCCGGTACCCTTCATCGCTCGAAGGTCCATGACGCCAACCGTTCGCCGCCGCAAGTTCGCGCCGACCAAGCGCGCCGGGAACGGGAGTCGGCCTGCCAGACGCCCGCTGGCCAAGGCCCCGACCGGAATCCCGGGGCTCGATGAGATCACCAACGGCGGACTGCCCCGCGGCCGGCCCACGCTGGTATGCGGCGGCGCGGGCTGCGGCAAGACGCTCCTCGCCATGGAATTCCTGGTGCGCGGCGCGCTCGACTACGACGAGCCCGGCGTCTTCATGTCGTTCGAGGAGACCACCGATGACCTCGTGGAAAACGCGCAGTCGCTCGGTTTCGACCTGCGGCGGCTGAGCGCGCGCCGACGGCTGGTGCTCGATCACGTGCAGCTCGAGCGTGAAAAGCACATGGAGAGCGGCGAGTACGATCTCGAGGGGTTGTTCATCCGGCTGGGCCACGCGATCGAGACGATCCACGCGAAGCGCGTCGTCCTGGACACCATCGAGGTGCTCTTCTCCGGGCTATCGGACAAGTTCCTGGTGCGCGCCGAGTTGGCCCGGCTGTTTCGGTGGCTGAAAGCGAAGCGAGTCACGGCCATCGTGACGGGCGAACGGGAGGGGGAGCGCCTGACGCGCCACGGCCTCGAGGAGTTCGTCTCGGACTGCGTGATCCTGCTCGATCAGCGGGTGATGGAGCAGAGCGCCACCCGGCGGTTGCGCATCCTCAAGTACCGCGGGTCGGCGCACGGCGGGAATGAAATG
>DATHKX010000140.1:0-2238 GCA_035488835.1 Gemmatimonadales bacterium
CTGGTCACCCCAGCGCTGTTCGCGAAGTATCGCGCCGCGCAGGACTATGCCGGCACCGACCCAAGGGTCCTGGAGCAGGAGATCCACAGCACGGGGTTCTTCCGCAACAAGACCAAATCCATCATCGGGATGGCGCAGGCGCTGGTCGAGCGTCACGGAGGCGCGGTACCCGACACGATGGAGCAGCTGGTCCAGCTCCCCGGTGTGGGCCGCAAGACCGCGAACGTCGTGCTCGGCACCTGGTTCGGGAAGAACGAAGGCATCGTGGTCGACACCCACGTGCAGCGACTCACGACGCTGCTCGGTCTGACGAAAGAGAAGGACCCGGTGAAGATCGAGCGCGACTTGATGGCGCTCGTGCCGCGCGACAAGTGGACGTGGTTCTCGCACACGCTGATCCTGCATGGACGGCGCGTGTGCATCGCGCGCCGGCCGAAGTGCGAGATCTGTGTTATTAACCGGTACTGTCCGAGCTCGCGAGTATGAGCCCGCTTCCCCTCATCCCCGGGCGCCAGCCCGGGGTTACCGGAACAGGACCATGACCACGCTTCCCCCGGTGGATCGAGGCCAGCTCGTCTCCACCCGGCGCGACCTCCATCAGCACCCCGAGCTGGGGTTCGAGGAGCGGCGCACCAGTGGGCTCGTCGCGGAGCGGCTCGAGCGGCTCGGCTATGCGGTGCGGACCGGCGTCGGCAAGACGGGCGTGGTCGGCCTGCGTGACGGCGCCTCAGGTGGCAAGGCCCGCTGCGTGCTGATCCGCGCCGACATGGACGCGCTCCCGATCGACGAAGCGAACGACGTCCCCTATCGCTCGCAGGCCGCGGGCAAGATGCACGCCTGCGGCCACGACGGGCACGTGGCCATCGGACTCGAGGTGGCGCGCCGGCTGCACGCGGCGTTTCTCCCGGGCAGCGTGAAGCTCGCGTTCCAGCCCGCCGAGGAGATCTCGCACGGGGCGGAGGCGATGATCCGCGACGGCGTGCTCGACGCGCCCAAGGTGGACGCGGCGTTCGGCATCCATTTGTGGAACGACCTCCCGGCGGGCACCATCGCGCTGATGCCCGGCCCGGTCATGGCCTCCGTGGACGAGTTCGAGATCACGATCCTGGGACGCGGCGGTCACGCGGCGGCGCCGCATCAGACGATCGACCCCGTGCTGATCGCGGCACACGTCGTCACCGGTCTGCAGAGCCTGGTGTCGCGCCGCCGCAATCCGTTCGAGGAGGGGGTCGTGTCGGTCACGCAGATGCATGCGGGACACGCCTTCAACGTCATCCCCGGCCGGGCCGATCTGCGGGGCACCGTGCGCACGTTCGGCGGCAAGTTCTACGACGAAGCGCCGCAGCTCGTGGAGGATACGGCGCGCGGGATCGCCCGTGCCTTCGGGGCCGACGCCGAGGTGCGGTACCGGCGACTGTCAAAGCCTCTGGTCAACGAGGCGAAAATGACCTCGCTGATGAAAGGCGTAGCGCAGGACATCGTCGGGCCAGAGCATACGATCGACGGCGTCCGCACCATGGGCGGAGAGGACATGTCCTTCTTTCTCGCGAGAGTCCCCGGCGCATTCGCGTTCGTCGGCTCCGCGCCACCCGGCAGGAAAGGCTCCCCGCACCACAGCCCCACGTTCGACATCGACGAGGAAAGCCTGGTCATCGGGACCGAGCTGGTGACGAGGACGGTGGTGAAATATCTCGAACAGAGTGCCTGACCCGGGTACCTTTCGCTCGATGTCCAACCTCCTCGCCTCCGAACCCTCCGCCTACCTGAAGTCCGCCGCCCACCAGCCGGTGCACTGGCACCCGTGGGACGATCGGGCGTTCGCGCGCGCGCGCGCCGAGGATAAGCCCATCCTCCTGGACATCGGCGCCGTGTGGTGCCACTGGTGCCACGTCATGGACGGCGAGTCGTATGAGGACCCGGAGGTCGGCGAGATCCTCAATCGCGACTTCGTGTGCATCAAAGTGGACCGCGACGAGCGGCCCGATGTGGATGCGCGCTACCAGCGCGCCGTGCAGGCGCTCACCGGTCAGGGCGGCTGGCCCCTCACGGCGTTTCTCACGCCCGAGGGCGAAGTCTTCTTCGGCGGCACCTACTTCCCGCCGGAGGAGAACCACTACGGCCGGCCGGGCTTCCTCTCGGTGCTCAAACAGGTGGCGGGCCTGTATCGTCAGCAGCGGGAAAAGGTGGCGGAGAAGACCCTCACCGCGATGGCGAAAGGCGGGATCCGCGACCACGTGG
>DATHKX010000141.1:0-4575 GCA_035488835.1 Gemmatimonadales bacterium
CATTGAACAGGAGCGCCAGGTTGTTCAACGCCACACCGTTCTCCGGCTGGTGCTCGAGCGCCGCGCGGTACGCCGCTTCGGTCTTCGCGGGATCGTACTCGACCCGCGTGTAGTAGTAGGCCTCGGCCAGGTCGCGCTCGAACGGCGTGAGCCGGTCGCGGTGGCGAAAGGCCTGTGTCGCGGCAGCGGCGATGCGCGACTGGGCGCCGCCCGCGTTGCTGAGCACCACGGCGAGCTTGCGGTACGCCATCGCGAATGTCGTGTCCAACGCGATCGCTTGTTCCAGGAGCGTCACGGCCCGCGCCATATCGACCGCGTCGCTCGCTCGCACGCCCTGCGAGTACTTGCGCAGCGCCTCGAGCGATCGCGTCGTCACCTGCTCGAGCGGGTCGCTGGCGCGGATGGTCCGGAGCGACTCGCCGATCCGCTCGCGCAGCCGGTGCGACAGGCGATCCACCGCTCCGATGATCGCGCCGTCGTCCTGGGCGTTCTCGCGCACCGCGACCAGTGCGGCGCCGTCGCTTGCGCCCACGAGCTCGGCCGACACGACGTAGCCGCGGCCCAGCGGATCGATCTGGCCGTGCACCACCGCCTTCGCGCCCTCGCGCTGGGCGAGCTCGCGGGCCAGGGCCAGATCGAGCGGAGCTCCCGGCGCCCGCCCCATTCGTCCGAGCGCCTGGCCGACGGCCGTGGCGTCGAGCAGCCGGATGACGCCCGATTGTGCGAGATCAACCCGTAAGGCCTCAGTGAGCGACGGCCCGAGCGTCGAGTCCGTCGTGCGATTCTCGAAGTCGGCGAGCACCAGCCGGTCACGCTGGGCGAGCACGCCGCTCGCGACCAGGGTCCCCACCGGTCCGATCCCGAGCAGTCGCATCGCCATGTAGACAGCGGTGCCGATCCCGAGGAGCCCGAAGCCCGCCGCGCCGCCGAGCAGCGCTCGGCGCCACGTGAGCCAGCGCTGCAGGCCGGCGGGGACGGCCGCCCACCCGGTGCTGCCCGCGATCGCCCGGCGCCGCTCGATCACGCCGGTCCACAGGATGATGGGCAGGCCCGCGGCGGCGAGGCCCACCGCTCCGGCGAACGCCCAGTCGGGGAGCCCGAGCATGTGCACCAGCCAATAGGCCAGCGTGAGCACGCCGAGCGCGGCGAGGCCGAACAGGGTGGCGACGCGGACAGGGTGCGCCCGGCGAATGGCGGCCGCGGTGCCCGAAGAGATCTCGGCTTGCTGGGGTGTGATGCCCCCCGTCGGCGTCGCCATCGCCTCGAGCCGGCCGAGCACCTCGTCAGCGTTCTGAGGCCGGTCCGCCGGATGTTTCGCAAGGCATTGCATGATCAACGCCGCGAGCGCGGGGGGCACGCTGGCGCGGTGTTGGGTCACGGGGTCCGGCGTAGCCGTCACCTGGGCCGCGAGCATCCCCTGAGGTGACATGCCGCTGAATGGCGGTCGCCCCGCGAGCAGCTCGTAGCCGAGCGCCCCGACGGCGTACAGGTCGGCGCGGTGATCCACGTTGGGATCGCCGGCGGCCTGCTCCGGCGCCATGTAGGCCGGCGTGCCCAGCGCCATGCCGAGGGAGGTGAGCGTGGCGGCGCCGGTCGAGCTCGAGACCGCCTTGGCGACGCCGAAGTCGGTCACGAGCGCGTGCTTGCCCGAGAGCAGCACGTTGTCGGGCTTCACGTCGCGGTGGACGATGCCGTGGCCGTGGGCGTAGGCGAGGGCGTCGCACACATCGCGCAGGATCCGCACCGTGTCGCCCACGGGCAGCTCGCGCTCGTGGGCGATCCGGGCGCGCAGCGACTCGCCCGCGATGTGCGGCATGACGTAGTAGAGCAGATCGCCCTGCGACCCGGCGGTGAGCAGCGGGACGATATGGGGGTGCTGCAGCGCGGCGGCGAGCCGGATCTCGCGCTCGAACCGCTCGGCGCTCACTCCCGCGGCCAGCTCGGGCGGCAGGACTTTCACCACAACCTGCCGTCCGAGCCGCACTTCCTGGGCGAGGAATACGCGGCTCATGCCGCCACCGCCCAGCTCGCGCTCGACGCGGTACGACTCTCCTAGCGCAGCCTGCAATCGGTCCTGGAGGGACATGCTTCTATGATAGACCCCTAAAGCGGGGAAAGGCAAAGACTAGACGCACAGACGCACAGGGGTGAACAGTTTGAGTGAACAGGTAGTCCTGTTACTCTCGGCTGTTTTCCCCTGTGCGTCTGCTGCGTCTGTGCGTCTAGTCTATCGTGCGTCTGCTGCGTCTGTGCGTCTAGACTATCGTGCGTCTAGATTTGCCTGTCCTGCATACCGGTCGAACGGGGCACTCCGGGCACTTCGGCTTTCGCGCGACGCAGATCAGCGCGCCCAATTCCATGACTGCTTGGTTGAACTTCCAGGCTCGTTTTCCGTTCTTCGGGACGAGCATCGAGGCCAACCGCCACAGTTCCGCGTTCCGCATTCCGCGTTCCGCGTTTCCAAACGCCCTCCTGATCACCCTCGCCACATTCGTATCCACCGCCGGCACTGGTTTCTCGTAGGCGAACGTCGCCACGGCTCCCGCTGTGTATGGACCAACGCCCGGGAGCTTGACCAATTCTTCTGGTACATCAGGCAACTTGCCGTCGTGATCCCGACTGACCACGCGCGCGAGCGCGTGGAGATTAGAAGCACGGGCGTAGTAACCGAGGCCATCCCAAGCTTCTCGGACCGCCCGGGGCCGCGCCTTGGCCAGCGTCTCGAGATCGGGGAAGCGCTCCAGAAACCGCGGATAGTACTCCGCCACGCGGGCGACCTGCGTCTGCTGCAGCATGAACTCGGAGACGAGCACGCGGTACGGATCGCGGGTGCGGCGCCACGGCAGATCGCGCGCGGCGCGGGCCCACCACGCGAGCAGCTTGCGCGTAAACGCCTGTGCGCGCGCTGGCTTGCGCACGCGGGGGGTAGACGTACGGGCCATGGGTACCCAAGATACAGCCCATGAGCAACGGTGCGGTGCTCACGCTGGGCCCCCTGCGGCTGCTCGCCCGCTGGAGTCTCCGCACGGCCGATCACGTCGGCCGCTTTTCCTTTCTCATCGCCGACATGTTCCGCGGGCTCGCGGAATGGCGCATCTGGGTCCCCCGCACGCTCGAGCAGGCGACCGCCGTCGGCTACGGGTCGCTGTTCATCGTGCTGCTGGTGGCCGGGTTCGCGGGCGCCGTGACGAGCCTCCAGACCGGCTACCAGTTCACCGGCACGCTGCCGCTGTACTACGCCGGCGCGGTGATCTCCGAATCGATGATCCTGGAGCTGGGCCCCGTGCTCACGGCGCTCATTCTCGCCGGCCGCATCGGCGCCCGCTACGCCGCCGAGCTCGGCACCATGCGCGTCACCGAGCAGATCGACGCGCTCGAGAGCCTGGGGCGGTCTCCCGTGTCGCACCTCTTGCTCCCGCGCGTCGTCGCGGGGCTGATGGTCATTCCGGCGCTCACCATGTTCGCGAACGCCACCGGCATCGTGGTCGGCTATCTCACCGCCAAGGGCGCGCTGGGCCTCACCTACGGCGATTTCGAGTATGGGGCGCGCTACTTCTTCCGGCCGCTCGACCTGTGGTACTCGCTCATCAAGAGCTACTGTTTCGCGGCCGCGATCACCGCCATCCCCTGCTACCTGGGTTTCAACACCCAGCAAGGCGCCGAAGGGGTGGGGCGCGCGACCACGACCGCGGTGGTATCAGCGTCGGTGGCGATCCTGATGCTCGACGCGCTCATTACGAAGCTGCTGCTGGTGGCGAAATGATCGAGCTGCTCGACGTCCACAAGCGGTTCCTCGAGAACGTGGTGCTGGACGGCGTGTCGCTCGAGGTGAAGGACGGCGAGACGGTGGCGCTGCTCGGCCCCTCCGGGGTGGGGAAGAGCGTCACCCTGAAGATGATCAACGGCCTGCTGCGGCCCGACTCGGGCGACGTGATCGTGGACGGGCTGCACGTGCCGACGCTCGGGCGCAAGGAGCTGGCCGAGCTGCGCTCCAAGATCGGCTACGTGTTCCAGTACGGCGCGCTGTTCGACTCGATGAGCGTGGCCGAGAACATCCGGCTGGGCATCACCGACGAGACGTGCTATAACGACGGGAAGTATTGCGATAACCGCGTGGCGGAATGCCTGCGGCTGGTGAACCTCTCGCCCGAGGTGGCGACCAAGCTGCCGGCCGAGCTGTCGGGCGGGATGAAGAAGCGCGTGGGGATCGCGCGGGCGATCGCGGGGAAGCCCAAGTATCTGCTGTACGACGAGCCGACCTCGGGGCTCGATCCCGTGAACGCCGACGTGATCGACGGGCTGATCGAGCGGCTGCGTGACGAGCTGGGGGTGACGAGCGTGGTGGTGTCGCACGACGTGCGCGGCTCGTTCCGGGTGGCGGACCGGGTGGCGCTGTTATGGCAGGCGAAGATCCGCGCCGTCGGCCCACCGGACGAGATCCTCGCGTCCAAGGATCCGGCGGTGCTGCAGTTCCTGGAGCGCGATCTCGAGATGACACTGATCCAAGCCGAATCTCAGGAAGGTCGGGAGGCGAGTGGACGTAACGTATAAGCGCGAAGTCACGGTCGGGGCCCT
>DATHKX010000142.1:0-21160 GCA_035488835.1 Gemmatimonadales bacterium
AAGTGGCGAGACGGGGCGATGGCGAACAACCAGCTCACCAACTACCTGATCCCCACCTCCGACGACGTGCCATCGGTCCGCGTCGCGTTCCTCGAGAACCCTTACCCGCACGGCGCCGGCGGCGCGAAGGGGCTGGGCGAGTTGCCGATCGACGGGCCGGCGCCGGCAATTCTGAACGCGGTGGCCCGAGCGACGGGGGCGGACCCGCGGGCCATCCCCCTCACCCCGGAAAAGCTGATGGAGTTGTTGGACTGAGATGGAGATCTCGTTCACCCTCAACGGCTCACCGGTCACGGTCGAGGTGGACCCCGCCGCCCGCCTGCTCGACACGCTGCGCTATCAGCTGGCGCTCACCGGCACGAAGGAGGGTTGCGGCGAGGGCGAGTGCGGCGCCTGCACCGTCTACTTGGACGGCTTGCCGGTGAACTCCTGCCTCATCCCCACCTACCAGGTACGCGGGCATCGGGTGGAGACCGTGGAGTCGCTCGACCCGAGCGCCCTCGAGCCGTTCGAGCGGTGCGGCGCCACGCAGTGCGGGGCCTGCACTCCCGGCGTCGTGATGACAGCGTGGTGGATCCACCAGCATCCCGAGGTGCTCGGCACGCACAGCATTCGCGAGCTGATGGCGGGGAATCTGTGCCGTTGCACCGGCTACGACGGAATCGTGGACAGCGTGGCGGAAGCTCTGCGGGGAACGGGGAAGCGGGAAACGTGAACGTCATGCTGCCGCGAGGCGTGCCCGAGGCGCTCGACATGCTGGCGAGCGACGGCGCGGCCATCCCGATCGCCGGGGGCACGGACCTGCTGGTGCACTGGCCCGTGCACGCAGAAGCGCACGAGCGAACCTACGTCGACCTGTCCCGGCTCGACCCCCTGAAGCCGCTACGCTGGACCGCGGACGAGCTGCTGCTGGGCGGGCTCACCACGTATTGGGACGTGATCCGGGACGCGCGGGCCGGGGAGGAGTTCCCGCTGCTGGTGGACGCCGCGCGTCAGGTGGGGGCGATTCAGATCCAAGCACGCGGCACATGGGCAGGGAACATCGTCAACGCGTCGCCCGCCGCCGACGGCGTGCCGGTCCTGATGGCCTACGACGCGGTGGTGGTGCTCGAGTCGCGGCGCGGCCGGGAGGAAGTCCCGCTCGACCGGTTCTATTCAGGCTACAAACAGATGAAGCGCCGTCCGGACCAGCTGGTCGTGGGGATCCGGATCCCGCGCCGCCGCTACGCCTACCAGGTGTTCGAGAAGGTCGGGGCGCGACGGGCCCAGGCGATCGCGAAGGTCGGCCTGGCCGTCACCCGCTCCGGCGCCGGCTGGCGGGTGGTGGCGGCGAGCGTCGCGCCCACCATCCGCCGCTGCCCCGCCGTCGAGCGCCTGCTCGAGACCGGCGCCGCCCCCGAACGTCCTGATGATCTCCTGCCCACCATCGCGCAGGACGTGGCTCCGATCGATGACATCCGCTCGAGCGCCCACTACCGCACGCGCGTCATGGCGCGTGTACTGTATCATGACCTGCGGGATTTCTGGGGAAAACGGGCGTGATGCCCGCGCGCCGGCCGATCCACACGGCCTACGTCGGCGCGCATCTGTTCCATGCCAGGTTAGCCTCGCACTGGGGCGAGCTCGCGCTCCAGGTGCTGAAGATGTACGCCCCCGACGCATCCGACCTCGCTGCGGCGGTCGATCATGCTCTCGACGATCCCGTGTACGCACAGCTTCGCCACAAGCTCGAGCGTGAGCCGATCGAAGACCTGCGCATCGACTTCGAGGACGGCTTCGGTACCCGGTCCGATGAGGAAGAAGACGCGGCGGCGCACACCGCCGGCGCCGAGGTGGCGGACGGGATAGCGACAGGAACCCTGCCGCCGTTCTGCGGCATCCGGATCAAGCCACTGGCCCCCGAGCTCGCGACACGAGCCCGCCGCACCCTCGAGCTATTCGTGACGTCGCTGGTCGAGCGAAGCGGTGGCACGCTGCCCTCGCATTTCACGATCACGCTGCCGAAGGTGGCGCACCCGGAGGAAGTGGCGGCCCTGGTACGCCTGCTCGACGACCTCGAGTCGCGGCTGGATCTCGAAGCGGGTGCCCTTACCCTCGAGCTGATGGTCGAGACGCCGCGGGCGATTCTCGGTCCCGACGGCCGCTGCCCGCTCCCGGCGCTCGTCGCTGCGACGCGCGGTCGCTGTGCGGGCGTGCACTTCGGCGTGTACGACTACCTAGCGGCACTCGAGATCGCACCCTCTCAACATCGACTGCGCCACCCGGCGTGCGACCATGCGCGCCACGTCATGCAGGTCGCCCTCGCGGGGACCGGGGTCCTCCTGTCCGCCGGCTCGACCAACGTGCTTCCCGTCCCGCCGCGCGACCACCTGCTCCGCGCCTGGCGGCTGCACTTCCAGGACGTGCGACACGAGCTCGTAAGCGGCTTCTACCACGGATGGGACCTGCACCCCGCGCAGCTGGTGACGCGCTACGTCGCTGCGTACGGATTCTTCAGACAGTGCCTGGAATCGACGGCGCTCGGGACGGTGCTCGAGGACCCCGCGGCACGCAGCGCGCGGGCGGGCCTGATCCGGCGGGGACTCGACTGCGGGGCGATCAGCGAAGCAGAGGCGAACGCGGCGCTACCGTAGCGCTGCCCCAGACCGGATCCATCTCCCCACGACCTCCCGCTCCTCTGGAGTCATTCCCGTCAAATTGCCGAGCGGCATGGTCTGGGCGTCGACCGCGACGGCGAGAATGCGCGGCGCGTTGGCTCGGATCTGGTCCGGGGTGTCGAGCAGGACGCCCAGCGGCGCGGCGGGGATCCCCGGCGTCGTGGGCGCGCTCGAGTGGCACCCGGCGCAGCGACGCGCGACGATCAGCCGCACGTCCGCGAACGAGACCTGACCCACGCTCGACACAGCGGGACCCGACCGCGGCGCCGTGACCAGCGCGAGCGCGACCAGGGCGAGCGCGGCGGCGGGGAGGATCCACACGCTCTTCTGGCCCTGGTTTCGCAGGTTGAACCAGTGGCGCGTCGCGACTCCGATGACCGCCAGCACGGCAAGGACCGCCCAGTTGAGCTTGTGGCCGTAGGTGGCGGGGTAATGGCTGCTCACCATGATGAACAGCACCGGGAGCGTGAGATAGTTGTTGTGGAGCGAGCGCAGCGCCGCCTGCTCGCCGCGCACTGCGTCGGGAGTGCGACCCGCGATGAGCGCGGCGACCATGTCTCGTTGGGCGGGAATGATGACCATGAGCACGTTGGCCGCCATGATCGTGCCGATCGCGGCCCCGACGTGGAGGTACGCCGCGCGCGGGCTCAACAGCTGCGCCAGTGCCCATGCGAGCGCCGTGCCGAGCACGAACAGCGTCGCACCCAGGGCGACCGGCCTGGCTCCCAGGAGCGAGCGGCACAACGCGTCGTACACGAGCCAGGCTGCCACGAGCGACCCTACGCCCACGGCGATCGCCGCGCGGGGGCCGAGCGGCGCGGTTTCCGGTCGCACCAGAAAGGAGGCGGCGCCGAAATAATAGATCAGGACGAGAAGCGCGAAGCCGGTGAGCCACGTGGCGTACGCCTCCCACTTGAACCAATGGAGCGTACGGGGGAGCTCTCTGGGAGCGACCGTGTACTTCACGACGCGGTAGAACCCGCCGCCGTGCACCGACCAGAGCTCGCCCGCGACGCCGGGCTCCCGCCGGTCGGGTGGGGGCGGGGCGAGCCGGCTGTTCAGCCAGTTGAAGTAGAACGACGTGCCGATCCACGCGATGCCCGTGATCACGTGGGCCCAGCGCAGCCCCAGGTTGAGCCACTGTTCGAGGTGGGCGCTCACAGCGGGCGGCTCAGCTGCCGCGGTACGTCGTGTAGCCGAACGGGCTGACGAGCAGCGGCACGTGATACTGCTCGGCATCGCGAATCTCGAATACGATCTCGACGAACGGATGGAACGGCGAGACCCCCAGGGCCGCGAAGTACGCCCCCGTGTCGAAGCGCAGACGATACGTACCGGCGGGTGCCTTCACGTCGGCCGGGAGCAGATTCGCGACCCGCCCATTGGCGTCGCTGCGGGTCGTGGCGAGCTCGGCCCAACCGTCGCCCGAGCGGCGGGCCAGCGAGACGGCGATGCCCGCCGCGGGCCGCCCGCGCGCGATGTCCAGGATGTGGGTCGTGATGCCGCTCATGAGACCACCAGTTTGTCGAGTCGGAGCCGTGTGATCTTCGCCTGCTCTTCCGCCGCGACGCGCAGCTCCGTGGCGGGATCGTTCGCGAGGCGACCGCGCAGCGCGCCGAGCATCTCGGCGGCGGTCTTGCCCGTGGCGGAGATCAGGAACACGTGCCCGAACCGCTCCTCGTACGTGAGGTTCCCCTGCGCCAGGGCGGCGAGCGTCGCCCCGGCCGCGCCGTCCGCGCCCGCCTGCTCACGCCGCGCCCACTCCGTCGTGGCCTCCTCCCTCCCCCGGCCACCGATGCGGGGGTGCGCGGCGAACGCCTCGAGCCAGTCGGTGCGCCCCAGTCCCCACCACACCCGCTCCGCCGCCGCCAGCAGCTCGGCGTCGCTCGCGAACGGGCGCGCCGCGAGCATCGCCTCCACCCAGCGGCGCGCGCCGCAGCAGCGCTGCAGCGCCGCCCGTGCCCGCTCGTCGGAGAGGCCGTTGACAAAACCGGCCAATTGCTCGCCCGTCATCCGCGGCTGAAGCCGCGGCTACTCGCGCCCCTCCGAGCCGTCACGGTGCCACCTTCCCCCACACCCGTAACCGGGCGACCCCACCGTCGGGGAAGATGTTCAGCCGCACGTGGGTCACCGGCTCACGCCTTCCAGGGGGGACGGCCAGGCGGTGGCGCGCGTTGGCCCGCAGCGTGGTGCGGGCTACGAGCTCGCGCCAGGCAGCGTCGTCAGCCGGCGGCGCGCCGCTTCCCGCTGCGTCGCACCCCTCCAAACTCGCGCTCTCGGGGAAATTGCCCTTGAAGTGGGTCGTGTCCAGGTCGACGCGCTCGATCGCGCCGCGCCGGCCCAGGCGCAGCACCACCCAATCGTGCCCGGGGCCCCGGCGGCGGCGCGTCTCCCACCCGTCGCCCATGTCGCGGGACTGTCCCGGCATGATCAGGTTCAACGGCTCGCTGAAGAATTGATCGCTCGTGGCGAGCGGAACGCCGCCGTGTTCCACCGCGACGAGGTCGACGGCGCGCCGCGCCGCCGCGATCCTCCGCCAGTCGGGGCGCGCCTCGCCCCAGATGCGCAGCCGGGCCACGCCGCCGTCCGGGTAGATCTTGAGCCGCACGTGGGTATAGGCTGCGTCACTCACAAGGGCAAACTCGTTTTCGGTGTCGCCGGCGAGCGGCGAGCGCGGCAACAGCTCCACGAATGCGCGGTCCAGCGTGCGTAGCGCTCGAGGGCTCACGCCGGGTGTGCCCGACAGCTGCGCCGCGTCGAGCGAGCACGCGGCGGGATGGTTTCCACGGAAGTGAGTCGTATCCACGGTAATGACGCGAATTGCGCCCGGGATGCCGAGCCGGATGATGCACCAGTCGTACCCGCCCTCCGGGCCGCGCCGCCGGCGCGTCTCCCACCCGTCCATCCATTTGCCATGATCGGTGTACTTGCCCTCGATGAACACGGCGCGCGCCACCGCGAGCAGGTTTTCTCTGGGCGCGAAGAATTCGTCCGACGCGACCAGCGCCCGCCCGCCGACGCGGGCGGCAGCGAGATCGATGAGGCCCTCGTGCGTCACCGCTCCCATCTGCCGATGGCTCCCCCCGGAAACTCCCCTTCCTCATACACGCAGGTTCCCCGCACGAAAGTCTGGCGCACGACGCCGTGGAGTACCATCCCCGCGTACGGCGTGACCGGATGCCGCTGGCGCAGCCGCTCCGGCGCGACCGTGAAACGCGCCTCGGGATCGAACACGATCATGTCGGCATCGCACCCGGGCGCGATCCGCCCCTTGCGTGTGAAGCCCGCGAGCCGGGCGGGTCGCTCGGCGCACCAGCGGGCGAGGTCTCCCAGGTCCCGGCCGCGGTCGCGCGCTCCGGTCCAGGTGGCGGCGAGCCCCAGCTCGAGCGACGCCACCCCGCCCCACGCCCGCACGAAGTCGCCCGTGTCGAGGCACTTGAGCGCCGGGGGGGCGGGCGAGTGGTCACTCGCGACGAAGTCGAGCGTCCCGTCGGCGAGGCCCTCCCACAGCTGCTCCCGGTTGCTCCGCTCTCGGATCGGCGGGGCGCATTTCCAGGCGGTGGCGCCGTCCAGGATCTCCTCCGCGGCGAACGTGAGATAGTGCGGGCACGTCTCGGCCGTGACCGGGAGGCCGGCACGTCGGGCGTCGCGCAGGCGGTCGAGCGTCTCGGCCGCCGACACATGCACAATGTGGACGCGGCAACCGGTTTCGCGACAGAGCCCGAGCATCAGGTCCACCGCCTCGAGCTCCGCGGCGCGGGGGCGTGAAGCGAGATACGAGCCGTAGCGTCGCGGGTCGCTCCCGCGCGACGCCGCCGCGCGCGCGATCGGGCCGGGGAGCTCGGCATGCACCAGCAGCGGGAGCCCGAGCCCGGCGAGCTTGGTCATCGCGGGCCGTAGCTGGCTCTCCCCCACAGGAGGAAATTCGTCGATCCCCGACGCGACGAGGAAACACTTGAAGCCCCGCACACCCGCGCGGGCCAGGGGCGCGAGCTGGTCGGTGTTGCCCGGCACCACGCCACCCCAGAAGGCGTAATCGACCGTGGCACGACCCGCGGCCGCCCGCGCCTTCAGCCCGAGGGCAGGCGTGTTCGTGGTGACCGGAATGCTGTTCAGCGGCATATCGACGATGGTGGTGATGCCGCCCGCCGCCGCGGCCCGCGTCGCCGTCTCGAACCCTTCCCATTCGGTCCGGCCCGGTTCGTTCACGTGTACGTGTGTGTCCACCCCGCCGGGCAGCAGCACGGCGTCTCCCACGTCCAGACGCCGAGCCGCGTCGGGCGCCGCACCGTGCTCGTGAATGGCGGAAACCACGCCGTCGGTGATCGCGACCGCGCCCGGCGCAACTCCCTCCGGGGTGACGACCCGCGTACTGAGAATGACGAGATCGGCGCTGGGCATGGCCGGGGAGACGAGACGTCCGCCCCTCACGTCGCGTCTTGGCGCAACGTCCGCCCCACCAGGACGGTGACGTTGTCTGTTCCTCCGGCGTCGAGCGCGTCGCGCAGCAGGTCCTCGCAGACCTGTTTCGCCGAGGTCATCGCGAGGAGGCGCTCGCGGATGCGACTGTCGGGAACGTGCTTCGTGAGGCCGTCGCTGCACAACAGGCCTACGTTGCCCCACTCCTGCTGCATCTGAGTCACGATGGGTGCCGTCTGCGGTCCCCCCAGGGAGCTCGACAGCACGTTGGCGAAGGGCGAGCGCAGCGCGTCGCTGCGCCGGAGCACGCCCCGATCGACCAGATCCTGCACCAGCGTCTGGTCGCGCGAGAGCTGTATCAGCTCGCCGTTCCGGAGCAGGTAGCAGCGGCTGTCTCCCACGTGGAGGAGATAGGCGCGCGGCCAGAGGCCGATCCACAGCGTCAGCGTCGTCGCCATGTACGCCTGCAGCGGGCCCGTCGGGCTGCTGCCCTGAATGTCCCCATGGACGCGCAGCGCCGCTGCTTCGAGCGCCTGGGGGAAGCGCTCTTCGTCCGCAAGATCCACCGAGTAGTAGCAGTGCACCGCCTCGGTCACGTATCGCGTGATCGCCGCGACCGCCAGCCGACTCGCCTCTTCCCCCTCGACACCTCCACCGACGCCATCAGCGACCATGGCGAAGAACGCGAGGCGCTCGGTGTGCGGCGACAGGAGCTCCGTCATCGGGAGGCTCGTGAGATGCACCTGCATCCGCTTTTGGAGCGAGGAAATGAGAAAGTGATCCTGATTCTCCCGCCGCACCTTGCCGGGGTGGGTGAGGCCGTACACGTCGATCTCATCGTCGCGCGGCTTGCGACCAAGCGTAGTAGCGGACGCGGTGGGGTCGGACGTTTGCATGGAGGTCACCTCTCGCTGCAGTAGCCCAGGCCTGGTAGTCCGTTGTGGCAATCCGCTGACATGCCGACGCAACACCCGGCGGCTTCCAGAATCTGCACTCTTTTCCGATTCTTTGGTTTTGCACACCAGCCGCACGAAGGCCGCGCCCCAAAAAGCAGCGTCGCGTCTCGGCTTCGCACCACTATTGGACTTCGTTGGTTGGCATCGGTCTTGCGAATGGTCGTGTGCGGAGGGCAGTTCGTTCGGCATGTACGCTCGAGGGAGCAGGGAGCGAGAGCAGTGAACGAAGGTCGCAAGCGGATCATCCGCATCGGAGTCGCTGCGCTGGGCCTGACGGCGCTACTGGCCCTGCAGCCCGAGTCCGCCCGGCTCGTCGATTCGGCGTGGGCGCGGAGCGGGACTGGAGCGACGCGCGCGCCGATCGTACGCAGGCTGATCCTGTCCGACCAGGCGCGCCGCTTTCTGGCGCTCCAATATCGCTCGTATCCCACCGAGTTCATGGGCTGCATGATCGGCGAGACGCAGGGCGGCGCCGTGGTGGTACGGCGCATCGCGCCGGCCGACGTCGAGCCCAAGCACTCCACTCCCACGCGGGTCATCCCTCACCAGACATGCGAGGACGCCGGGTGGTCGGGGACGGTGGGCATGATCCACAGCCATCCGGGCGGCGAGCGGTGCTGGTACTATTTCCCGACGACGCAAGTCGCCAGCTCGGACGGCCAGTCGTTCGCGGCCCAGCCCTATCCGGTGGATGCGATCATGTGCGGCGACCACGTGGTGTGGATCAACCGCGACATGGCGGAGGCGCAACTACCGCTCGTGGCCGACACCGTCCGCCAGCCATTCGCACCGGTAACGCGGTGACGTGGGCGGCGAGCGCTCCGAGCACTCTCCATGGGCGGGCCTCGCTGCGACTTCTACGACTGGGTGACCCACACGACCTGTGACCAAGCGGCGCGTTGGGTGACTCACCAGAAGTCCCAAGACACGGGCCGCCTCGAGCAGTATTATTGTGACAGGCACCGGCCGCCCCGTGCACATCTCATCGGCGCGCCGGGTGCCGCGCAGGATCCCAAGGCACGATGACGAGATAAGGAAACACGCGACGGTAGGATTCCCGTGGACCTGACACGAGCGGGGCAGTGACGCCGAGGCGCTACTGGGCTCGGCTGCGAGCGGACATCGACCGCCCGCTCCGCCGTGGCGCGTGGTACCAAGTGAAGAAGCTGGGTCCGCGTGAGGCCCTGCTCGACGTCGGCGGCGAAGCCGTGGATGTCCCGCGGCCGGTCCTCGACATCATCAGCCAACCGCCGCACCGCTGGTCCGTCGTGCCGCGTCCCAAAAACCCGGCCCGGTTTCCCGGCGTGACCGAGTACGGGGTCTGCCCCAACTGCCGAGAGCGCGTGCCCCTCACCGAACGCCTGGCCTCGCTGCGCTGCAGGCACTGCAACGAGGTGTTCGACGTCGCTTGGGAGGAGCAGTACTTCCAGGGCGTCTAGGTGAGCCCCAGCCGGCGCTGCAGGTGCGCCTGCACCGGCAGTGTGATGATCCCGCGCTTGACGGCGTCCGCGAGCGCCGCGGTGGTAGCGGCGCGATCGGCGTCGATGCCCTTCTCGCGTAGCTCTTGAATGATCCGGGCGAGTCGACTGTCGTACTCCTGCGGCTTGAGCTTTTCGGCGTCCGACACCTGTTTCAGCTTCTCCAGCTCCTGCACAAAGCGCGCGATTGTGACCGGTGCCATTGACAACCTCCCTTGGGGTCCCAAGCTGATCAATCTAACCCGTGCGCGCGGATCGGCTGCGGTTTGACTTCCCCCCCCGGCTCCATTAGCCTGGGACACCCCTGAACCGGTAGGGCAATGGCGAACGAAGCGGCATGGACGGCGCGCCTGGCGCGCTACAAGGGTCCCCAGCTCCGGCGCAGCGTGTGGCAGCTCGCCAGCGCGGCGGCGCTGTTCGCCGGCGCGTGGGCGCTCATGTATGCGAGCCTCCGCGTCGGCTACTGGCTCACCCTGCTCCTGGCCGTGCCCGCCGCCTTCTTTCTTATCCGCCTGTTCATCATCCAGCACGACTGCGGCCACGCGGCGTTCTTCCGGTCGACGCGCGCGGCCGACATCGTCGGCTCGATCCTGGGTGTGCTCACGCTGACGCCGTACCACTACTGGAAGAAGACGCACGCACTCCATCACGCCACCTCGGGCAATCTCGAGCACCGCGGGTTCGGCGACATCGACACGCTGACGGTGGACGAATACCTCGCCCGGTCGCGCTGGGAGCGGTTCAAGTATCGCGTGTACCGCCATCCGGCGGTGCTGTTCGGCGTGGGCGCCGTGCTGCACTTCTTCGTGCGGCACCGCATCCCGACCATCGTGCCGCGCGAGTGGACGCGCGAGCGGCGTAGCATCTTCTGGACCGACGTCGGCCTGGCGGCGTCGATCGCGCTGATGGGGACGCTCGTCGGGTTCCGGGAGTTCGCGCTGGTGCAGCTCCCCGTGACGCTCCTGTCCACGTCGCTCGGCGTGTGGCTGTTCTACGTCCAGCACCAGTTCGAGCCGACGTACTGGGAGCACGACGAGCGCTGGGTCTACGACGCCGCCGCGCTGCAGGGGAGCTCGTACTACCGACTCCCCAGGCTGCTCCAGTGGGCCACGGGGAACATCGGGCTCCACCACATCCATCACCTGCATCCCCGGATCCCCAACTATCGGCTCCAGCAGGCGCTGGACGAGCATGCCGAGCTGCGCCAGGTCCCGACGCTCACGCTGTGGGAAAGCTTCCGCTGCGTCCGCCTCACGCTGTGGGACGAGCGGCAGCGGAAACTGGTGCCGTTCGCGGCCGTCAAAAAAGCAGAGACTTAATCAACCGATAGCATCACCTCAGCGGCAGCCGACCTTCCCCGCTCCACTGCCGCGGCTCACTCCTCCCCCGAACGCGCTCTTCAGACGCCGCAGCGACGAACCGGGGCTGACCGGAGAGATCCCCGAGAACGCCGTCCCGACGCCCAGCGCGAGTGTCCACTTGGGCGACGCCGCCGAAAGACCGACGCTGCCGTCGAGCGCGAGGACCACCGCGCCCGCCAGCACATGGCTCGTCCCGGCGCTCAGCACGCGGCTCAGCGCCTGTGTGGAATCCGACTGGCCGACATCGGTGCCGAGCGCGAGGTCCGCCCTCCAGCGAGGGGAGAAGTCGTAGTCGGCCTCGGCGCGCAGCGACGTCGCGTGGGGCGCGGCGAGCGCGGATTGCGCCGAGAGGCCGCTGACGCTGCGGCTCGCGTCGGCCGAGACGCGGAGCCGCCGGCTCGGGGACACGCCGACACCCAGGTCGAGCCCGACCGACGTTTCCCCGCTCCCCAGCCCGCACGTCGCGTTCCCCTCCGGCAGCACGACCGTCAGCGCAGCCGCCACGACGGGGGAACCGGGCGTCGCGAACGCATGGAAGGCGTCGGCCGACAGCGGCAGGTCGCCGAGTCCGCTGCTCGACACCGAGCGGCCGCTGATCACGTCCGAGACGTGGACCGCGGCCGGCATGACGGAAAGACCGAGCCACGCAGTCGCCTCATATCGCACCACGCCGGTGAGCGCCTGCTCGGAGCGCGCATCGGTGAGCTTCACGGTACCGACCGTGACGCCCGCGGTGAGAGGTGACTGGGCAGCGAGACGGATGCTGCCGAGCGCCGCGCAGAACATGAGACAGCCGAGGACGGAGCGCATTGCTACACTGTAACACCCGGGCCCGGTGACGCCGGTCACGGGACGATAGCCGTGGATCCGTGGGCGCAAGATGGAACGGTTACTTCTCGCGCGTTCATTCGGTCTTGGGGGTTGAGAGCGCTGCAGAAAAGACTGCAGCCTCCTGCCATGTAAACTTGGAGGATCCAATGAAGCGAACCACTGCAAGGCTGACTACGAGCGTCACGCTGGCGTTGGGACTCGCGCTTGCGACTGCCACCGCCGTCGCCGCCCAGAAGCCCACGCATGGGCACGCGTCGGCGCATGCGCCCAACGTGAACAAGCCGTCGAACCCGGATCAGGATCGGGCCAAGGACGTCAATAGCTTCCGCGGCGTCGCAAAGAAGCTCGGCACGACACCGGACGCCCTCGAGACCGACTACTTAGCGGCGCGGCAAGCGAACCCGAAGCTCACGCACGGCCAGTTCGTCGCCGCCAACATGGTGGCGCACAACTTGAGCGCGAAGAACCCGAACATCACCACCCAGGCGATCCTGGACGGGCTGAAGAGCGGCAAGAGCATCGGTCAGACGGTCCAGAGCCTGGGTCTCAGCGAAAAGGAAGCCAAGGAAGCGGAGGCGAGCGCCAAGCGCGAGGCGAAGCAGGCCGAGCACGACGCGGACAAGGCGGAGAAGACCGGCGGTCAGTAATGGCACAGCGGGCACGCTCAGTTTCGAGCGTGCCCGCTGCGTTTTTGACACGGGACACGGACCACACGAGGGCTCAGCCGCGCAGTGCGGCGAACACTCCAAGGATCGCGATCACGACGCCCAGCGCGATCTTCGCCGCGGCGGCCGTCGCGCGACCCACCACGGCGCCCCACCCCGCTCGCACCGCGGTCCCCGGCGCGCGGGACAGCGAATACTCGAACAGCGCCGCGCCGGCAAACGATCCGAGGAACGCGCCGATCACGCTCCCGACGATCGGCACGGGTACGCCCATCAGGGCGCCGACGATCCCGCCGACGAGCGCGCCCCACGCCGACCGGCGCGAGCCGCCGAACGTCCGCGCGAGCCGAAATCCCAGCCACCACTCGAGTATTTCGCCCAGGAACGCGAGGCCCAAGACCACCGCGATGGTCGCGACGCCGACCGAGCGGAAGTCCGTGAGCCAGCCGTAGCCGACGACGCCGGCCACCATGACCCACAGCCCGGGCAGGCCGAGCGGCACGAGCACGAGCCCGAGGATGGTGCACACGCCGAGCAGCAGGGCAGGAAGGGCGTGACTCATGGTCTCCAATGCCGTATCATTTTCTCATGGGCGACAAGCGTATGGAACAGCTGCGCTCGCTCCTGAAGAGCTACGCGGAGCGAGCCGCGAAGTTGCAGGTCGACGTGAAGCCGGCGCAGGACGAAGGGGAGCGACGCCGGCGGGCCTGCGGCGATCGTCTCCGGACCGTCGTGCGATCGGTGCTGGACCGGTTCATGGACGCGCTCAAGAACGCCGGCCACGAAGCTGCCATCGAAGACGAGACTGCCACCGCGGGCGCGTATCCCACCGTGGCCCTCACCTTCACGCCGCGCACGCCCGCGGGCACCGCACTCGCCTCCACGCTCACGTTCAAGTGCGACCCCCGGCGCGGCATCGCGGTGGCGCGAGACATCAAGCCCTCCCCGACCAAGGGCCGGGCGGTCACGAGCAGCACGGACCGCATCGGGACGATGAAGGTGGAAGCCGTGTCGGTGGAGTGGGTCGAGACCAAGACCTTGAGCTTCATCGAGGCCGTGCTCAAGGTCAACTGAGCGTCTTGACCGGCCGTGGCTCATCCCCTACCGTGGACCGTCTCCAACCCTTGAGGCGAACGATGGGCATGCGCTCCGGCGGGCTATCTGCCGTTCTGGTCGTGCTGGTGGTGTCGGCCTGCGGTGGCGGCAGGCGCAGCGTCCTCGTGCCGCCCCGGCTCGACCTGCAGCCCTACGGAAGGCTCGGCCTCGTCACGTTCACGGTGGAAAACGCCAAAGGCTCCCTGCACCAGTTCGCGACCGAGCGGTTCGCAGAGGACATGCTGGCGGCCCAGCCCGGAATCGAGGTACTCGAGCTCGGCACACAGGATTCCGTGCTGCAGCGCGTAGGTGAGAAAGAGCTCGGCATCGCCACCGCCCAGGAGCTGGGCAAGCAACGTGAGGTGGGCGCCGTGTTCGCGGGCCATCTCAAGGTCACGAATCCGACCGCGGGCGGCGGGATCGCCGCACTCGCGACGCCGCATCTCGAGGCCACCATCCGACTCGACCTCAGCGTGCGGCTGCTCTCGGCTCGTTCGGGTGCCACGCTGTGGCGCTCGAGTGCATGGGCGACCCAGAGGGTCGGTCAGGTCGCCCTGGTGGGTGGCCAGCTCAACTTCTCAGCCAAGGATCCCAAGGCGGCGTACGGGCCGCTGGTGAACACTCTCATCCGACTGGTGACGCAGGACATGCGCTCGACGTGGACGAGGCAGTGAGCGGATAGGCCCCGGTCAGGACGCGCGCGCGATCTCTTCGAAGTCGCCCGTCGACAGCTCGAGCAGCGCCGCCGCCACGTTCTCCTCCAGGTGCTTCACGCTCGAGGTCCCCGGGATGGGGAGCATCACCGGAGACCGCCGTAGCAGCCATGCGAGTGCCACCTGCGCGGGCGTCGCGTGCAGCCGCGCCGCCACCTTGGCCAACGGGCTCCCGGGACGCAGCGCCGCCCCGGCCCCAAGCGGGTACCAGGGCAGGAAGGCCATCTTCTCGCGCTCGCAGTGGTCGAGCACGCTCTCATGCTGCCGGTCGGTCGGGCTATAGCGGTTCTGCACCGAGACGATCGGCGCGATCTTCCGCGCCCGCTCGATGTCGGCGACCGAAACCTCCGACAGGCCTACGTGCCGGATTTTCCCCTCTTCCTGCAACCGCTTGAGCGTGCCAAGTTGGTCCTCGAACGGCACGCTGGGATCGATGCGGTGCAGCTGGTAGAGACCGATGCGCTCGAGCTTGAGCCGACGCAGGCTGCCTTCGCACGCCGCGCGGAGGTGCTCCGGTCGCCCGTTCATCTTCCACTGGTCGGGCCCGGGGCGCTCGAAGCCCGCCTTGGTCGCGATCACGAGGCCCTGCGGGTAGGGGTAGAGCGCTTCGGCGATGAGCCGCTCGCTCACCTCGGGGCCGTACGAGTCGGCGGTATCGATCAGGTTGACACCGAGCTCGACGGCGCGCCGCAGCACGGCGATCGCTTCGCGTGCGTCGCGCGGCTCGCCCCAAATCCCTTTGCCGGTGAGCCGCATGGCGCCGAAGCCGAGGCGGTGCACGGGCAGGTCCCCGCCCAGGAGAAAGGTGCCGCTCCTGGCGGCGGGACGAGCATCAACGCCGGCGTTGTCGGCGGGTTGGGTACCGATGGAAGGTGTCATGCCGACGTTAACACCCGCGAAGCACACCTGGTTCCGGACATGAAGCGCGCCGGGTTCACTCTCATCGAGCTGATGACGGTGGTCGCGATCATCGGCCTCCTGGCCATGATCGCGATTCCGAAGTTGACCACCCTCAAGGGGCGGGCGCAGGTCGCCGCCATGAAGTCGGATTTGCGGAACCTGGTGACGACCCAAGAGAACTACTTCGCTCAGCACCTGAAGTACGCGACCCCGACCGACCTTGCAGGCGCCTACACCGTGTCAGCAGGGAATTCCATGCCGACGATCACCGTGACCGGCGACGGCTGGACCGCGACGATGTCGAACGCCAGCGCGGGGCAGCTCTGCGCAGTGTTCATGGGCTCGACGCCCGCCAGGCCGGCGAGCAAAGAAGGCGCGCCGGCGTGCGAGCAGAGTGGGAGTACGACCGTCACCCCTTGAACCGCACTCGCTTCAGCGCATCGCCGCCCCTCGGATCGCTGCAAGCTTCGCCTGCTGCTCGGCCGAGAGTGTGTTCTTAATGTTGATCAGCAGCGTGATATGAGCGCGCTTCACCTCGCGCTCGACGCTCAGCACTTCGTCCACCTGCGTCAGCGCCGCGGCCTGATCGACGGCCGGCTTTTCGAGGAGCGAGGCGAGACGCTGCGACTGCTCCTGCATGCGCCACTGCAGGTCCACCACCTTGCCCTGGAAATCCTGGATCGCCTTGGTGATGGCGGCCCGCTGCTCGGCGCGGAGCCCGATGTCCTGCTGGTGCTGCATCACGAGCTCCGGGGGGAACAGCACGCGCGCGAGCGGATCGTCAGGAGCTTGAGGTGGCTGCTGCGCCCCCGCCCCCACCGTCGCGACGGCGAGCAGAGCCAAAGCCGGAACTAGGCAGATACGGAATGTTTTCACAGAGTCCTCCGGTCGAGGCCCCCGGACCCGAGCTGCGGAACACTGCGCAGCAGCTCGTCCCCGGGGAGCTTGAGCAGGAAATCGGTGGGCGCGTGCCACCGCACGGTCGCGAGATCGATCTGCAGGCGGACGCCGTCCCGCTCGCGCCAGATCGAGACCACAACGACAGCCACGACGGCGACGACGGCGGCGGCGAGCCTCAAGGCGCGGTGTCTCGGTACAGTCGCTTGGCGGGCGCGTGCGGCGGCGACCGTCGCCCCGAATGGCGGCGTGCGGGCCGCATCCTCCCGCCGCAGCGACTCGAAGCCTTTCCTTAGCTGGTGATCGTCGCGTTCGATCATTCTCGTTCTTTCTCCAGCAGCTTCCTGAGCGCGGCCTTGCCGCGCTCGTAGTGGGTGCGGGCGGTCCCCAGCGAGACGCCCGCGACGGCGGCTGCCTCGGCGATCGTCAGGTCCTCGTAGAACACGAGATGCAGGACCTGGCGCTGGCGCGCCGACAGCCGCCCGAGCGCCCGCACCAGCCGGGTCGACTCGTCAGCCCGGGCGAGCGCCGTCGCAGGATCGGGCCGGCCGTCCGCCGCCTCCGGGCCGAGCACCAAGGACGCGAGCGGCAGCCAGCGCCGCAGCGCCGACCGGCGTCGTGTCTCGCGGGCCGTCCGCGCGATCACACCCAGCACGAACGTCCGAAAGCTCGAGCGCCCGTCGAAGCGCGCGCGGCCGTCGAGGAGCTTCAGGTAGCTCGCCTGAAGCACGTCCTCGGCCGCGGGCCGATCCCAGCCACAGCAGCTCAACGCCCACCCGAATGCGGCGGCGTGCAGCTGCTCCAGCTCAGCCGTCAGGTCGGCAGGGGACATGTGGGCTCGGTATCGACCAAATGAGTGTCTTCTGGGGCGCGACTATATGACGCGGCGTTACACCGTTTGGCCCCGCTCCTTCAGCACCCGCCGCAGAATCTTGCCGGAGGGTGACCTGGGAATAGCGTCGATCACCTCGACCGCGCGGATCTTCTTGTAAGGCGCGACGCGCTCGGCCACGTAAGCGATCAGGTCGGCCGCTGACACCTGGCCGCGCAGCACCACGAAGGCCTTCGGCACCTCGCCGGCCTCGGCGTCGGGGATGGGGATGACGGCGGCGTCGGCGACGGCCGGATGGCCGCACAGCACCGCCTCGAGCTCGGCGGGCGGCACCTGAAAGCCCTTGTGCTTGATCAGCTCCTTCAACCGGTCCACGATGGTGAAATAGCCGTCGGCATCGGCGTGGCCGATGTCGCCGGTATGGAGCCAGCCGTCCGCATCGAGCGTGGCGGTCGTAGCTTCCTGGTTGCCGAGATACCCCCGCATCACCTGCGGTCCGCGGATCCACAACTCGCCGTCCTCGTCAGGCCCCAGCTCTCTGCCGCTCTCCGTGTCGATGATCCGACATTCGGTGTTCGGTAAGAGCTGCCCCACTGTGCCCGGCCTGCACCGGCCCGGCTCGTCCGAATTAGCGTGGGTCACCGGGCTCGCCTCGGTGAGGCCGTAGCCTTGAATGAACCCGCACCCCACGCGGCGGGCGCACGCGGTTTCGAGCGCGGCGTCGAGCGGGGCCGCACCGGACATCATCGCCCGCACGCTCGACAGGTCGTAGTCGTCCACCGCCGGATGCTTGGCCAGGGCGAGCACGAGCGGCGGGACCACGAACGCCCGGGTGACGCGACATCGTTGGATAGCGCCGAGGAACGGCTCCAGCTCGAACTTCGGCATGGTGACGAGCGTCGCGCCGCGCCACAGGGCGAGGTTCAGCACCACCTGCATCCCGTAGATGTGGAAGAACGGCAGGACCGCGATGATGCGATCCTGCTCTGCCACGTGATGCACCCATGCCGTCTGGAGCAGGTTGGCGACGAGATTGCGGTGCGTGAGCATGACGCCCTTGGGGAATCCCGTGGTGCCGCTCGAATACGGCAGTACCGCGAGGTCCCGGGCGGGTTCGACCGGAGCCTGCGGAGCAGGCGCGGCGGTCTCGAGCAGCGCCGCGAACGGCGTGGCGCCGGGCGCGCTCCCCAGAACGAAGATCTCCTCGATCCCCACCTGTTGCGCCGCGGGCGCTGCCCGGTCCATGAACTGGGGCACGGTGACCAGGAACCGGGCGCGGGCATCGCGTAGCTGGTAGGCGGCATCCCGTACCGTCGAGAGGGAGTTGATCGTGGTCACGACGCCGCCGGCGGCGAGCGTGCCGTGGAAGGCGAGCGCGAACTCGGGACAGTTGGGCGCGAACAGCCCGACGACATCGCCCGACGCGAAGCCCCGGCCGGCGAGTCCGGCCGCGACACGGTCCGCCCCGCCGGCCAGTTGTCCGTACGTCAGCGTTCGGCCGCTCGCCGCGTCGACCAGGGCCGGCTTGTCGCCCAGCGCCACCGCTCGGGCGAGCACGAAGCGGTGCACCGCGATGTCGGGGATCGTGATGTCGGGATGCGGGCTCTTGAAGAGCATGGCGCCTGCGAGAGTAGCCCGCAGCGAGGGCCGGGTCAAATCGGCCCTCCGCCACTCCCAAAGTCGCGCTGCCCTACCGGATTCGGATTATGTCGAGCCGCGGGTCTACGGCAGGCACCACGAGGCCGCCCGAGCCGCTCAAGCGAAGGGCGAAACCGCCGCCGCCGGGCGCTTGGAGGATGTCGACGTAGAATCCCGAGCCGGCGTGCATCGTGCCGGCCAGGTTCACCTGCGTGCCGGCAACGCCCGGTGGCACCAGTGGGAACGGCAGCGGAAAGTCGAACGGATCCTGCGCGTAGAACGACGCGAACACCTGCCGGAACGACCATGACCGGTAGAACAGCCCGGCGGGTGGCGCGAAGCCGGGAAGGTCGGACACCCAGTTGGCGAGGGCCCATCGGGTCGTCGTCGTCTCGAACTGGAGCCCGGTCTGCGCCGCCACGTTGTCGGCTCCGGTGAGCGCCGTCTGCTCGAGACGGTCGGTCAGCGAGTCGCCGAACTGGTCCACCAGATAGCGCACGTACAGCCAGCCCGCGCCGAAGTCCGCGAGGATGGTATCGCTCGTCTGCAGCAGGAAATGAGCGCCGGGGTTCGCAAGATAATCGTAGGCGTCCGCCAGGTCGGGGACGACGTACGTCTCGAACGTGGTGGAGTCGGGGAGGAAGCTCCGCCCCCCGAGCTCCTCGGCGAAAGACGACAGGGCTTCGTCGAGCCAGAGGTCTTCCAGGTTCCCGCCGCGCACCAGGACGTGCTGGTTGAAGCCGATCACATGCTGCAGCTCATGCAGGAAGGTGCCCGGGAGGGAAGACTCCACGTCGGCGACGGTGTGCGAGCAGCTCAGCGCCCCGTTCGGATCCGCCACGATGGTATAAAAGATCTCGCCGTGGTTGTGCTGCGCGGCGCTGGACGGGTCCAAGTCGGCCGGATCGAAGAATCCCTCGACGAACCCTCCGGCCTGGCACTCCGCGTTGGTGACCATCGAGTTCACGACGGGGGTCATCAATGTGATGACGACGCCGTTGCTGTCGATGTCCGACACGGTGCCGAACGCCGCCGTGTCGACCGCGTACACGTGCGTGTCGAACACGTGCTGGAGCGTGTCGATATTCGTGGCGGTGAGCCCGTTCGCGGGCGCAACCGTGTCCACGTAGATAACGACGTGCACGCCCACCGATTGGGCTCGCGCGGTCACCGGCTTGTAGATAGTGCAATCGAGGTTGGCGCACACCGTGAATGTGCGGAGGCTCCCCACCGTGGGGGGCGCAACGGCTGCGAAGCTCGCGGCGGTAGGTCGGACCGCGCTGGTTCGGGCAATAGCGTGCCGGGTGCGTTCGAGCTCGTGCAACAAGCCGTCGAATCGCGCGGCGATCGACCCCCGGCGGCCGGGCAGCACTGCACAGCGCGCCGTCGCGAGTTCGGCGGGCGCAGCCCCGGCCAGGAGCGACGCGCTCCGCAGCCCGAACGACGCGGTATCGCCCGGGACGCCCCCTGCCGATTGGGCGATCACCAGGTACTCGGCGGAATCGCCGGTCGACACGTTGGCCGGGAAGGAGACGCACCCGGAGTCCGCCGCCGGGTCGATGGCGGTGTACGCCCCGGGCGCGAGTGCGACCTCGGTGGCCAGGGTGGCGCTACACGGCGGCGCTGCAGGGCCAGCGGCGAAGTCGCTGCTGCACGCGGCCGATGCCGCCGTTCCGAGAAGTAACAGCCACCTGATCGATCCCATTGTCTGCAGGAATTACGTGCCGCTGCGCGGCCGCGTTGAGTGAACTCGTACGCCGCGGCGTCTACGTTTCGCCCACCTCACGCCGATGCAACCCCCGCACGGTCTCGATGGTATCCGACTGGTCCGGGCCCTTGTCCGGGCGGTAGCGCACGACGCGCGCGAAGCGCAGCGCCAGGCCGCCCGAATAGGTCGGGCTCGCCTGGACGCCGTTGAACGCGACTTCCACCACGAGCTCAGGCCGCACGTACACCACGTGCGCGTCGCGTCGGGTCTCGAGCTCGAGCAGCTTCGCCGTTTGCCACTCCAGCATCTCGTCCGTCATCCCCTTAAACGTCTTCCCCAGCATGACGACCTCGCCGGTGTCCGCATCGCGGGCGCCGAGGTGGAGGTTCGAGAGCCGGCCGCGGCGGCGGCCGTGCCCCCATTCGGCGGCCAGCACGACGAGGTCGAGCGTGTGGGTGGGCTTCAGCTTGAGCCAGGCGGCGCCGCGCGCGCCGGCATCGTAGCGCGCGTCCAGCGCCTTGGCCATCAGCCCTTCCTGTCCGGCCGCTATCGCCTGTTCGAAGAACGCCCCGGCCTCGCCCGCGTCTGACGTCACGATGCGGGGCACGCGGTGCTCGCCCGGCACGGCCGCCGCGAGGGCGGCGAACCGCCGGGTGTAGGGCTCGTTCAGGAGGGGCACGCCGTCGGCGTAGAGCATGTCGAAGAAGAACGGCGCGAGCGGCAGCTCGGCGCGCAGGCGCTCGACGTCGAGCTTGCGTCCGAAGCGGCGCATCGTGACCTGGAACGGCAGCGGCGTGCCGTCCGGGCGCACAGCAATCGCTTCGCCGTCCAGGATGGCGTCGGTGAGCGGCAGGCGGCGGACCGCTTCCACCACCTCCGGCACCGCCGGCGTGACGTCGTTCAGCTCACGGGAGAACACCCGCACCTCGTCGCCCGCCTTGTGGACCTGGATGCGGGCGCCGTCGAGTTTGTATTCGAACGCGGCTTGCCCCTTCCCCAGACGCGCCAGG
>DATHKX010000143.1:0-4202 GCA_035488835.1 Gemmatimonadales bacterium
GCGCGAGCATCCGAGCGCCAGGCTGCGCCGGGACGGTGCACCGCTGGCGCCATGGGTGAACACCCTGCTCCGCCACCTTGCCGGCGAGGCGACGCGACTCGACCTGCCGCTCGACGTGGAGGCGACGGCGTTCCAGCGGCGTGTGTGGCAGGCGCTGCGCGCCATTCCCTACGGCGAGACGCGGAGCTACGGCGCCGTGGCGGAAGCCATCGGCCACCCCGGCGCGGCCCGCGCGGTGGCCCGCGCCTGCGCGGCGAATCCCGTCGCGCTGGTGATCCCGTGCCACCGCGTGGTGCGCTCCGACGGCGACCCGGGCGGCTACCGCTGGGGCGTCACCCGCAAACGCCTGCTGCTCGAGCAGGAGCGGAGCGCCGCGCAGCTCGCGGAGCGGCGGATGCTGCGCGAGCTGATCGACGCGATCACTGAGGGCACGCCGCCACCCGTCGCGACTGCCACGGGCCCGCTCCGCGCTGGAGAGGTGCTCGCCGGACGCTACGAGATCGATCGCGTGCTCGGCGCCGGCGGCATGGGCGTCGTGTACGCGGCCCGCGACTTGGAGCTCGACGAGATCGTCGCGCTCAAGGTGCTGCGCGCGCCCTCGGGGAGCGAGGACGCCGCGGCGCTCGAGCGCTTTCGGCACGAGCTCCGCATCGCCCGGCGGATCTCGTACCCGCACGTCGTCCGCAACCACGACATCGGCGAGGCAGCGGGTCGTCGCTTCATCACGATGGAACACGTCGACGGCTGGTCGCTCGCGCAGCTGCTCGAGCGGCGCGGCACGCTGCCGCTCGAGGCCACCGTGGTGATCGGCAAGCAGCTGTGCCGCGCCCTCGACGTCGTGCACGGGCAGGGAGTCATTCATCGCGATCTGAAGCCGCAAAATGTCCTGATCACACGCGGCGGCGATGTGAAGCTCACGGATTTCGGCATCGCCGAGCTCGACCGACCCCGCACCCCGGAGGCCGACGGGGACGCACCGCGGGGCACCCTGGCGTATATGGCTCCGGAGCAGCTGCTCGGTGAGCGCGTCGACGCCCGCGCCGATCTGTACGCGACGGCCGCCGTGCTGTGCGAATGCCTCACGGGGAGCCCGCCGTACCCGGCGATCACCCCCGAGTCCCTGCTCGCCCGGGCGCTCGTCGGGGGGCCACCGCTCGTGGCCGGGCCGCTCGGCGACCTGCTCCGATCGGCCCTGTCGGCCGACGGCGCCGATCGACCCGCCACGGCTGCGGCGTTCCACGACGCACTGGCGGAGGTCGAGTGGAGCACCACGGAGCCGCGGCTCGGGTAAGCAGCGCCTTGCCGGACCCGCCGTCGGGCGAGTACCTTCGCGGCTCTCCCGTGATGGAGGCCGCGCGTGCCGCTGGCCGAGCTGCTGCTCCCGGAATTCGACGAAGAGATGACCGCCACCCGCCGCGTGCTCGAGCGGGTACCCGATGGGAAGTCCTCGTGGAAGCCGCATCCCAAGTCGATGACGCTCGGCCGCCTCGCGACGCTGGTCGCCGAGCTGCCGGCGTGGGCGGTGAACACCCTCACCCGCGACGAGCTCGACATCATGCCGCCGGGCGGGCCGCCGCTCAAGTTCGAAGCCCTCGAAAGCACGGCGCGGATTCTCGAGCTGTTCGACCGCAACGCGGCCGCGGCGCGCGCCGCCATCGCGCAGGCCCCGGACGCGGAGTTCAAGAAACCCTGGGCGTTCAAGGTCGGCGGCCGGACCGTTACGACCAATCCGAAGTTCACCGTGTATCGCCGCACCGTGCTCAATCACCTGGTCCACCATCGCGGTCAGCTCACCGTGTACCTGCGGCTCAACGACGCCCGAGTCCCCGCGGTATACGGTCCCACGGCGGACGAGCCGGACTTCTAGGACGACGACGTGACCTCGTGGGAGCAGGCGGTCTCCGGGCTGCTGCGCGCACTGCGGCTCGACAGCATCCGCAGCAAGATGCTGGTGTTCGCGCTGCTCGCTACGCTCATCCCTTCCGTCACGACGGGCTGGGTCTCCTATCTGCAGAACCGGCGCTCGCTCAGCGCGAAGATCACCGGCCAGCTCCAGAGCGTGAGCGCGCAGACCGCCCGCGAGCTGGACCTCTGGGTCAAGGAGCGGCTGTACGAGCTGCGCGTGTTCGCGAGCTCGTACGAGGTGTCGGAGAACCTCGACCGCATCCCGCGCGCCGGCGGCGAGCGGGCGCGCGACCGGCTCACCGGCTACCTCCGCTCCGTGCGCGACCGGTTCGCGGACTATCAGGAGCTGCTGGTCGTGGACCCCGCAGGCGCGGAGGTGGCGAGCACCGCCCCCCAGCCAACGGCGGTCCGCCTGCCCGAGGGCTGGACGAAGACGATCCGCACGGAGAACGCGGTGGTCGGCGACGCGCTCTGGGATGATGCGCTCAAGCAGGGCGTCATCGTGTTCGCGGTCCCGATCTACCAGACGGGAGGGCGGTTTCTGGGCGCGCTGACGGCCAAGCTCGATTTCAGCGCGCTGCACCGGCTGCTACGACGCTTCGCCGGCGGGGGGGAGGAATCGGGTCAGGTGTACCTCATCACCGCGGGCGGCCGCCCCATCGTGGGGTCCCGCTCCGATCCGACTGCGCTGATGCGACGCAGCCTGCCCGCCGCCGTCGTCCGCCGCCTGCTCGAGCAGGAGGGAACGACTCGCGAATACCGCGGGCTCGAGGGCCAGGAAGTGGTGGGCACCATGAAGGCCGTGCCACGGCTCGACTGGGCGGTCCTGGCCGAGATCCCGGCGGGCGAGGCGTTCCGGCAGGTGACGCGGCTTCGCAACGTGACCGTGCTGATCGTGGCGGCGCTGCTCGTGGCGGTGGGCCTGTTCGCTTACTTCCTCGGCCTGCTCATCACGCGGCCGCTCGACCGTCTGAGGCGGGGGGCGGCGCAAGTGGCGGCTGGCGACCTCGAGGTGCACTTGCCCGTGGTGGGCGGCGGCGAGCTCAAGTACGTGACCGAGGTGTTCAACGACATGGTGGCGCGACTACGCGAGAGCCGGCGCGAGCTCGAACGGCTCTCCGTCACCGATGACCTCACCGGGCTGTACAACCGGCGCTACCTGATGGACGCCCTCGCCAACGAGCTGCGCCGCTCGCGCCGCCTCGACCATCCCTGCGCGCTGCTCATGGCCGACGTCGACCACTTCAAGGAATACAACGACGCCTACGGCCACCTGGCGGGCGACGAAGCGCTCGCCCGGGTCGCGACGATCCTGCGGGAGACGACGCGCGACGTGGACTGCGCCGCGCGCTACGGTGGTGAGGAGTTCGTGGTGTTGATGCCGGAGACCAAGGCGGCCGGTGCGATCGAGACGGCCCAGCGCATCCGGACCCGCCTCGCGACCGACGACCTGGTGGGCGGGAAGGTCAGCGTGAGCATCGGGGTGGCCCAGTTCCCCGAGGACGGCGACGCGCCCGAGGCGCTGCTCGCCAGTGCGGACGCGGCGCTGTACCGGGCGAAGCGCGAGGGACGGGATCGCGTCCTGCGCGCGCCTCCCACCCCCTAACGACCGCCCGGCTCCGTCCCCCGCCGTCCCACCAGATTCAGAAACACCCAGCCGCCGCGGCCGCTGTCGTCGCCGACGCGCACCCACCGATCGAGATAGGAGTAACCGATGAGCCCGGCGCCCGGCTCCACGGTAAACAGCACCTTGTAAGCCGCGCCCGGACCCTCCCGTACCTTGCTCCGCGCCGTGGCCTGCAGCCGCACCGGAACCGCGAACGACACCTCGCCGGGGCGGAGCGGCGGCCGACCCGACCCGCCCAGGCGGCTCCTGCCGATGCCCGCCAAGCTCTTCGCCTGGTTCGCCAGATACAGCGCGCCCCCATAGTTCTGCTTCGCGAACTCGGCGCTCGCCTGTTGAAGTAAGGTGCCCGCCTGCGCGACGTCCGAGCCACCCGCCGGCTGCGCGCCGGTCGCGGCGCGGAGCGCCTGCACAGCGATTTCTGCTTCCGCCATGGCCGATGCCGCCTCCGCCCGGCTCGCAACCGTCTGGAGCTTCGCCAGCGCACGCACCACTTCTTGCCGCGCCTCGTCCAGTCGCCCCTGCAGATCCTCGACCTGCGCATCCCGCTCGGCCATCTGCAAGTCGAGACGCGCGACCCGCTGCTCCAGGACCGAATCGCGGGCCGACGCACTGCGCGGCGGCGACCGGCCGGCGGCGCTGTCCTTGGCCACTTGGGGCGTCACGGGCGTCG
>DATHKX010000144.1:0-14964 GCA_035488835.1 Gemmatimonadales bacterium
CTCGGCTCGGGCCTCGCCGGCGTGGCCGATGCGGTGCGCGACGCCGTGCGGATCCCATACAAGGAGATCCCGGGCTTCCCCGAGCCCGGCGCCCCGGGCCACAAAGGCGAGCTGGTGGGCGGGACGCTCGAAGGCGTGCCGGTCGTCGTGCAGAGCGGTCGCTTTCATTTGTATGAAGGTCACGCGCCCGACGTCGCCGCGCTCCCCACGCGCGTGTTCGCGCGACTCGGCGCCACCACGCTGGTGGTCACCAACGCGGCGGGCGGCATCCGCCTCACCTTCCGCCCGCCCACGCTGATGCTCATCGCGGACCATATCAACCTGATGTTCAAGAACCCGCTTGTGGGTCCGGTGGCGGAGGGGGACGAGCGCTTCCCTGACATGAGCGATCCTTACGACCCGGCGCTCCGCGGGCTGGCCCGCGACGTGGCGCGGACGGAGCGGATCCCGCTGGAAGAAGGTGTGTACGCCGGCCTGCTCGGGCCGTCGTTCGAGACGCCCGCGGAGATCCGCATGCTCCAGCGGCTTGGGGCCGATGCCGTGGGGATGTCCACCGTGCCGGAAGTGATTGCGGCGCGCGCTCGAGGCGTGCGCTGTCTCGGATTCTCGAGCATCACCAACGTGGCCGCCGGGCTGTCGGCGCAGAAGCTGTCGCATCTGGAGGTGCTCGAGGCAGGCAAGCAGATCTCAGGCCAGCTCGAGCAGCTGATCAGGGGGGTGCTGCGGCGCCTCTAGCGCCCATGGAATCCGTCGGCGCATACACCGACACCTCGGACCCTTCGGCGAACACCACGTCCGCCGGTGGGGCGCGATTCAGGAATTCCCACTCGGCCCCGTACAGCGACCCAAAGTCGAAGCGGTAATCGACGGCGCGGATCTGGCGCACTGCCCACGCCGGATGCACGACCCGGAATACGCCGAGATTACCGTCTGGCCGCGTGCGACAGGCGAAGGCGCGCTCGAGGAAGTGGTGCTCCGACGAGTCCGGCGGCGGCACCTGCGCGGCGCGCGAGCCGGTGACGCTCACGTGCCAGCCGAACGCCGCGGGCCCCACACCATAGTCCGCACGCACCTCGCCGTGGAGGTCCAGCACCCGGCTGCGGATCGGCGTGGGCCAGAACGGCTCGCCGTATCGCAGCCGGCCCACCGCGGCGATCAGCCGACTCGACACGAACTGGCGGACGAACCAGACGCCCGGCTCTCCCGCGACGCGGACGTACGTGCGGAAGTTGACCTGCGGATGTGCGGTGAAGCCCGGGATGCGCCAGCCCTTGATGCGAACGTCGAGCATCTGCAAGGCGACGAGGCTCACGTGCGTCCGGCCGTTCCAGCGATCCGGCTCGACGCCCGGCGGTATCGAGCGGCGGATCAGCTCTTCCGGCGCCTCGAACGTGAGGACGATGATGTGCGACCAGCGGGCGGCGAGAAAGGGACGGGGCACCTACAACCCCTCCGTCGGCGGCCGCGGGGGCGCCGGCACGAAGTGGTTGAGCGGCCCGTGTCCCTGGCCTAACCCGGGCGCGGCGGCGATCGCCCGGTGCACGAAGTCGAGCGCGTCCTCCACGGCGCGCTCGAGCGGGCGGCCGAGCGCCAGGCCCGCGACGATGGCGGCGGACAGCGTGCAGCCGGTGCCGTGCGTCGACGTCGTCTCGAGGCGCGGACGGATGAAGCGTCGGGCTGCCCCGTCCGCGACCAACACGTCCACCACCTCCGCGCCGGCCAGATGACCGCCCTTCACGAGCGCCGCCCTCGCTCCGAGCTGCACGAGGGCCCGGCCGGCGCGCTCCATGTCGTCGGGGGTGCGGACGCTCCCGCCCAGCAGCACCGCCGCTTCGTCGAGGTTCGGGGTGACGAGCGTCGCGAGCGGCACGAGCCGTCGCACGATGAGTCGCTCGGCATCGCGGTCGAGCAGCCGATCGCCCGACGTCGCGACCATCACCGGGTCGAGCACGTAGTTCGGGAGCCGCCGCCGCGCGATCCCGTCGGCCACCGCCTCCACGAGAGGGGCGGAGCCGAGCATGCCCGATTTCACCGCGACGGGCGGGAGGTCGTCGGCGAGCGCGTCGAGCTGGCGGGTGACGAGCTCGACCGGGACCGGCTCCCACGCCCGAACCCCGATCGTGTTCTGGGCCGTCACGGCGGTGATCACGCTCGTGCCGAACACGCCGAATTGGTGGAACGTCTTGAGGTCGGCCTGGATGCCGGCGCCGCCGCCCGAGTCCGATCCCGCGATGGTGAGGGCGATTTTCACGTAGCGCCCGTCCCACGCTTCTTCGCATATTGAATGCTCGGTCGCGGCCGGGAATGCTCGAGGAGACTCATCGCCAGTAATCTGCAATCGACGATACGTGATCTCCAACGCCGCAAGGCGCGCGGCCGGCGCGGCCTCGCCCTGATCGAGGGTGTGCGGCTCGTGGAGGAGGCGCTCGCCGCCCGAGTGGCGTTCAAGGGGGCCCTGGTCGCCCCCGACCTGGCACGCACCGCGCGCGGTACGGCGCTCGTCGCGGAGCTCCAGAGCCACGCCGTAGAGGTGGAGGAGGTCCCCGCGCGCGTCTTCGCCCAACTCGCCGACACCGAGACGCCGCAGGGGATCATCGCCGTCATCGAGCCGCGGCGCTGGGCCGCGAGCGACTTCGCGCTACCTCCGGGGGCGGTGGCGCTCGTGATCGACGGTGTGCAGGATCCGGGTAACGTCGGCACGCTCATCCGGACGGCCCACGCGCTCGGAGCCGCGGGCACGGTCGTGCTCCGGGGCACGGCCGACCCGACCAGCCCCAAGGCGCTGCGGGCCGCCATGGGAGCTACCTTCCGCCACCCCATCGTGTCGCTCGACGACAGCGGCTTCATCGCGTGGGCGCGGGAACATGACCTGACCCTGTGGGCGAGCGCCGCGGATGGTGTGCCCCTGCACCGGGCGCTGGACCGGGGACGAGGGAAGGCGGGAGCGGGGCGGGTGGACGGACCCATCGCGGTGATCGTGGGAAACGAGGGGGCGGGCATCCGCCCGCAGCTCAACGCCGTCGCCGCGCAGCGCGTGGCGATCCCGCTGGCCCAGGGCGCCGAGTCGCTCAACGTCGCAGTAGCGGCGGGTATCCTGCTCTATGAGGTGACGCGTGGCCGTTGATCCGATCCTGCTCGTCGGCGCCGGACTCTTGGGGCTCTGTCTCGGGAGCTTCCTCAACGTCTGCATTTTGCGGCTTGCCAAGGAGGACAAGAAGCAGCGCTCGCTGTTCCACCCGCCGTCGACCTGCCCGCGCTGCGGGCGCCGGATCGCGTGGCGGGACAACGTGCCCGTGGTCTCGTGGCTCGTGCTGCGGGGGCGATGTCGCTCGTGCGGGCAGCCGATCTCCATTCAATACCCTGTCATCGAGGCGGTCGTGGCGGTCCTGTGGATCGCCGCCATGCTGGCCTACGGACCGACGGCCCGCTTTGTCGAGGCCGGAGTGCTGGGCACCATTCTCCTCGGTATCGCCATCACCGATGCGCGCCACTACCTCATCCCCGACGAGTACAACTGGACCGGGCTGGTCCTCGGGCTCGGCTTGTCGCTGACGGCGGGCGTCCCGGGCTTCATCGAAGGGGTGCTGGGTGCGGCCACCGGCTTCGCGCTGCTGTACGCCGTCGGCTTGGTGGGGGGCTGGGTCTTCAAGGAAGAAGCGATGGGTGGCGGCGACATCAAGATGATGGCGATGGTGGGGGCGTTCGTCGGCTGGAAGGGGGTGCTGCTGACGGTGTTCGCGGGCGCGCTGTTCGGTAGCCTCGTGTACGTCCCGCTGCTCATGCTGGGGAAACGGAAGCGTCACGTCCCGTTCGGGGTATTCCTCGCCATGGGAGCCGCGGTGGCCTTCGTGTTCGGTCCCGCGATCTATGACTGGTACCGGCGATTCCTGGGAGCCGCTTGACCTGAATGGGCGATCCGTTCGAAGGGCTGTTCGACTCGGGAGAGGTGCTCGAGCGCGTGGGGGTGAATCTCACCACGCAGGCGCGGCGCGGCGACCTGGAGCCGGTGCGCTGTCGCGACGCCGAGATCGCGCGGGTGGTGGACATCCTGTTGCGTCAGAGCAAGAACAATCCCGCCCTGATCGGGAAGGCCGGGGTCGGGAAGACGGCGATCGTCGAGGGGCTCGCCCAGCGGGTCGCCGCGGGGGACGTCCCGCCGGCCTTGAAGGACGTGCGCGTGATCGCGCTCGACCACGTCGCGCTGCTCGCGGGCACCACGTTCCGCGGTCAGTACGAAGAGCGCATCCGTAAGCTCGTCCGCGAGCTGTCCGCCGACCCGGACCTGATCCTGTTCGTCGACGAGCTGCACAACCTCATCGGACAGGGCACCGCGCTGGGCGCCGCTATGGATGCCGCCAACATGTTGAAGCCCGCCCTGGTGCGGGGCGACATCCGGATCGTCGGCGCGACCACGGGGGGCGAGTACGACAAATGGATCCGCGGTGATCCGGCGCTCGAGCGCCGCTTCCAGCCCGTCCTGGTGGAAGAGCTCGACGCCATTCAAACGTGGGAAGTGCTCGTCGCCCGGCGGCCCCGCCTCGAGCGCCACCACGCCGTCGCGATCACGGACGACGCGCTCAAGGCCGCCATCGTTCTCACCGACCGGTTCGTCCCCGACCGGGCCCGCCCCGATAAGGCCATCGATGTGCTGGACGAGGCCTGCGCCCACGCGCAGGCGACTGCCCGCGTCTCGCCGGAGCTCGACCGCCTGATCCGCGAGCGGCGCAAGGTGGACGCCATGATCCGGCGCGGTCTGACGCACGAACAGCCGCGACAGGAGCCCGCGGAGGACCTCATGGCGGAGATCTTTCCGATGCTGGAGCGGATCGGCGCGGAGATAGAAAAGATGCTGGGCGGCAGCGGGCGGCAGGCGGCGGCAACAGGCGGCACAGGGGCTGGTGACGTGACGGAGACCGTGCCGCCGACCCTGGCCGAGCGCCGCGCCGAGCTCGACCAGCTGCTCCGCGCCGAGCTCGAGCACCAAGGCATCATCGTCGGCGGCCAAGAGGTCGCCCGCGTCGTGGGGGTCGCCGTCGGCAAGGGGATCGAGTGGCAGGCGTGACGCGAGCGTGGCTGGCCGCGGTGGCGGTCGTCGGAGCGATGGGCAGCACCGGATGCGAGCAGCGGGCGCGGGAGGTCCAGAGCGAGGCCGAGCTGAAGCAGGCCGTGCAGCAGATGATCCCCGCCGTCGAGCGAGCCACGCGCCTGCGGTTTCGCCAGCGTCCCGTCGTGCTGCGTCGCAGCCGCGCGCAAGTTCGGGACTACGTCATCCACAAGTTTGACGACGACCTGCCACCCGCCGAGCTCGAGGGCGCGCAGGCCGCGTACCGGCTGTTCGGTCTGATCCCCGATTCGCTCGACCTGCGCCGCACCATGGTCGATCTCCTGACCGAGCAGGTGGCGGGGTACTTCGACCCCGACTCGAACGCCCTGTACATCCCGACCGACATCGATCCCAGCCAGGCACGTATCGTGATCTCGCACGAGCTGGTGCACGCGCTGCAGCACCAGTATTTGAATCTCGACTCGCTGGTGGAGCTCAAGCGTCAGAACGATCGCCGCAGCGCGGCGCAGGCGATCCTCGAGGGGCAGGCGACGCTCGCGCAGATCCTGGTGCTCATGCCGGAGCAGAAGATCGAGAGCCTGCCCAACTTCTGGGACCTGCGGACGGCCCTGGGCGGGCGGCAGGATCAAATGAAGGTGTTTGGGAAGGCGCCGCTGTGGCTGCGCGAGAGCCTGATCTTCCCGTACCTGGGCGGCGCCGAGTTCGTGCGCTGGTTCGACCACGAGTACCCCGGGAAGCAGCCCTACGGCGTGCTCATGCCCATCTCCACCGAGCAGATCCTCCACCCCGCGCGGTACGTGGCCGGGGACCGCCCCGATGCGCTGGCGTTCGAGTCGCACGGGCGTGATACGGTCCGCTACGAGGACGGGCTGGGCGAGTTCGAGATCCGCCTCCTGTTGCAGCAGCATCTGGGCGATGACAGCGCCGCCGCTCTCTTCGCGGCGGGCTGGGATGGCGACCGCTACCAGGTGCTGGGGCGCAGGAGCGCAGGGGGGAAGGGGGGGGCGGGGGGGGCGGGGGGGGACGCGCTCGTGTGGTACACGCTGTGGGACGACAAGGCGGCGGCCGCGCGCTTCGCGCAGGGACTGGGGCGCGCATGGGCGAAACGCCGGTCGGGCGGTTCGACGGCCCGGCGCTCGGAGATCAAGCAGCTGTTGGTCAGCAGCATACACGTCGTGCGACTGGTGGACGCCCCGGCGGGTTGGGCGGGCTGGAAACGGGTGCCGACGATCCGCGTCACCCGTGCCGCGCGTTGATCCCCCCACTTGGATTCCGGCAACTCGCTAAGTAGTTTCGTAGGCTTATGTTTACGGCCCTCTCCGAACGGTTGACCGCCGCTCTGAAGCGCCTCACCGGTCGGGGAGTGCTGTCAGAGCAGGACGTGACCGAGGCGCTGCGCGAGATCCGGCGCCACCTGCTCGAGGCCGACGTCAGCTTCGAGGTCACGACCGGGTTCGTGGAGCGGGTGCGCGAGCGGGCGATCGGGGCGCTCGCCGTGAAGACCGTGAGTCCCGGCCAGCAGGTCGTGAAGCTCGTGCACGACGAGATCGCGGCACTGCTGGGGGGCACGAAGCGGGGACTCGACTTTGCATCCGTCGGGCCGACGGTGATACTGCTGGTCGGGCTGCAGGGCTCGGGAAAGACCAGCACGGCGGCGAAGCTGGCGCGGCGGTTGAAGCTCGAGCAGAAGGCGCCGGGGCTGGTGGCGGCCGATCCCTATCGCCCGGCGGCTGCCGAACAGCTGCGACAGCTGGGTGAGCAGGTCGGCGTTCCCGTCTTCGGGAAACGGGAAACCCTAAAGGACTCCCTGACGGTCGCGGGAAACGTGGTCGAGCTGGTGCGGGACGCCCTGCGCGAGGCGGAGCGAGCACGCTGCCGCACCGTCATCGTCGACACGGCCGGCCGGCTGCAGATCGACGCGGAGCTGATGGACGAGCTCAAGGCGCTGCGTGCGGCGACGAGCCCGCGCGAGGTGCTGCTCGTGGTGGACGGGATGACGGGGCAGGACGCCGTTCGGATCGCGCGCGGCTTTCAGGAGGGCGTCGGGTTGACCGGCGCGATCCTGACGAAGCTCGACGGCGACGCGCGGGGCGGGGCGGCGCTCTCGATTCATGGCGTGACCGGCGTGCCGATCAAGTACATCGGCGTCGGGGAGAAGCCGGAGGCGCTCGAGCCGTTCAACCCCGCGCAGGTGGCGGGCCGGATCCTGGGCCAGGGCGACATCGTGGCGTTGGTCGAGAAGGCGGCCGCCACCATGGATGCCGAGGCGACGCAGCGTCTCGAGCGAAAGGCGCGCTCGAAACAGGGGATGGATCTCGCGGACTTTCTCGTCGCGCTGAAGCAGATGCAGGCGATGGGACCGATCAAACAGGTGCTCGGTCTGCTGCCGGGCGTGAACGCGCAGGCGCTCAAGGCGGTCAACGCCGACGACCGGCGTTTGAAGCACGTCGAGGCGATCGTCCTCTCGATGACGCCGGGCGAGCGGGCCGATCCCTCGGTGCTCACCGGATCGCGGCGGCTGCGGATCGCGAAGGGCGCGGGGCGTACCGTACAGGAAGTCAACCGGCTGCTGGAGCAGTTCCAGCAGATGCGGAAGCTTTTGAAAAGGACGTAGGCACGCTATGGCAACTCGCATTCGACTGCGGCGCGTGGGGCGGAAGGGGCAGAGCTATTTCCGAATCGTCGTCGCGGATTCGCGCTCGCCTCGCGACGGGCGGTTCGTCGTGACCTTGGGCCATTACAACCCGCGTACCAACCCGGCCGATATCCAGGTAAATGCGGAGCAGGCGCGCGCCTGGCTCGACAAGGGGGCGCTCCCGACCGACACGGTCCGCTCGCTGCTGAAGAAGGCGGGAGTGCTGGGCAAACGGCCCGCCTAGTCGGGCGCGTGCGCAAGCCGCACGGGCAGCGGGGGGAGGTCGCAGTGTTTCCCCTCGTGGAGAATCCGGGTGCGGTGTTCACGCCGAAGGCCCGGCTGCTGGTCGTGAACGAGGAGCGTCAGGTCGTGGCGGGACCGCTGATCGTAGCGCGGCGGCGCGCATACCATCGTGAGTGGCTGCTCTCGTTCGTCGGGGTGAAGTCGCGCGCGGTGGTGGAACCGTGGCGGGATCACTTCGTTGCCGTGGAAGAGACCGATGCTGGCGATTAACGTCGTGACGCTCTTCCCGGAGGTGTTCGACGCGCCGCTGCGGGCCAGTATCCTGGGACGTGCGGCGGCGCAGGGGCTGGTGCGCTACCGGGTCGTGCAGCTGCGCGACTACACGCACGACCGGCACAAGACGGTGGACGACGCCCCGTACGGTGGCGGGGCCGGGATGGTGCTCAAGCCCGAGCCGTTCTTCGAAGCGGTGGAGGACCTGCGGACCGGGCCGCCCATCGTGGTGTTGTCGGCCCGCGGGCGGCCGTTCAACCACCGCGACGCCGTGCGCTTCGCGGTGGGCCAGCAGCTGACCTTGCTGTGCGGGCACTACAAGGACGTGGACCAGCGCGTGGCGGACGGGCTGGGGGCGGAGGAGCTGTCGGTCGGCGACTTCGTGTTGTCGGGTGGTGAGCCGGCGGCGCTGTGCGTGCTGGATGCGGTGGTGCGGTTGCTCCCGGGAGCGCTGGGAGATCACGAGTCAGCCGCTACGGACTCGCACTACGAGGGGCTGCTGTCGCCGCCGAGCTATACGCGCCCGCCCAGCTATCGCGGAATGGATGTGCCGGCGGTATTGTTGAGCGGAGATCATGCGCAAATCGCGCGGTGGCGCCAGGCCGAGGCCGAGCGGCTGACGCGGGAACGGCGGCCTGATCTGTGGGCGAAGCGGGACGACTAGACGGACGGATAGAGGGATACAGTCATGAATAGACTACGGGCGATCGAGCGCGAGGGGCTCAAGAGCAACATCCCCGCATTCGATCCGGGCGACACCGTCCGCGTGATGGTGCGGGTACGCGAGGGCGACAAGGAGCGACTGCAGGCGTTCGAGGGTGTCTGCATCGGGCGCCGCGGTGCCGGGATCAACGCGACGTTCACCGTTCGCAAGATCTCGGCGGGCGTCGGCGTCGAGCGCATCTTCCCCCTGCACGCGCCGTTGATCGGGGAGATCGAGCTGGTGCGCAAGGGGCGCGTACGGCGCGCCAAGCTCTACTTCCTGCGGCGACTGGCCGGCAAAGCGGCGCGGATCCGCGAGAAGCGCGGCGTCATCGTACCCGAGACGGCGGAGAAGCAAGAGGCGTGAAAGGCCCCCGCCCCACGCTCGAGCGCGAGATCGCGTTCTGGCGAGCGGGGGGCGGAGTCGTCGCCGGTGTCGACGAAGCGGGCCGCGGTCCCCTGGCTGGTCCGGTGGTGGCCGCGGCCGTCGTGTTTCCTCCCCATTGCAAATTCATTCGTGGACTGCGCGACTCGAAGCTCTTGCCCCCCGCGAAGCGCAGCCGGCTGGCCCTGGTGGTGCGGGCCCGCGCGCTGGCGATCGGCGTGGGCGCCGCGAGCGTGCGCGAGATCGACCGCTTGAACATTCGCCGGGCCAGCATCCTCGCGATGGAACGCGCGCTGGGGCGACTCGCCCTGACGCCGGACCTCGTGCTGGTGGACGGCCTGCCCTGTCCCGAGCTGGGCCGCGCCCACGAAGCGATCGTGGACGGCGACGCGTACTGCCACTCGATCGCCGCGGCGTCGGTGATCGCGAAAACCGTGCGCGATCGCCTGATGGAGCTCTTAGCGACCCGGCATCCCTCGTACGCCTGGGCGAGCAACAAGGGCTACGGCACGCCCGACCACCTCGCCGCGCTCGCGGCGTTCGGCTTCACGTGCCATCACCGCAAGAGCTTCGCCCCGGTGGTGCAGCTCGAGCTCATGGCTTCGCCCGCTTCAGCCCCTTCCTGAACTCGGCCAGCGGCCGGGTGTTGAGGATGTCGCCCGCCTCGAGCCCCGCCCGGCGCGCGAGATAGACCGCGTACTTCATGAACGGCAGGTTCCCCGGCTGGTGGCTGTCCGTCGAGAGCACGAACCGGACGCCGTGCTGCTTGCCCGCCGCCGCGAGCGTGTCGGGGAGATCCATGCGCTCGGGGTGGCCGTTCAGCTCGAGCAGGCAACCCGTCGCCGCGCAGGCACGACACAGGGCATCGAAGTCGAAGGGGTAGGGCTCGCGTTTTCCCACGAGACGCCCCGTCGGGTGTCCGATCGCGTCCACCCACGCGTGTTCCGCCGCGCCCACCAGCCGCCGGGTCAGCTCCTGCTCGCTTTGATTGATCCCGTAGTGGATGGTGGCGACGACATAGTCCGCTTCCGCCAACACGTCGTCCGGCAGGTCGAGCTTCCCATTCTCGAGGATGTCGAGCTCCACGCTCTTGAGGATCGTGAAGCCGCGGCTCTTGGCGTTCCAGGCGTCGACCGCCTTCCACTGCTCCCGCAGCCGCTTCGCGTCGAGCCCGAGCGCCATCGTCACACGCTTCGAGTGGTCCGTGATAGCGATGTACTGGTAGCCCAGGGCGCGCGCGGCATGGGCCATGTCCTCGATGGTCCCCTTTCCGTCGGTGGCGCTCGTGTGCATCTGCAGGTCGCCGCGGATGTCTTTCACGTCCACGAGGTGGGGCAGCCGGTGCTCGCGGGCGAGCGCGATCTCACCGCGCGCTTCGCGCAGCTCCGGCGGAATCCAGTCGAGGCCGAGCTTCGTGTAGATCTCCTGCTCGGTCTTCCCGGCGGCACGCCGCGTGCCTTTAAACAGGCCGTACTCGTTCAGCTTGTAGGCCTTCTCCTGGGCGATCTTACGGAGCTCGATGTTGTGGGCCTTGGAGCCCGTGAAGTACAGCAGCGCCGCACCGTAGGCGTCGGGCTCCACGGCGCGCAGGTCCACCTGGAGCCCGCCCCGGAGCTTCACGGTAGCGCGCGTCTCGCCCTTCGAGATGACTTCCGCCACGTCACCGTACGTGACGAACCGATCCATCACCTTAGCGCTGTCTTTCCGTTCCGACGTGACGACGATGTCCAGATCCCCGATCGTCTCGCGCCGCCGCCGGTAGCTCCCCGCCACCTCGATCTGCGCGATGCCCCCGCCCGCCTCGAGATACGCCAGCACCGCGGTGGCCTGGGTCTCGGCTTCGTTGAGGAGCATGCGCCGCTCCCCGGCCTGCGCCTGGCCGAGCCCCGCGCGGATCTTCTCTTCCATCTTCGGCCCGAAGCCCTTGAGCTTCTGGATCCTGCCTTTGTCGAGCGCCGCGGCGAGGTCGGCGGCCGATTTCACCTTGAGCTTCTTGTAGAGCAGCTTCACGCGCTTGGGCCCGAGGCCGGGAATGCGTAACAGGTCGAGCAGCCCCGCGGGCAGCTTGCTCGCGAGCTGCTTGCGGAGCGGCAGCTCACCGGTGGTGACGATCGCCGTGATCTTCTCGGCCAGGTCGTCCCCGATGCCGGGGATGTCGGTCAGGTCCCTGGTCCCCGTGCGCACCAGGTCGGCGATCGGCTCGGGGAAATCCCGAATGGTGCGGGCGGCGTTGCGGTAGGCGCGCACGCGGAACGGATTCGCGTCCTGGATCTCGAGGAGGTCCGCCACCTCGTCGAACAGCCGGGCGATGTCGGGATTTTGCATCGGCTATAAGATGAGCGATCCGCGGCCTTCTTGCGCCCGTTTCGTTCCGGTGCTAATTCAACCCCGCCCTAATGCGGAACCACCTCCCCGGAGGCTCTCGGTCATGACGTGCGGAACCCGCTTCCTTGCGCGCCTCTCATGTATCGTGGTCGGCGCGGTGCTGGTGCTGTTCGGCTCCCCTGCGCCGCTCGGCGCCCAAGGCCAAGCCACGACCGGCATCATCCGCGGTGTGGTCACAGACCCGAACGGCGCGCCCGTCGCCAACGCGACGGTCATCCTGCATGAAGGGCAGACCAACTTCACACGCACCCTGTCGACGGACGCGGCGGGCAACTTCACCGGGACATTGCTCCCGCTCGGCACGTACGACGTGACCGCACGGTCGGTCGGCTATGCCGAGGTGAAGCGGACCGGGATCTCGTTGGGGGTCGGCGAGACGGTGGCGCTGCGGCTGCCGCTCGCGGCGGTCACCCTCGCCGCGGTGACGGTTGAGGCGACGCAGCCGGTGGTGAATGTGACCCAGTCCGCGGCCGCGACGCCGCTGTCCGCCGCCGCCGTGACGGGCCTGCCGAACAACGGCCGCAACTTCATCAATCTCACCCTGCTGACGCCCAACGTCGCCATCGTCCAGGGACCGGACGGCGACGAGCTGACGGTGGCCGGACAGCGGGGCATTCACAACAACGTGTCGGTAGACGGCGCGGACTTCAACAATCCGTTCTTTGGCGAGCAGCGCGGTGGGCAGCGGCCGGCGTTTACCTTCAACCTCGATGCGGTCCGGGAGCTCGTGGTGATCGCCGGGGGGGCCAACGCCGAGTTCGGGCGCTCCTCCGGCGGTTTTGTGAACGTGATCACCAAGTCGGGCACGAATGATCTGCGGGGGACGGTGCACTACTTCGGGAAGTTCGACGCCGTCTCGGGAACGCCTGAGCACACCTCCCCGACCGGCGTGATCACGAAGTTCGAGCCGGACTTTTCGCAGAATCAGTTCGGATTCACTCTCGGTGGGCCCATCAAGCGGGACCGGGCGTTCTTCTTTCTGGCCTACGACCAGCAAATCTACGACGAGGTGAAGCAGAAAAACCGGGTGTCCACGCCGGCGTACGACTCCCTGGTGACGTTCCTCGCTGCCCGGTATCCCGAGCTCGCGAGTGACTTCACCCCGATCTCCCGCACCAACAACGCGCGGGCGGCCTTGGCAAAGTTCGACTTCCGGTTGTCCGATCGTCACAACCTGTCGCTCAAGTACAACTACACCTGGTCCGAGCAGAAGAACGGCACGTTCGACGTGGACACGTGGGGCGTGAGTGCGAACGGATTGGAAAAGGATCGGTCCCATGCCGTGAACGGAAGCCTCGTCTCCTTCCTGTCGTCGCGGACGTCGAACGAGCTCCGGTTCCAGTATTCCCGCGAGGATCGGCCTCGTCCCTATACGGGACCGATCAATCATCTGGGCGACACCACCGGCGTCTCGTCGATCTTCGGTGCCGCGGTCCCGTTCCACGACACCGACATCGACACCACGGGTGCGTTCCGCATCGGTATGCCGTTTTTCCTACCGATCAGCGACGACCACGACACGCGCGTCCAGCTGCTCGACAACGTGTCCGTCGCGCGCGGTAACCATCTGTTCAAGCTCGGGGGCGAGTGGAACCGCACGGCGACCACGCAGGTCTTTGTGGGCTTCGCCAACGGGCGCATTGCGTTCAATAGCGTCACGGGATTTATCCGGTACGTGACGCTCGGGTCGGGGTATCGTGAATGCTCCACCGGCGACACGACCAGCACGGGAACGTGTCCGACTGGCGTGCCAGTCGGTCCGGTGAACCTCTACCTGCAGCAGGCGGGTGTCGGCTCGACGACAGTGGAGCAGGCGGGCACGCAAACGATTACCCAGAACGAGTTCGCGCTCTACCTGCAGGACACCTGGAAGCCCTCCGCCAAGCTGACCCTGAACTACGGGCTGCGGTGGGAAGCCCAGATCGAGCCGGACCCCATCACGCCCCCCTCTCAGGTCTACTTCGCCCGGTGGATCGATTCGACGGTGACTAACGCGCGGGGGAGCTTCACCTTCCCGTCGGACGGCACGATTCCCTCCGACAAGAAGATGTGGCAACCCCGCTTGGGCATCGCCTGGGACCCGAACGCCGATGGGCGACAGGTGCTCCGCTTCAACGCCGGGATTTACTACGCACGCATCCCCGGGTTGAACCTCGCCAGTGCCCGCAGCACCAACGGCTCGCTGGGGCAAACGCGGTTCGGATCGAACGTGTTCGGCCTTCCCGTTCCTGCCTACGACAGCCTGCTGCCGCCAACGACCGGCACTCCGTTCGTGCCGGACGTGTATGTGTTCGACCGGCACTTCCAGAACCCCCGCACGATCAATCTGACCGTGGGGTACGAGCGGCAGGTTGCCAACGACCTGTCGGCTTCCATCAGCTATACCCACGCACGCGGCGATCACCTGACGCGGTTCATCAACCGCAACGATTCGACGTTCGGCAATCCGTTCGGCGGGTTCGCGACCGGGGGGCCGTTTGACATCGGCACCCTGTGGACCGTCGAGAGCAGCGCGAAGTCCCGTTACAACGGTGTCACCGTGGGCCTGAGGCGCGTGCTCGATCCGCGGCTCCAGTTCGATGTGAACTACACGCTCTCGTTCGACAAGTCGGACGACGACAACGAGCGTGATCCGTTCACGTTGCGCTACGCGAAGGTCGACTCGCTCGGCCGGGAGTACAATTGGAGCGACCGCGACCAGCGGCACCGCGTCAACGGCTGGATGCTGGCCAAGGTCTTCGGGTTCTACTTCAACAACCGCGTGAGCTACTACTCGGCCCAGCCGACGTCCGAGAAGTGCATTGGCAACCAGCCCAGCGGCATCCGGGCGGTAAGCCCCCAGCAGCGTATCTGTGCCGATGGTCACATCCTGTTGCGGAATACCATCCGCAAGGATAACGCCTACTTCTCCTGGGACATCCGCATCTCGCGGCCCTTCCCGGCGGGCGCACGGGGGCAGCTCGAGGCGATGATCGAGGTCTTCAACGTCACAAACGCTGATAACTTTCGGGACCCGGGCTCCACGATCTACAAGAACTTCGACGGGACCATCCGCTCGGGGCTCGGCGACCCGCGCCAGCTGCAGGCAGGATTGAGGTGGGTGTTCTGAGCTGACGGTAACCAGAACGACGCAGGCCGTGCCTCCCGAGCGGCGGGCGCCCGCTGGGCTGCCGCGAGGGGGGCACGGCCTGTGTCGTTCTAGCTGACAGTGATCTGCTTCGCCATTCCGTGCATGATGTGCGGCTTGCCGTCCTTGGCGTCGGGCCAGAAACACAG
>DATHKX010000145.1:0-5764 GCA_035488835.1 Gemmatimonadales bacterium
CGACGCCCCCGCCCTCGTCGCAGCGGACGTCGGGATCGCGATCGGAGCGGGCACCGACGTGGCGATCGAGTCCGCGGACATCGTGCTCGTGCGGTCCGATCCACGCGACGTGCCGGTCATCGTGGAGCTCGCTCGGGCCACGTATCGTAAGATGGTGCAGAACCTCTGGTGGGCCACGGGCTACAACGCGGTCGCGATCCCGCTCGCGGCCGGCGTGCTGGCCAACGCGGGGATCCTGCTTTCACCGGCGCTCGGCGCGGTGCTCATGTCGGCATCGACCGTGGTCGTAGCGCTGAACGCCCAGCTGCTGTGGCGCGGCCGGCGTGTGGCGAGCGGGGTATATTGACGACGTGAAGCCCCGTTACCGTCATCCCCCGATGGTGCGAACGCTTGCCGCAGCCGTCGCCCTCGCGGCGGCCGCCCAAGCCGGTGGCGCGCCCATGTGTGCCTCCCTCCTCGCCGAAGCCGCGGCACCGTGCGCGATGCACAGCACCAACCCGCACCGGACGCATCACCCTGGGGTCGCGACCCTCGCGGCCGCGTCGGCGGGGCACGGCGCTTGTCATGTGGATGCCGCGGCCCCCGGGTGCGCAGCCGGCGGCACCTGCCCGACGGGTGGGACCGCCGCGCCGGTCTGGGTTAACCTCCCGATCGCACCGCGGGTGGCGTCGCGCGGTGTCGCTGCGGGACCGAGCTCCGCGCTGATTTCCTACCTCGCTCCACCGCTCGCTCCACCTCCTCAAGCCTAGTCGGCCATCCCAGGTGTGGTGTGTCCGCGCGGCGCATGCGGCGCGCGCGCGACTTTGGCTTGAGGAGACCCGGAGATGCGAAGGCTGTTACTGGCGCTCGTCGCCTGCGCGACGTGGCCGCTTCGAGCACAGCTGCACATGCAGCATTCGATGAACATGAATGAGGGACCGCTCGGCATCCCGGAGTCACGGATGGGGTCCGGCACCTCGTGGCTGCCCGACGCTTCCCCGATGCACGCCGCCCACTACATGCTCGGCCGTTGGACCCTCATGCTGCATGGGCAGGGCTCTTTCCAGTACGATTGGCAGGGGGGATCCCGCGGCAGTAGCCAGCTGGGCGTTGTGAACTGGGCTATGGCGGTTGCGACCAGACCGCTCGGTGCCGGACAGCTGCAACTCCGGGCCATGCTCAGCGCCGAGCCGTGGACCATCGGCAGTCGGGGTTACCCGTTGCTCGTCCAGTCGGGTGAGACCTACCGCGGCGCAGCGCTGCACGACCGGCAGCATCCGCACGACCTCTTCATGGAGCTGGCGGCGCTGTACGAGCGGCCGGTGGCCCGGAATGTCGGGCTCTCGCTCTATCTCGCACCCGTCGGCGAGCCCGCCGTTGGACCCGTCGCCTTCCCACACCGGCCCTCGGCCGCCGACGATCCACTGGCTCCGATTTCCCACCATTGGCAGGACGGCACACATATCACGTTCGGCGTCGTCACCGTTGGTGCGTTCACCCGCGCGGTGAAGCTCGAGGCGTCGTGGTTCAACGGCCGGGAGCCGGACGACGATCGCACCGATTTCGACTACGCTGGCCGCCGCCTCGACTCATACAGCGCACGCGTGAGCGTGAACCCGGGACCTCGTTGGAGCGTCTCGGGCTGGTATGCCTACCTCAAGAGCCCGGAGCAGCTGCATCCGGACGAATCACTACATCGGTTCGGAGTTTCGGCCCTCACGACGCAGCCGTTCGGGAAGGACGGACGATGGGCGAGCGCGCTGATCTGGGGGGCGAACGACCCACTCGGCTCCGGACGGTTGTCGAATAGTTTCGTGCTCGAGTCGAGCCTCGATCTCGGCGGAATGAACAGCATCTTCGGCCGTGCCGAGTATGTCCGAAAGAGCGCTGAAGATCTCGTCGTTCCCGCCGCGCCAGCCGGGGCGACTTACGACGTCGGCGCGCTGGCCCTGGGCTACTTGCGGACGATCGGAACCATTGGAGGACTCGCGGCCGGCGTGGGCGCCCGCGGGTCGGTCAATTTTGTCCCGTCGAGCCTCGAAGCCGACTATGGTGGCCGTACCCCGGTTGGATTGGTGGTCTATGTGCGGCTGCGCCCCGTCGGCGCTCATTGACGCATCAACAAAACTTGATATATTGCTCGCCATGCCCACCACGACCGTTCCTGACGTCAGCCGAGCCGCCCAGCTGTTCGGCGCGCTCTCCGATGCGACCCGGCTCGAGATCGTGCGGCTCTTGTCGCACGGGGAGCGCTGTGTGTGCGAGCTGCAGAACGTGCTCGATGCGGCGCAGTCACGCCTCTCCTTCCATTTGAAGACGCTGAAGGACGCGGGCGTGGTGAGCGACCGGCGAGACGGCCGCTGGATCTACTATGCCTTGAACCGCGACGCGCTCGACGAGATCGCCGAGTTCGCTTCCGAGGTGAAGCCGGGAAAGCACGCCGGGAGCTGCGCGCGGGCCTGCTGCACTTGAGGAGGGGTGACTAGATGGGCCACGACGAGATCAAACAGGCGGTGCAGCAGAAGTATGGACAGGCGGCGCTTCGCGTCGCCGGTGGAGAGCGGGGGAGCTGTGGGGGGGCCGGCAACTGCGGCTGCGACTCGGTCAGCTCGAACCTCTACGATCCCGCCGAGACGGCGACGCTTCCCGAGGGTGCGGTGCTCGCATCACTCGGCTGCGGTAATCCCACCGCCCTGGCCGAGCTCCGCGAGGGGGAAGTGGTGCTCGACCTGGGGTCCGGGGGCGGGATTGATGTCCTGCTATCCGCCAAGCGCGTGGGACCGACGGGGAAGGCCTACGGGCTCGACATGACCGACGAGATGCTCGCCCTGGCGCGAGAGAACCAGCGCAAGGCGGGAGTCACGAACGTCGAGTTCCTGAAGGGGGAAATCGAGCAGATCCCTCTGCCGGATGCGTCGGTGGACGTGATCATCTCGAACTGCGTCATCAATCTCTCGGCCGACAAACGTCGGGTCCTGCGCGAGACGTTCCGCGTCCTCAAGCCGGGCGGCCGGTTTGCGGTGTCGGACGTCGTGGTCCGGGGGGAAGTGCCACCTGCCGTGCGCCGCAGTATGGAGCTGTGGGTCGGGTGCGTGGCAGGAGCGCTGACGGAGGCCGAGTTCACTGCGCTCCTCGGGTCGACCGGGTTCGAAACCATCGGCATCGAGCCGACCCGGATCTATGAGGTCGGCGGCCGGGTCATGGGCGCCTTCGTGCGGGCACGGAAGCCACTCGAATAGACGTGTTCCGCCTTCTCTTTCTCTGCACCGGGAATTCCGCCCGCAGCCAGATGGCCGAGGCGCTGCTTAACTGGAAGGGCAGGGGACGATTCCATGCCGAGAGCGCGGGCTCGCGCCCCGCCGAGCGCGTGAATTCTCACGCGATCGAGACCTTGCGTGAATACAACGTTACGTGGTCCGGTCACGCGCCCCGCACCATCGACGGGCTGGAGCGCGAGCCCTGGGACTTCGTGGTCACCGTGTGCGATCGTGCCAAGGAAGCGTGTCCGATCTTTCCCGGCCAGCCGATCCTGGCTCATTGGGGGATGCCGGACCCCGCCGACGTCGCGGGCGACGATGCGACGAAGCGGGCGGCGTTCAAGGACGCGTTTCTGCTGTTGAGTCGGCGGATCGATCTGCTGCTGGCGCTTCCGATCGAGAAACTCGAGCGGCTCGCGCTCGAGGCCCGCGTGCGGGCGATCGGTCGTCAGGCCTGATCGACCGGTCGTCGCCACAGCGACGACCCGAAGGCCAGGCTGGCCACGATGACATTGGCCACGATTATCGGGAGGGAGTGGATCAGTACGCCATACGTCGCCCACGCCAGAGCGGCGAACCCCTGCACACGACGCAGCGTGGTCGCTCGCTTGCAGAAGTAGGAAGCGGCGAAGATGGCCGTCGCGAGCCACCCGATCAGGTCAGGCATGCGCGCGCGCCCGGCTCACACGACCAGCGGCGGCGCCGCGTCCGTATCACGGATCGTCAGGAGATCCGTCTGCACCTTATCCCATTCCTGCAGTACCAGCCCGCGGGACTCGAACAGCGCGTGAATGCCGCCCGCGTCCATGCCGACGATGTCCTCCAGGATGGGTACCAGCACACTCACGGCATCATCGCTCAGGACCGTGCGCTTGGCAATCTGCGCGAGGTACTTGTTCTCGGAGACGGCGATCGTAAGTCCGTTCAAACGGTTGACGTGCAGCATCACGTGAATGTCGGAGCTGCCGTCGCCCACGTAGATCACCCGGTCGTGGCCCACCGGCAGCTGCGCCCGGAGCTCCTCGAGCAGAGCCACCTTGCCGTACCCGGCCGTGACGCGCTCGATCGACTGGATCTCGCCCGACGTCGGGTCGTAGCGGAACCGCGTCCCGTAAATGTGGTCCGGCGGCACAATGCCTTCCAGCGCCGACTGGATCACCTCCTGCGGAGCCGCGGAAATGACGTAGAACGCGAAGTCGTACCCGTCCAGCTCGCCGAGCAGGCGCGGGAGCAGGCTCAGATTCTGCTTCAGTCGGACTCGCTTGCCCACCTCGACGAGGTGCTCCTTCCTCACCCGCCGGTACTCCGGATCGTGGAGCAGCAGATACGCCAGCTCCGCCCCTTGTTGCACCAGGTGGATGCGGGACAGTCCGGCGGTCTTCTCGCGAAAGTCGGAAATGCCCAGCAGCTCGCTCAGGACGATCCCCGAGTCGTTGAAGCTGAGAGTTTGGTCGAAGTCGCTCGCCAGCAGATATCGCTTCATTCACCCTTCCTAGGTTCCAGAAATCCGACGCCCCCGCCGGGACAGCTCCGGGGGGGCGTCGGCGCAGCAGGATGCCGCCCAGCGGGCTGTTTCAGGGAGCTGCGCACCGCCGATTGATCACAAACGCCGGGCACCGCATCGCGGTTTCGAGGTTCATGGAACGCACTCTAGACGAACCGAGAAGGCATGTCAAGGCTTCGCGCGCTGCGCAAGCAGGTCCCGCAGCACGTACTCGAGGATTCCGCCGTGCCGATAGTATTGCAGCTCCTGCGGCGTGTCGATGCGGACGGTTACCGTGAACTGTGCGCTAGAGTCGTCGGGCTGCGTCGCCTTGACCACCAGCTCCTTGCCGCGCGGGAATCCCTCCGTGAGCACGGCGGTGAGTCCCGCGATCTCGAACACTTCCTTGCCGGTGACGCCGAGACTCTCGGGCGTCTCGTTGGGAAGGAACTGCAGCGGCAGGATTCCCATCCCCACCAGGTTCGACCGGTGGATCCGCTCGTAGCTCTGCGCGATCACCGCGCGCACGCCGAGCAGCCGGGGGCCTTTGGCCGCCCAGTCGCGCGACGACCCTGAGCCGTACTCCTTCCCCGCGATTACGATCAGGGGCACGCCCTCGGCCTGGTATTTCACCGAGGCGTCGTAGATCGTCATCTGCTCGCCGTCGGGAAGGTGCAGCGTGACCGGCCCCTCGGTCCCCGGTGCGATCAGGTTCTTGAGACGCACGTTGGCGAACGTGCCGCGCACCATCACCTCGTGGTTGCCCCGGCGCGCGCCGTAGGAGTTGAAATCTTCGGGCTTCACGCCGTGACCGATCAGGTACTGGCCGGCGGGGCTGGTCTTGCGGATGGAGCCGGCAGGCGAGATGTGATCCGTGGTGATGCTGTCGGCCAGGAGGCACAGTACCCGCGCCCCGCGGATGTCGGTGACCGGCGCCGGCGTCCGCGGCATGCCGTCGAAGTACGGCGCCCGGCGGATGTACGTCGAATCCGGCTCCCAGGCGAACCGATCGCCTGCGGGGACCGGAAGCCCGCGCCAGCGCTCG
>DATHKX010000146.1:0-3028 GCA_035488835.1 Gemmatimonadales bacterium
CGGTTCAGGAGCTCCAGGACCGTCTCCGGACCGTCGTGGTGCGGGACCCGCTCCATCACGAAGATCTGGCCCGGCTGGGACGCCCCCTGCGTCAAGAGCAGATTCGCGGGGACGGGAGTGCGGGGAAGCGACAGGTCGGACACGACGAAATACTAAAGACGTGGAGGAGCTACGTAAAGGAAAGACGTGGAGGGAAACCGTAAAAAGGGAGACGTTGACGCCGTCCCTCCACGTCTTCCACGCAACGGCTCTCCTCCACGTATTCTCACCGGGATTGGCACTGGATTGACGCCGGTGGGGCGCGCGAACACCCGATCTGCTCGTCCATCCCGCTCGCGATCGGGCCGCAGGCGGTGCTTTGCGCTCCTTCCCGGGCGGCCTGCTCGGTCGGTCCGACGGCCGCGGCGCAGTTGGTCCGGCCGCGATACTCCATGCATACGCGGCATTGCACCTTGGCGCGCGCCGTGGTCATGAAAAAAAACAGCGCCGCGACGGCGAACACCGCGGCCAGGGTGTAGAGCGTCGAGCGCTTCATGACCCCAAGGTAGGTTCCGTGCCGAACCTGTCAACGACGAGAGCCGAGCGACGCGTGGCCGCCCGGCTCTCGGGTTTGCGTGGCTGCGCGAGGCCTATCGCTTCGCCGCCGCCTTCCGGCGCGCGGGAGACGCCTCGTGGAACTGCTGCTGCTCCGTGGAGCCCTCCATCGCCGTCACCGACGATTGCCCGCCGGTCGCGATCTGGGTGATCTCGTCGAAGTAGCCGACGCCCACGAACTCCTGGTGCCGCACCGCCGCGTAGCCGTCCTTCTCCGAGGCGAACTCGCGATTCTGTAGCTCGGCGTAAGCGGCCATCCCTCTGTCCTTGTACGCCCGCGCGAGCTCGAACATGCTGTGGTTCAGCGCGTGGAACGCGGACAGCGTCACGAACTGGAATTTGTAGTTCAACGCGCCCAGCTCCTTCTGAAATGCGGCGATCTGGGCGTCGCTCAGGTGCTTGCGCCAGTTGAACGACGGCGAGCAGTTGTACGCGAGCATCTTGCCCGGGTACTTCGCGTGGATCGCCGCGGCGAACTTCGTCGCTTCCGCGAGATCCGGCTTCGAGGTCTCGAACCAGAGCAAATCGGCATATGGCGCATACGCGAGCGCCCGCGCGATGGCCGCGTCCACGCCGTCGCGCACGTGGAAGAACCCCTCGGCCGTCCGCTCGCCGGTCAGGAAGCGCCGGTCGTACTCGTCGCAATCGGTCGTGAGCAGCGTGGCGCTGTTCGCATCCGTGCGCGCGATCAGGATCGTGTCCACCCCGCACACGTCCGTCGCCAGGCGCGCCGCCACCAGCTTGGTGACGAACTCGCTCGTCGGCACCAGCACCTTGCCGCCCAGATGGCCGCACTTTTTCACCGAGGCGAGCTGGTCTTCGAAGTGCACCCCGGCGGCCCCGGCGTCGATCATGTTCTTCATGATCTCGAACGCGTGCAGCGGCCCGCCGAAGCCCGCCTCGGCGTCGGCCACGAGCGGCGCAAACCAGTAGGTCGCCTCGTCGCCCTTCATGTGCGCGATCTCGTCGGCGCGCTTGAGGGCATTGTTGAGGCGACGCAGCAGGGCGGGGACGGAATCGGAGGGATAGAGGCTCTGGTCGGGGTACATCTCGAGCGCGTTATTCGCGTCGGCGGCCACCTGCCAGCCGCTTACGTAGATCGCTTTGAGCCCCGCCTGCACCTGCTGAATTGCCTGATTGCCCGTGACTGCGGAGAGCACGGCGACGTATTCGTCATCCTGGAACAGCTGCCACAGGCGGGCCGCCCCGTACCGGGCCAGCGAGTACTCGATGCCGATCGAGCCCCGCAGGCGGTACACGTCGCCCGCCGTGTATGGTCGGGTGACGCCCTGCCAGCGGCTCCCGGTCTTCCACTCGTGCTCGAGGGAGGTGATGAACTGTTGCTTATCCATGGTACCCGTCCGTGATGGGTCGAGCGGTGTCAGTCCAGATGCTCATACGCTACCGTCGTCAGGAACTCCGCAAAGTCCGCGCCGGTAGCGAGGTCGGCCAGAATCCGGCCCGCCATCGAAAACTTATCGTGCCCGGGGCCCCCAGGCCCTACCCGTTCGGGTAGGGCCTGCACCAATTCGGCGATGATTTGTTGCACCATAGTGGCAGTTACCAGCCGGCCATCTTGCAAACGCGCGCCGTGGCGCAGCCACTGCCACACCTGCGCGCGGGAGATCTCGGCCGTCGCGGCATCCTCCATCAGGTTGTTGATGGGCACGCAGCCCAGGCCGCCGAGCCACCCGGCGAGGTACTGCAGCGCGACGCTCAGATTGGTGTGGAGGCCGTCCGCGGTGATCTCCCCCGCCGGGGTCGCGAGCAGGTCGCGCGCCGTGACGCGCACGTCCTCCCGCTTCCGACCGATCTGGTGGGGCCCGGGCATGTGAGCGTCGAACACTTCGCGCGCGACGGGGACGAGCCCGGGGTGCGCGACCCAGGTGCCGTCGTGGCCCTGACGCACCTCGCGCAGCTTGTCCTGCCGGACCTTCTCGAGCGCCTGGGCGTTCAGCGCCGCGTCCCGCTTGATGGGAATCTGCGCCGCCATGCCCCCCAGGGCGTGGATTCCGCGGCGGTGACAGGTGCGGACGACCAGGTCCGCATAGGCATGAAGGAAGGGCTGGTCCATCGTGACGCGCGCCCGGTCGGGGAGCACGCATTCGGGGCGGCGGCGCAGCTTTTTGATGTAGCTGAAGATGTAGTCCCAGCGCCCGCAGTTGAGCCCGGCCGAATGGTCGCGCAGCTCCCACAGAATCTCGTCCGTTTCGAAGGCCGCGAGGATGGTCTCGATCAGCACCGTCGCGCGAATCGTGCCGCGGGGGATGCCGAGCGCGTCCTGCGCGAACACGAAGACATCGTTCCAGAGGCGCGCCTCGAGATGGCTCTCGAGCTTCGGGAGATAGAAGTAGGGTCCCGAGCCGCTCGCGACGAGCGCCGCGGCGGTGTGGAAGAACGTGAGCCCGAAATCGAACAACGACGCAGCAATGGG
>DATHKX010000147.1:0-8186 GCA_035488835.1 Gemmatimonadales bacterium
GGCGACGCTCGACGCCGTCTACGAGCTGCCGTACCTCGCCCATGCGACCATGGAGCCGATGAACTGCACCGCCCACGTGCGCCCGGGTGGTGTCGATATCTGGGCGCCAACGCAGTTCCAGACCGGGGCGCAGGGCGTCGGTGCCGGCATCGGCGGCGTCCCGCCCGAGAAGGTCAAGGTGCACACGACGTATCTGGGCGGTGGCTTCGGCCGGCGGTTCGAGCTGGACTTCATCCAGGAAGCGCTCGAGACGTCCAAGGCCACCGGCACCCCGGTGAAGGTGATCTGGTCCCGGGAAGACGACATCCGGAACGCGCAGTATCGCCCCGCGTGCTTGCACCGGATGCAGGCCGGCCTCGACGCGAGCGGCCAGCCGGTGGCGTGGACCCACCGGATCGTGGCGCCGTCCATCATGACGCGGGTGTTCCCCGACACCGTGAAGAACGGGCTCGACGGGGAGGCCGTAGAGGGCGGTGTGGAAATGCCGTACAGCGTTCCCAACGTCCACGTCGACTACTCGCTCGCGGACACGGGCATCCCGGTCGGCTTCTGGCGCTCAGTGAACAACTCATACAACGGCTTCGTCGTCGAGACCTTCATCGATGAGCTGGCCAGCGCCGCCAAGAAGGATCCCTACGAGTACCGCCGGGACCTGCTCGGTAAAGCGCCGCGTCACCTCGGCGTGCTGAACCTCGCCGCGAGCAACGCGGGCTGGGGCACGCCGCTCCCGGCGGGCCGCTCCCGCGGGATCGCGGTGTACAAGTCGTTCGACTCCTATGTGGCCGAAGTGGCCGAGGTCTCGCTAGGGTCCGACGGAACGCCGCGGGTGCACCGGGTCGTCTGCGCCGTGGACTGCGGGCCGGTGGTGAACCCCGACATCGTCGAGGCGCAGATGCAGAGCGCCATCGTGTACGGCCTGACGGCGGCACTGTGGGGCGAGATCACGATCGACAAGGGGCGGGTGCAGCAGAGCAACTTCCACGACTACCGGATGCTCCGCCTGGCGGAGATGCCGGTGGTGGAGGTCCACATCGTGCCGAGCACCGACGCGCAGGGCGGCGTCGGCGAGCCGGGCACGCCGCCGATCGCGCCAGCCGTGTGCAACGCCCTGTTCGCGCTGACCGGCAAGAGGATCAGGAAGCTGCCGATCGGGAAAATTGCGTAGGCCTCACCCCCTGACCCCCTCTCCACGTCGTGGAGAGGGGGAATGGAGGAGATCATGACTTCCGGCATCACTCGTCGCGAGTTCGTCGAGACCACCACGGGCCTAGTCATCGCGTTCGCCCTTCCGTGGCGTGCGCATGCGGCAACAGGACTCGCGTCCCCCCCGTTCGCCCCCAACGCCTGGCTGCGCATCGGCAGCGACGGGATCGTCACCCTCACGCTCGACCGGTCCGAGATGGGCCAGGGTGCCCAGACCGGGCTCGCCATAATCCTGGCCGAGGAGCTCGAGGCCGACTGGTCCACCATCCGGCTCGGTCCCATGCCGGAGAATCCAGCCGGCTGGTCGCGCATCATGCGCACTGGCGGCAGCAACGCGATCCGCAGCTCATGGGAACCGCTGCGCAAGGCAGGCGCCACCGCACGGGAGATGCTCGTCCTGGCGGCGGCGCAAGCCTGGAAGGTCGACCGCACCACGTGCCGCGCCGAAAAAGGCACGGTGACCCACGTCCCCAGCGGCCGACGCCTCTCCTACGGGACGCTCGCTGCGCGGGCGGCGGCGCTCCCGGTGCCGACCGACGCGCCACTCAAGGATGCGAAGGACTTCCGCTTGGTCGGCACGCGCGTGACGCGGCTCGACACGCCGGGCAAGGTGGACGGGAGCGCGCAGTTCGGCATCGACGTGAAGGTGCCGGGAATGTTGATCGCATCCATCGAGCGGTCGCCGGTGCTGGGCGGCCGGGTGAAGCGCGTCAACGCCGACCGCGCGAAGGCGATGCCCGGCGTGCGTCACGTGGTGACGCTCGAGCCGAGCTCATGGTTGGGCACCAACGGCGCGTGGGCGGCTGGATGCGCCGCAGGCGTCGCGGTCGTGGCGGATACGTACTGGCAGGCAGTCCAGGCACGGCGTGCGCTCGAGATCGAGTGGGACGAAGGAGACTCGGGCGCGCTCGATTCGGCGAGCATCCGCGCGCAGCTGCTCGCGCTGGCCGCGCGGCCCGGCATCGTGGCGCAAACCATCGGCGATGCGACCGCGGCCCTCGCCGGCGCGGCGAAGCGGATCGACGCCGCGTACGACGTGCCCTTCGTGCACCACGCCACCCTGGAGCCGATGAACTGCACGGCGCACGTCCGCGCCGGCGAGTGCGAGGTGTGGGCCCCGACCCAGAATCAGGGCGACGCGCAGCGGGTGGCCGCCGAAGTGACCGGCCTCCCGAAGGAGAAAGTCCGCATCCACACGACCCTTTCGGGCGGCGGGTTCGGGCGCCGGCTCGAGCCGGACTTCGTCTCCGAGGCGGTTCGCGTCTCGCAGGCGGCGGGAGTGCCGGTGAAGGTGATCTGGACCCGCGAAGACGACATGCGCAACGGGTTCTACCGCCCCACGAGCTACAACCGATTCAGCGCCGGGCTCGACGCCGCGGGGCGGCTGGTCGCCTGGACCCACCGCATCGCCGGCACGCCGCTGCGGCTCAAGTTCGGACCGCTCGAGAAGGGGATCGACGACAGCCTGATCGACGGCGCCATCGACTTACCCTACGCGATCCCCAACGTGCTCGTCGACCAGCTCACGCTGACGCTGCCGGCCGTCCCGCTTGGCCCCTGGCGCTCGGTGGGCGTGTCGCACAACGGCTTCGTGACCGAGTGTTTTCTCGACGAGATCGCGGCCGCCGGCGGCCGCGACCCGTTCGAGCTGCGGCGCGAGCTGCTGCGCGACAAGCCGCGCCATCGCCGCACGCTCGAGCTGGCGGCCGAGAAGGCGGGCTGGGGCTCCCCACTCCCCCAGGGCCGCAGCCGTGGGATCGCGCTCGCGGAATGGGGACCGACGGTGTGCGTCGAGGTGGCCGAAGTGTCGGTCGAGGCGGACGGCTCGGTGCGCGTCCCTCGGGTGGTGTGCGCCGTGGATTGCGGGCAGGCGGTGAACACGGGCCAGGTCGAGGCGCAAATGCAGGGCGGCATCGTGTTCGGCTTGAGCGCCGCGCTGTACGGCGAGATCACCATCGACAAGGGCCGCGTGGTGCAGGGAAACTTCGACACCTACCCCGTAGTCCGGATGCCCGAGGCGCCGGCGGTCGAGGTCTACATCGTGCCGAGCAACGACCCTCAGGGCGGCGCCGGCGAGCCGGGGGTGCCGCCAATCGCGCCCGCGGTGTGCAACGCGATCTTCGCGGCGACGGGGAAGCGGATCAGGAAGCTCCCGATCGGAAGGGTCGTCGTCTAGCGGCGCTCAGTGCACCACCGTCACTGAGCCGTTCATGTTGGGGGGATGGTTGGTGCAGGAGTAGTTGTATGTCCCGACGACCGCGAAGGTGCGCGTGCGGCTCGCAACCGTCCCGGTCTCGAGGTCTGTCTCGAAGATCTTGGCCAGAATCGCGGGGCCGCTGACGAAGGTGACGTTATGGTGGTTTACGCCCGTCCTGGTCCACGTCACAGCGCTACCCGTTTGCACCACGATATTCGGCAGATTGAAGTTGTCGTCTCTCACGTCCACCGCGCCGGATGTCGGCGGCGCGGATCCGATCTCGGTGAACGTGACCGCGGATTGGATGCCGGGGAAGCTCGCGCTCACCGTCTGGATCGTCGAGGACCCGAGAGAATCGGTGGTGGTGGCGACGCCGCTCGCGTCGGTAGTGCTCTGCTGAGGATTTACCGCGCCACTGGTGGCGCTCGACGTTACGGCCCATGTCACTACGACGCCGGGGACCGGCCGGCTGCTCGCGTCTACCGCCGTCACGCTTAACGGCGTCGGGAGCCGGTTGTTGAAGTACCAGTTCTGTGCGTCTCCGCCACTCTTCATGAGGTCGAGCGGCGGGCCAGGCGGCTGGGTGGTGTCTCCGCTGCAGGCCCACGCCGACACGCCCGCCACCAGGGTTATCACTCGCCGCGTCGCCATGGGGGTAAGAACGGCGCTGGGAAGCGGGTCCGCAAGCACCCGCTCCCCGCTCCCTGCTCGTGTTACTTAGTGCACCACCCTCACCGTCCCATCCATCCCGGCGTGGATGGTGCAATGGTAGCCATACGAGCCCACGGTGGTGATCGTGGCCGCATGGGAGCCCGTGTTCTGAGTCGCCGAGCTCGGCGGCAGCGGCGTCGGCCCGCTCGTGAAGGTCACGTTGTGAAAGTCCGCTCCGGCAGCCCAGGTCCACGTCATGGTACCGCCGCTCTGAATGACGCTGTTGTCAGGGTTGAAGTTGTTGTTGCTCACGGTCACTGCGGCGGACCCCGGCGGTGTGGTCGCGCTCGCGGTGAACGTCACCGCCGTCGGCAGACCCGTAAACGTCGCGCTGACGGTCTGTGGGGAGGTCGACCCGATGCTGTCCGTCGTGGTCGCTACGCCGGATGCGCTGGTCGTGCTCTGGGCCGGACTGACACCGCCGCCACCCGACGCGACGGCCCAGTTTACGGTCACGCCCGGAACCGGACAGCCGCTGGCGTCGCGGGCGGTGACGCTCAAGGCCGTGGGGAGCGGATTGTTGAAGTACCACGTGGCGGGATCGCCGGTCGTCTTCACGAGCTGCGTCGCCGCGCCCGGCATGCAGGGTCCCATACCGCCACCACTGCCGCCGCCGCCGCAGGCCAGCCCGAGTAGACCCACGCCCAGCGCAGGCAGTCGATGCCAACGCGACAAGATCATGTGCGCCTCCAATCGATGTCGAGAGAACACGTGGGGCGGGACGTGGCTCCGACGGATCGGAGACCACGTCGCGCGCCCCGCGACGTCCAACGTTACTGGAATCGGAAGAGCTGCCCGCGAATCTCCCCGCCCGGGTTCAGCTTGGTGTGCACGTTGACGTACCCCGCCCCGCCCCGCATGAACGTCAAAATGGAATCCGCCACCGTCACGGTGTCCTCGATCAGGAGCCCACTGAAGTTCGAGTCAGTGGAGACACGGGGTGGCACGTAAAGATTCACCCTGACGGGGCCGTTGAGGCCCGCCACGTTGTGGTGAATGTGGGCCAGGAACGCACTGTCGATGTTCGAAAGCTCGACCCGATAGCTGAGCACGTTACCGTTGACGGTAATCGTCGCGAGCCCCTGCGCGCCGGTCGTGGTCGGGGTCGGCTCGTTTGCGCCGCTCAGGACCGCCACGAACCGCTCCGGCGCAGGTGGTATTGAAGTCAGCCCGACGTCATCCTTGCAGCTCCCGACGGCCAGAACCGCGGCCAGCGTCCCTGCGCCAAACATCAGACGGCCTCGCATCGCAAGCCTCCTCACGGTTTGGGGACCGCACGCCCACGAAACCTTAGGCTTACCCGCGGTGCGAGGTTTGTTCAAGCTGTCATTTGTTATAGAATTGTCAGGACGGCGGCCGGCGCACCCCGCACCATAGAAGTCCATCGAGGGGGGCTCCCGCCAGGGCACGCTCCACCGGACGCTACTGGGCGATCCGGTACACGTCGCCGCCCGCGGTGAGGAGGTACAGCTCCCCACGCGCGTCTTCGCCGAACGACAGCGGGCTGCCCGGGGCAGGTTCGAGAGTCCAGCTCGTTTGCCCGGTCACCGCGCCGCCCGCGTAGGTGAAGCTCCGCACCCATCCTGCACACAGATCGGCGTAGAAGTACTGGCCGGCGAGCGCAGGAAACCGGGCGCCACGGTACACGAATCCGCCGATGACGGCGCATTGTCCGTTGGAGTGGTCGTACTCGACCGCGGGCAGCACGAGTCCGGCTGAACTGCAATTGGTTGGGTTGTAACAGTGCGCGCCTTCCATAAGCCGCCAACCGTAGTTCAGGCCGCCCTGGCTCGCTGGCTGGACGTCGACCTCCTCCCACGCGCCCTGCCCCACGTCCCCGATGTACAAGAGGCCTGCCGCGCGATCGAACGCGAAGCGCCACGGATTTCGCAGACCGAGGGCCCAGGTCTCCGGGGCGCCGCCGCCATTCTTGAACGGGTTGCCCAGCGGGATCGCATACGGGTCGCCGCCGTCGACGTCGATCCGCAACACCTTGCCGAGCAGCGAGTCGGGGTGCTGTGCGCGATTCTGCGGGTCGCCCCCCGAGCCACCGTCGCCCATGCCGATGTAGAGCATCCCGTCGGGTCCGAACATCACGAGCCCGCCCTTGTGGTTAGGGTACATCGAAACCGGCTGCGGCTGCGTGATCTGTAGAATCCGCTTGCCGCTGGCGAGGTCGGCGACATTCGAGTCGGCGCTCACCGTGTAGCGCTCGATCATCGTGTACACAGTATCGCCAGCGGCGTTGCGGCGCGTGTAGTCGACGTAGAAGTAATGGTTCGTCGCATAGAGTGGGTGGAACGCGACACTCAGCAGGCCTTCTTCGCCCCCGTACAACACGCGGCTGGTGATGTCCAGGAACGGCGTTGCGAGCAGCAAGCCATGTTGCACGATACGGATCCGCCCCGGTTGCTCGACGACGAACAGGCGCGCCGTGTCGCCCGTCGGGGCGGTGAGATATACCGGACTGGAGAGCCCGCTCGTCACGACCGGAACGAGCTTGAGGGTGTCGCTCGTCGGCGGCGGCGCGGTCGCGGGAGCGTTACTGCACCCGAGCAGCGCCAGGAGCGCGACGGATCCGGTCAGCACCCGGTAGTTGGTCACTTGGGTTCCAGCAATATGGGGCCCTAGGCGCTACAGGCTGTGATCTGCACCCCCACTCCCTGCTGGGAGGCCTCGGGCAGGCGCAGACGGGGCAGCCGCTGCTCGAGCGCGCGACGGGTTTCGTCAGGGAGCCGGCCGGCTCGGCGCGGGTCGCGCGAGCAGACCGGTCGTCGAGACGCGCACCTCGAAGGTCGCGGGCCGGGTCGCCGTCACGAACGTCGCGGAGCCGTACTCCGCGTCCACCAGCGGCCCGAGCAGCCGCCGACGCGCGATGAAGAAGAGATCTACCGGCTTCGATCGTGCGAGCGCATACGCCGTGTGCGGCTTGGCCCGCTCGTCCGCGACGTTGTTGTAGCGGCCCGCCACGCGATCCAGCTCGTACACCGTTCGCAGGCCGAGCAAGTTGGCCAGCGGGTGCCACTTGAGGACGTGCGCATCCACGTAGAAGGCATCGCCCGCCAGCTCGTACATCGCGAGGCGGCGGTCAGGCAGCGTGATGGTGGCGCGGAACCGCTGGGGCGCCACGGGCTCGGTGTGCACGGTGGCCGCCACTTCCTCAAAGGTCAGGGCACGGTACCCCTGGAGGCCCACCGTCACGGTGGCCGCCAGCGCGGCGAGCGCGAGCAACAGGAGCGCCATGAGGCCCCGAATTGTCCCGCCCAGCCAGTGCCGCGCGCGGGCCGCCCGCACCGCCGTCACGCCGATGACGGCACCCAGGAGAAGCAGGCATAAGGCGGCGACGACGAGCGTGGTGGTCATGTGGGCCGTCTAACCTAGCAATTATCTTTCGCCCATGCCCGCGAGCGATCCCGGCATCCGCGTCCTCACCCCCCCACCGTCAGACTGTGCCGATGTTCTGAGCCCTGCCGCGCTCCGTTTTCTTGGCGCGCTGGCACGCCGCTTCGAGCCGGAGCGCCAGCGGCTGCTGGCGCGCCGCCGCGAGCGCCAGCAGGAGCTCGATGCCGGCCGCCTGCCCGATTTCCTGCCCGAGACGAAGCAGATCCGGGACTCAGACTGGACGGTCGCGCCGATCCGGGCCGACCTGACCGACCGCCGCGTCGAGATCACCGGTCCCCCGGAGCGCAAGATGATGATCAACGCGCTCAACTCGGGGGCCAACGTCTTCATGGCCGACTTCGAAGATGCGAACGCGCCCACGTGGGAGAACAACCTGCGCGGCCAGCAGAACGTGCGCGACGCTGTCACCCGCACCATCGCGTACACGAGCCCCGAGGGGAGGCGGTACGCGCTCGAGCCCCAGACGGCGACGCTCGTCGTGCGGCCCCGCGGGTGGCACCTGGTGGAGAAACATCTGGCCGTCGACGGGCACCCCATTGCTGCGTCGTTGTTCGATTTCGGGCTCACGTTCTTCCACACCGCCGCGGCGCTCGTCGCGAGCGGCTCGGGACCCTACTTCTATCTCCCGAAGCTCGAGAGCCATCTCGAGGCGCGCCTCTGGAACGATGTCTTC
>DATHKX010000148.1:0-8243 GCA_035488835.1 Gemmatimonadales bacterium
CCCGCCGCCGCCTTTGCGGTATCCCTTGGGATATCCCGCCTGTTCCACGAGCCACGCCGCCGGCACTTTCACGCCTCCGTCCGCAGGAAACGAGGGGATCCCCTTCCAACGCTTCTCAAGGTCCGCGAAGGCAGCGGCCGATACCACCGGATTCGTGAAGAACGAGCCGACCGAGCGCGTATTGGGGTCCGCGGGATCGAGCACCATGGACTTGCCGCGGCGCAGCGCGAGCACGGCCTCGCGCACGCGGCGGACCGCCTCCCCCGGAGCAACGGTCTCGAGCCCGCCGAGATCCGCCACGGCGCGCTGCAGCTCCGGATAGCGGAGGCGCGGCCGCTGGTCGCGCGCCAGCCGCAGCGTGACCTCGAGCACGACGTAACGCCCTCGGTCCTGGCGTTTGAACCGGCTGTCGCGATAGCCGAAAGCGCAGTCCTGCGCGCTGAGCGTCCGGCGCTCGAGCGTAGTGCGATCGAGGCAGCCGACGCTCACCAGCGTCTCGGCGATCTCCTGCCCGTAGGCGCCCACGTTCTGGATTGGCGTACAGCCGACCGTCCCCGGAATGCCCGACAAGCACTCGACCCCGCTCCAGCCGCGTGCCACCACGCCCTGCACCAGCGTGTCCCAATCGACGCCGGCGCCGGCACGCACCTCCGGGCTGGGCCCGTCGCGCAACTCGATTCCACCTAGGGTGATGTGGAGGACGAGTCCGGGAAACCCTGAGTCGGAGAAAACGATGTTGCTGCCGCCGCCCAGGACGTACAGCGGCAGGCGCTGCCTGGCGGCGTAGGACAGCGCCGCGCCGACCTGTTCCTCGGTGCTGCATTCGATGAAGTAGCGAGCCTTCCCCCCGAGCCCGAGTGTCGTGTAGGGGGCGAGGGGCACGTGTTCCCGCAGCTGCAATACCCTGTCCTCCCTGCTGTCGTAAAGTGTTGCGACGCCGCGACGGGTTGCATGAAATGTACGCCCTGACATACTTGTCATCATGCTGGCGAAGCGCGTAGTGCCCGCCGTTACCACCCCCCGCGAAACTCCGGAGACCTTCCGACTGCTGGCCGAGGTCGTCCAGGATTTCGCGATCTTCATGCTGGATGGCGCGGGTCGAGTCTCCACCTGGAATTCCGGAGCGGAGCGCATCAAGGGGTACCGGGCGGAGGAGATCGTAGGGCAGCATTTCTCCCGTTTCTATCCTCCGGAGGCGGTGGCGGAGGGGAAGCCGGCGCGGCTGCTCGCGATCGCGGCGCGGGACGGCCGGGTGGAGGACGAAGGCTGGCGGGTGCGGAAGGACGGCACCCGCTTTTGGGCCGACGTGATCCTCACGGCGCTGCGGGATGCCGAGGGGGCGGTGATCGGGTTCGCGAAGGTGACCCGTGACTTGACGGAGCACAAGGAAGCGCGGGACGCGCTGCGTCGCACCGAACAGACCTTCCAGCTCCTGGTGGAGAGCATCCAGGACTGCGCCATTTTCATGCTCGACCCTGACGGGCGCGTCGCGAGCTGGAATGCCAGTGCGGAGCGCATCAAGGGGTACCGCGCCCACGAGATCCTCGGTGAGCATTTCTCCACGTTCTATCCACCGGACGATGTGGAGCAAGGGAAGCCGCAGTGGGCGCTGGAGATCGCCGAGCGCGAAGGCCGGCACGAGGACGAAGGGTGGCGCGTGCGCAAGGACGGCTCGCGCTTCTGGGCCAACACCGTGATCAGTCCGATGCGGGACCCGCACGGCGATCTCATCGGGTATGCGAAGGTGACCCGCGACCTCACCCAGCGACGCCGCGCCGAACAGGCGCTCGCGCAGTCGAACCAGGAGCTCGAGCGGTTCAGCTACTCGGTGTCCCACGATCTGCGGGCGCCGCTCCGTGCCATCAATGGCTACGCCCTGGCGCTGTTCGAGGACCACGCCGCCCGGCTCGACAATGAGGGCAAACGCCTCCTGGCGGTGATCCGGGACAGCGCGAAGCTGGGTGGCGAGCTGATTGACGGGCTGCTCAACTTCTCCCGTGTGGGACGCCAGGCGCTCGCGAGGGCCCCCGTCGACCTCACGGCGCTGGCGGAAGGCGTGGTGTCGGAGCTGCGTCAGACCCGGGGCCCCGTCGCCGTGGACGTGGTGCTCACACCGCTGCCCCCCGCCAGCGGGGACGGTGCGCTGCTGCGCAACGTGCTCGTCAATCTGATCGGCAACGCCTTCAAGTTCAGCGCGAAGCGAGCGCATCCAATGATCGAGATTGGTGCGCAACGGGATGGAGCCGAGGTCGCCTACTACGTGAAGGACAACGGCGTCGGATTCGACATGCAGTACGCGGGCAAGCTGTTCGGCGTGTTCCAGCGGCTGCATCGTCCCGATGAGTTCGAGGGAACGGGCGTCGGGCTCGCGTTGACCCAGCGGATCGTGCAGCGGCACGGCGGGCGGATCTGGGCGGAGGGGAAGGTCAACGAGGGCGCGACGTTTTTCTTCACGCTGCCTGCCTGACCTACCGAATGGGCCGACTCGGAATCGAACCGAGAACCTACTGATTAAGAGTCAGTTGCTCTGCCAGTTGAGCTATCGGCCCTTGAACAAGTAAAGACGTCTCGTGAAGTCGTCTCGACAAGAACGTCACGTAAACGACGTCACGTAGAACCGTGATCTGTCGCGGGATGACTCTTCGCGACGCCTCTACGCGACGTCTGTCCGCGACGCCTTCTTGCCTTGTCTCTGCCCCCAAGGGGAATCGAACCCCTGTTCCCACCTTGAAAGAGTGGTGTCCTGACCGTTAGACGATGGGGGCGGCGAGTCTCTGCTCGACGCCTGTGCTTGACGCCTTCCTTGTTTATAGCGGTAACGGGATTCGAACCCGTGTTTGAGCCTTGAGAGGGCTCCGTCCTAGTCCCCTAGACGATACCGCCACGGCGGGAAAAATATCACTAGCCGGCCGCACGGCACGCAACCCGACGGTTGACCTCGGCCAGGTTCTGCTTACCCTTAACCCGCCGCCGTCCCCAAGGGAGTCAGCGACCGTGCCGCGAGCCGCGCAACAAGACACGCACCCCTACGAAGCCGTCTGGAAGGCCCTGTCGTACGGCCTCCCCGAGGCCCCGATCATCCTCGCGGCCCTGCTGTACACCCATTCCGACTGGCTCCAGTCCCTGCTCAGCCGGCTCGCGCCGTTCTACCCGTACGCCGTGTTCGGTGCAGGCGTGCTCCTGGGTTGGCGCTTCCACCGCAGCCGGCTGCTCTTCGCCCTGCTGGTGTTGACGCTCGCGGATCGCACGCTGGTGCATTTCGCGGTGGGCCTGGCGCGGGACCGGGTCGTGCTCCAGGCGATCGGCGTCCTGCTGCCGCTCAACTTGGCGGCCCTGTCGCTCACCGCGGAGCGTGGAGTGCTCACACCACCCGGACTCGCCCGCTTTGCGCTCATCCTGGGACAGCTGGCGCTCGTGGCGATCCTCGACCGGGAGGCGGCGGGGGCCACGGCCGCCCTGTTGCACACCCGCCTCCTGCCGCAGTGGCTGTTCGCGTGGAGCTCGCTCGCCGACCCCGCCCTGCTCGCCTTCCTCGTCGCCGGCGGGATGGTGGCGGCGGCCCAGCTCATGGCCCCCACGCAAACGGGACGCTCCTTCGCCTGGGCGTTGATCCCGACGTTCCTTGGCCTCTCGATCGTGCGCCCGGGGAATCTCGGGTTCTCGACGTTCTACCTCGCCACCGCGGCCCTCATCCTCATCGTGGCGGTGGTGGAAGCCTCCTACCACATGGCGTACCAGGACAGCCTCACCGGGCTCCCTGCCCGGCGGGCCCTGAACGAAGCGCTACTGCGGCTGGGCGGTCACTACACGGTGGCGATGCTCGACGTGGACCACTTCAAGCGCATCAATGACCACCACGGGCACGACGTCGGCGACCAGGTGCTCAAGATGATCGCCGCAAAGCTGGCGCAGGTGAGTGGGGGTGGGAAAGCCTATCGCTATGGCGGCGAGGAGTTCGCCGTGATCTTCGCCGGGCGGGGGGCCGAGGAGTGCCTCGCCGACCTCGAGGCGCTGCGGCAGGCCGTCGAGGACACCCGCTTCATCCTCCGGGCCCGGTTCCGCTCGAAAAAGAAGAAGGAGAAAGTGCTGACCGACCGGGGCCCCGGGCAGCGCGTCCCGGTGACGATCAGCATCGGTGTGGCGGAGAAGAACGAGCGCCACACCAAGTGGGATCAGGTGGTCAAGGCCGCTGACCGGGCGCTGTATCGAGCGAAGGAGGGCGGGCGGAACCAGGTACAGGCCTGACCACGGGCTCGGGTCGCGGTTGGCGCCACCGCTCGAAATGCGGCTTCTCGACCAGGTGATAGAACGTCAGAATGGCAACCTGGTCGAACAGCGCGCCGACGAGTCCGAACGCCGACGATGCGGCGAGCGCCATGCCGTACACCGGCAAATAACCAACCGTATACATCGGGTTCTTGAGCCAGCGATACGGGCCAGCTGCTTTGTGGACGACCCGATCGGTGGGCGTGAAGAAATTGCGCCAGTAGTACCCGTCGCCCAGCGTCGCGGCGGCCCAGACCTTGGTCGCGACGCCCACCAGGGCGAGCACTGCGCCCACGGCGATCGTGAGACCGCGCGGTAACCCGAGGTGCAGCGTGTTCGCGCTCACGAAGCAGAGCACCCCGAGACTAACCGCGTCATTCGCCATGACGAACGCCGCCACGCGACGGAACCGCAGGAATGCGACCTCGGCGCCGTAGCGGCCGGCCAGGTACCCCGTCCGCTCTTGGCGCCTGAGCGTGAGGCCGACGTACAGCACGTAGGCGAGCCGGCTCGCGAGGTGGTAGGCGAGCGCCACCCAGATCATTCGGGTCCCCTCACGCTGGACGCAGCTGGTCTTTCACCGGAAGCTTCCGAATCCGCCGGCCGGTGGCCGCAAAGATGGCGTTCGTGACCGCGGGCATCACCGCCGACGTGCCGGGCTCGCCGACGCCGCCCGGCGCCTCCGTGCTCCTCACCAGATGGACTTCGACGGCTGGCGCCTCGCTCATGTGCAGCATCCGGTAGTCGTGGAAGTTGTGCTGCTCGACGCGACCGTTCTTGATGGTGATCTCGCCCCACAAGGCGGCGGTGATCCCGAAGACGATGCCACTCTCCATTTGTGCCTTCACGATATCTGGGTTCACGACGGTGCCGCAATCCACCGCGCACACCACCCGCCGGACCCGCACGTCGCCCTGCTTCGACACCGCGACGTCCGCGACCTGAGCGACGTAGCTGCCGAAGGCGTGCAGCAGCGCGATCCCGCGCCCGCTGCTGCCCGCCGCCAGCGGCCGACCCCAGCCCGCGCGCTCCGCCGCGAGCTCGAGCACGGCCTTAGCCCGCGGGGAGCCGTCGAGCAGCGCGCGCCGGTACTGGAACGGGTCTCGCTTGGCCGCCGCCGCCAGCTCGTCGATGAAGCTCTCGACCACGAAGATGCTGCGCGTCGGCCCGACGCCACGCCAGAACGCGGTCGGTATCCCGGGCGGCTCCTGGCGCACGTACTCGACGCGGATGTTGGGTAGGTCGTACGGGGGCTCCGCCGCCCCCTCCACCGCGTCCGTGTCGAGGCCCTTCGCCGTAGCGATGATACTGCGCAGGCCCAGTGCCCGGATCACGCGCAGGTTCTTCGGGAAGAGCTCACTCGACACCCGCGCGATGATGGACGACCCGGTGACCCGATGGGTCCACGCGATCGGCTTGCCTTGCGCATCCAGACCGGCGGCGATGCGGTCGTAGTAGTACGGTCGGTACATGTCGTGCTGGATGTCTTCTTCGCGGCTCCAGTGCACTTGCACCGGGCCGGTGACCTGCTGGGCGATCTGCACGGCCCGGGTGATGAAATCCACTTCGAGCCGCCGGCCGAAGCCGCCGCCCAGGAGATGGTTGTGCACCTGGACCTTGGCCTTCGGCAGGCCGGTCAGCTTCGCGGCGGCCGTCTGGGTGAACGTCGGGACCTGTGTTCCCACCCAGATGTCGCAGCCGTCGGCCCGCACGTCGACGGTGCAGTTCACCGGCTCCATCGTGGCGTGCGCGAGGAACGGCAGCTCGTAGGTCGCCTCGACCTTCTGCGCGGCACCGGCCATCGCCGCGGCGGCGTCGCCGTCCTTGCGGGCGACCACGCCCGATTTTTGCGACGCGGTTGCCAGCTGCTGTACGATGTCGGCGGTCGAAAGGCTCGCGTTCGGCCCTTCGTCCCACCGGATGTCGAGCGCCGCCAGCCCCCGTTTGGCCGCCCAGGTGTCGTCCGCGACCACGGCCACGGCGTCGTCGAGGCGCACCACCTGCCGCACGCCGGGCATGGCTTGCGCCTTGGCATCGTCGACGCTCGCGAGCTTGCCCCCGAACACCGGACAGGCGGCCACCGCGGCGAACTTTATGCCGGGGAGCCGCACGTCGATCCCGAACTGCGCCGTGCCGTCGACCTTGTCCGGCGTATCGAGCCGCTTCACCGGCGTGCCGATCAGCTTGAAGTCCTTCGGGTCCTTGAGGGTGACGTTGCGCGGCACCGGCAGGAGGGCTGCGCGGTCGACCAGGGTCCCATAGGTCAAGCTGCGGCCGGTCGGTCCGTGGATCACCGCGCCGCTCGCCGCGTGACACGAGCTCGGCTCGACCTTCCAGGTCTCCGCCGCGGCGGATACGAGCATGCTGCGGGCGGTGGCGCCGGCGCGGCGCAACGGCTCCCAGTTGCCGCGCACCGACGTCGAGCCGCCCGTTTCCTGGACGCCGAAGAAGGGCTCGGCGTACAGGCCGTCGTCGGGAGGTGCGTGCTCGAGACGCACCTGGCTCAGGTCGACTTCCAGCTCCTCGGCGAGGAGCATGGGCATCGAGGTGTAGGTCCCCTGCCCCATTTCCACCTTATGCATGATCAGCGTGACGTGACCGTCGCGATCGATCCGGATGAAGCCGTTAGGCATGAAGTCGCGCGGCGCCGGAGGGCCGGCGGCGAGTGCGGCGCCGATCTGCGGGGGTAAGGTGAAACTCAGGAGCAGACCGCCGCCAGCGGCGGCGCTCGCTCGAAGGAAGGTCCGGCGGGACAGGGTATGCACTGCCGTCGAAATTAACTCGCCGGACGGCTTCGTGCTGCGAGGCGGGTGTGGCGCGCGTCCTACGGTATCAAGAGCGGGGAACGGTCAGTTCGGGGCGTGTACCCGCGGCCCGCCGTAGTCGCGGTTCCGGCCGAGCGTCGGGCCGGAGACATCGAGACCGCCGCGTGTGTTGTCGATCGTCGCGATGAACTGGCGGATCGAGCCCCGAAACGCCTCGGTCCGGCCGTTCTTGCCGAACGGGTCGGTGAACCAGAACACCGGGCCTTGGGCGTTGTCGATCACGTTCTCGTTGATGTCGACCACGCGCTCGACGCCGTCGAACACCGAGCGCGGGTCGTCGAAGGCCACCCCGGGGATCGTCCCCGCGCCGGTCGACTGGTCGCACTCGTCCCCTTGCGCCCGCGCACCGCCTGGCGTGACCTCGTAGCAGACGTCGATCGGCCGTCCCACGAGGTTGGCGCTCGCAGGATCATAGAAACGGCTCGGCAGGAAGACCTGGAAGTAGGGATTCAGAAACGCCAGCCCGTGTCCGTCCGCCCGCCGCAGGCTGAGCGACAGCTGCCAGCTCTCGTGCAGCACGCCGAAGTCCGACCGTTGGCCGGGGGGCACCAGCACGGACTGATCGATGCAGGTGCGATCGGGGATGATCCGCCGTCCGCCCCCCGTCGGCGAGTTGGCAGGGTCGCGGGCCCCACGACGACGGTCGCGCCGTCACACGAGCGCTCGAACTGCCCCGGATCGCCGATCGCCGCGAGCAGCGTGATGTGCAGCTGGGTGCCGTCGGTGCAGCGGATGTGATAAGCGAGCTCGTGCAGGTTGTTCGTGAAGGCATCCTACGACGGCACGGACGTCATCACGTCCACGGCCATCGGGCCGCAATTCGGCGTGGGATACGAGTGGCCCGTGAGCCACACCTGCTGGTGAGCCCTTTCATCAATGTGGCGTTCGGCATCGTGGGGGGATCACTCAAGTTCAACGGGGGAAAGATTCAGGGCAGCCCCGGCGTGTCTCTGGCGCAGCTGGGGCTCGGGCTCACTTGGCACCAGGTGCCGCTGCGCCGGACGCGAAAGTGAAATCCGCCGTCTTCGTCTCGCTGCCGGTCACGGTCACGGTGGCCGTCTGGGTCCCGTACTTCTCGTGCCACGCCTCGATCGTGTAGGTCCCGGTCGGCAGTCCCTTGATCGAGAAGCTCCCGACCTCGTCGCTCACCCC
>DATHKX010000149.1:0-2225 GCA_035488835.1 Gemmatimonadales bacterium
GAACCTGATCGGATGAGGATGGTCCGAAGCCGGTCACAAAGCCGACAGGGACGGTCCAAACAAGGGAATCGAGGCCCGCCGGCGCATTGCTGAGCAAGAAGCCCTTGTCATGACCACCCATTACTGCGCCGAGATTGATCCATCTCGCGGGTGCGGACACCCAGCGAATCGTGTACGTCCGACCCTCCACGAGCGTATCTCCAGCGCTCGGGCTCCGGAAGGCGAAGTTTCCTGTTGAGGCCTTGCTGCAGGCGAGCGCGAGAAGTAGAAGAGGCCAGGGAACCAGTTGCGAATGCATAGGCGGCGGCGAGCTAGGGAGCGGCGAGGCGGGCCGTGTGGCCCTTTCGACCCGTAGTCGTGAACGCGGCGACGCGGACGGTCCCGCGCAAGGGGATCGGACCGCGGACTTCGGGGCTGCGCATGGTGGGCTCGCTACCGTCAGTCGTGTAGCGCAGGGTGAACCCGGGTAGCTCCACGCTGCAGCGAACCACGCCGCCCTCGACCTTCAGACCGGGTGTGGGGATCCGGTAATTGAGCCCCGGCACCTCCCGATCGAGCCGGGGCAGCTCACGCTTGCCGACCACGTTCACCAAACGGGACCACGCTGCTTGGTAGAGCGAATCGGACCGGGCCGGGCCGGCTTCCTTAGCCCAGTCCGGGTCGGGCGCCCAGGCCCGCTCGGCGAGCCCGAAGAGCTTCGGCACCATCATATAGTCGAGCCGTCCATCGCCCCCCAATGTCTCGGACCACAGGTTGCCCTGGATCCCCACGATGTGGGCCCGGCCGTAGTCGGTGAGCCGCTCCTTACCGACGAACACGGCAGGGTCCAGCGGGTTGCCACGAGCGTCGACACGCGCGTTGCGGTAGTAGTCGAACGGGATGAACTGGAACGGCTTGCGCAGGTCGACGTAGCCTCCCCAGTCGAGCCCTGTCTCCTCCGGGTTCTGATTCCACGCGAGATCGAAGTAGTAGTTGGTAACGGGACTGAGCACGACCTCGTACCCGCCGTTCGCGAGGCGGTAGGCGAGGTCCTCGGCGCCCCAGCCGGGGACGTTGTTCCAGACATAGGCGCGCCAGCCGCGCTCGGCGAATCCGGGATTGACGATGACCGCGGGCCGCCCGTCGCGGCGCGTCTTGCGCACCGCGATCTCTTCCCAGCCTGAAGGGACGAGGTTCTGAGCTTTCAGGATTTGCTCCACCCGGCCGTAGAAGGCGAACCAGAGATCGTCGACGCTCGTGAGGCCGTGCGCCTGCATGTAGGCCTGGACGGCCGGGGACCCGACCCAGACACCGGCCGGGACCTCGTCTCCACCCATGTGGATATGGCGCAGGGGCGCACCGGCCTCGCGGTGCATCGCTGCGAGATCGCTCACCACCCGCTCGATGAACCCGTACGTCGACTCGAGCGCCGGGTTCATCACGTTGTCGGGGTAGCCTTGGACCGACGTGTACACCGAACGGTCTTCCGGGTCGGTGAGCCGGTACTGCTGGTTGCCCGCCATGGCCATGATCGCGGCGCGCGCGTGGCCCGGCATCTCGATCTCAGGGATGATCTCGATGTGTCGCGCCGTTGCGTAGCGCACAATCTCCACGTAGTCGGCATGGGAAAAGAACCCGCTGCCCCACGGCTGGTCGACCTGGGGACCCGACCCAAAGGCGGGCTGAAGGAACCGGCGCGAGTCGAGCGTGTGGCCGCGGCGCGCGCCCACCGCCGTGAGCTCCGGGAGGCTGGGGATCTCGACCCGCCAACCCTCGTCATCCGTGAGGTGGATGTGGAAGACGTTGAGCTTGTAGCGGGCCAGCAGGTCGAGCGTGCGCAACACCGCCGCCTTCGGATGGAAGTTGCGCGCAACGTCGAGCATGAACCCGCGATAGCCGAAGCGCGGAGCGTCCACAATTCGGATCGCCGGCAGTACGAGCCCTCCACGAGGAGACGGCGGCGGGAACAAGCTGCGCAGTGACTGGAGACCGTGGAAGACGCCCGCCGACGAGACGCCGACGATCCGGACCCCCGCCGTGGGATCGACCACCAACTTGTACGCCTCGGGGGACGATTGGCCCTCAACCGGGCCCACCTCGAGTCGCAGCGACGGGCCTCCCCCCCTCCGTCCCGCGCGGAAATAGGGCCGCAGGTATTCAGCGGCGAACGTCGCCTCGCTCGCGAGCTCGGCCGGCGCGGTGACTTGCGGCATCGCCGTGAGGCGCAGCTCTCCCGTTCCCGTTGT
>DATHKX010000150.1:0-11862 GCA_035488835.1 Gemmatimonadales bacterium
CCCATCGAATACCGCTTGCTCGGGCGAAACGACGGTGACGTGCATCACTCAGCTCGTGGCCAGGCGTTTTGCCTGCTCCAGCGCCTCGTCGATCCCGGCCACCATGTAGAACGCCTGCTCGGGCAGATGGTCGAATTCCCCCGCCACCACCCGCTCAAACGAGCTGATGGTGTCCTCGAGCTTCACGTATTTGCCCTCGAGGCCCGTGAACTGGGTCGCCACGAAGAACGGCTGGGAGAGGAAGCGCTGCACCCGGCGCGCGCGCGCCACCAGCTGCTTGTCTTCCTCGGACAGCTCGTCCATCCCCAGGATCGCGATGATGTCCTGAAGGTCCTTGTACCGCTGCAGGATCCGCTGGACCTCGACCGCCACCTTGTAGTGGCGCTCCCCGAGGTACTGCACGTCGAGGATGCGCGACGACGACGCGAGCGGATCCACGGCGGGATAGATGCCGAGCTCGAAGATCTGACGGGACAGCACGACGGTGGCGTCGAGGTGCGAGAAGGCGGTCGCGGGCGCCGGGTCGGTGAGGTCGTCGGCCGGGACGTAAATCGCCTGCACCGACGTGATGGATCCTTTCTTGGTGGAGGTGATCCGCTCCTGCAGCTCGCCCATCTCCGTGGCGAGCGTCGGTTGATAGCCCACCGCCGACGGCATCCGGCCGAGCAGCGCCGACACCTCGGAGCCCGCCTGCGTGAACCGGAAGATGTTGTCGATGAACACCAGGACGTCCTGGCCTTCCACGTCGCGGAAGTACTCGGCCACCGTCAGGCCGGTCAGGCCGACCCGCAGCCGCGCGCCCGGGGGCTCGTTCATCTGGCCGTAGATGAGCGAGCAAGACTTGAGGACCCCGCTCTCCTTCATTTCCAGATAGAGATCGTTTCCCTCGCGGGTGCGCTCCCCCACGCCGCAGAACACCGAGCGGCCGCCGTGGCCCATCGCCACGTTGTGAATCAGCTCCTGAATGATGACCGTCTTCCCCACCCCGGCGCCGCCGAACAGGCCGATCTTGCCGCCTTTCACGAACGGGGCGATCAGGTCGATGACCTTGATCCCCGTCTCGAATACCTCCGTTTTGGGCTCCAGGTCGACGAACTTCGGCGTCTCGCGGTGGATCGGCCAGCGCTCCGCATCGGGGGGGATCGGATCGCCTTCGTCCACCGGCTCGCCGAGCACGTTGAGAATGCGGCCCAGCGACGCCTGGCCGACCGGGACGGTGATCGGCTTACCGGTATCCACGACCTCCATGCCGCGCACCACGCCGTCGGTCGAGGTCATCGCGACGGCGCGCACCTGGTTGCGCCCGATGTGCTGCTGCACTTCGGCGGTCAACCGGATCGACGGCGTGCCCCCTCCCTCCCCGTTGCCGCGGTGGTCGATCACCACGGCATTGTAGATCTCGGGCAGGTGCTCCGGCTCGAACTCGACGTCCAGCACGGGGCCGATGACCTGGACGACTTTGCCCACGTTGTGCGGCACGTCGCCCTCGGCTTTTTTCGGAGCTGCTTTGGTTCGTGTCGCCATGTGCTATCCTTTCAGAGCCTCCGCCCCACCGACGATCTCCGCCAGCTCTTGTGTGATTTGCGCCTGCCGGGCCCGGTTGTACGTGCGCTGCAGCAGCTCGATGATGTCGCCGGCGTTGTCGGTGGCGTTCTTCATCGCCGTCCGCTGCGCGCCGAGGAACGCCGCCGCGGTTTCCACGAGCGCTCGGTACACCTGGTTCCGCACATACAGTGGCAGGAGTTGCTCGAGTATCGCCTCGGCGGAGGGCTTGAGGATGTAGTTTGCCGCCCTCGACCGCCCTGTACCGCCCTCTGCCGCCCGGGGTGGGGCTATGGGGAGAATTCTCAGCGTCGTGGGGGGGGTGGAGACCGCGCTCTTGAACTGCGCGAACACGACCTCAACGGCATCGAGCGCTCCCGACGCGAACTGTGTCATGAGCGGGCCGACGATTTCGGCGGCGTGCTCCGCCTTGGGCTTGTCGCCGATGTCGGTCCGCTGCGACGCCACCGGCCGCTTCGCGAACTTGAAGTAGGTGATCCCCTTCTTCCCGATCAGATGGAGGTCGACGCCTGCGCCCTCGCCTTCCAGCTGCTCGATCCGGCGCCGCGCCTCGCGGATCAGGTTGGCGTTGAACGCGCCGCACAGCCCCCGGTTGGCCGTGATCACGATCAGAGCGACCCGGCCACTGACCCCGGGCGCAAGCCCGGGGACCCCGGGAACCCGAGGCTGCCGCAGCAGCGGAAACCGCTCCGCCAGCTCCGGCGCGTACAGGTCGCCGATCACCTCGGCGAGGGCGGCCGCGTACGGCCGTGCCGCGACGACCCGGTCCTGAGCGCGCTTCAGCTTGGACGTGGCCACCAGCTCCATGGTCTTCGTGATCTTGCGCGTGCTCTGGACCGACTTGATCCGCCGACGCAGCTCGCGGGGCTTGGCCATCAGTGCGCGGCGATCTGCTTGTACTCCGCCACTGCGGCGCGCAGCCGGGCGGTGAGGTCGTCGCCCAGCACCCGGCGGGTCCGGATTTCCTCGCCGACCTCGGGATGCTGGGCCGCCATGAAGTCGCGGAACCCCTGCTCCCACGCCCGGATCTGGTCCACGGGGAGGTCGTCGAGATAGCCGTTCGTCACGGCGAAGATGATCATGACCTGCTGCTCGACGGGCATCGGCCGATACTGTGGTTGCTTCAGCACCTCCACGACCCGAACGCCGCGGGCGAGCTGCTTCTGCGTCGCCTGGTCGAGCTCCGAGCCGAACTGGGCGAACGCCTCGAGCTCGCGATATTGCGCGAGGTCGAGCCGCAGGCGACCCGCCACCTGCTTCATCGCCTTGATCTGGGCGTTGCCGCCGACCCGCGACACCGAAATGCCCGGATTGATCGCCGGCCGCACGTTCGAGAAGAACATGTCGGTCTCGAGGAAGATCTGGCCGTCGGTGATCGAGATGACGTTCGTGGGGATGTAGGCGGAGATGTCCCCCGCCTGCGTCTCGATGATGGGAAGGGCGGTGAGCGACCCCGCCCCCATCGGGTCCGACAGCTTGGCCGCCCGTTCCAGCAGGCGGCTGTGAAGATAGAAAACGTCACCCGGGTACGCCTCACGGCCGGGCGGGCGCCGCAGCACCAGCGACAGCTGTCGGTACGCCGCGGCCTGCTTCGAGAGGTCGTCGTACACGCACAGGGTCGCCTTCTTCTCGTCGTACATGAAATACTCGGCCATCGCACAGCCCGAGAACGGGGCGATGTACTGCATGGGGGCGGGCTCCGAGGCGGATGCCACGACGACGATCGTGTAGTCCATCGCGCCGTGCTCCTTCAACCGGTCGACGACCGAGGCGACCGTCGAGTTCTTCTGGCCGATCGCCACGTACACGCAGATCACCCCCGCGTCCTTCTGATTGATGATCGTGTCGATCGCGATCGCCGTCTTGCCGATGGCGCGGTCACCGATGATCAGCTCCCGCTGGCCGCGGCCGATCGGGATCATCGAGTCGATCGCCTTGATCCCCGTCTGGAGCGGCTCTTTCACCGGCTGCCGCTTGATGATGCCGGGCGCGACGATGTCCACCTTGCGGCTCTTCGTGCCGTGGAGCGGGCCCAATCCGTCCACCGGACGGCCCAGGGCGTCCACCACCCGCCCGACCAGGGCGGGGCCGACGGGCACCTCGAGCACGCGCCCGGTGCGGCGCACCTCGTCGCCCTCGCGCAGCATGAGATAATCGCCGAAGATCACGGCGCCGATGTTGTCCTCTTCCAGGTTCAGCGCCTGCCCGGTCACCTTCTCCCCCGTCTCCGAGGAGGTGAACTCGAGCATCTCGCCGGCCATCGCGGAGGTGAGCCCGTAAATGCGAGCGATGCCGTCCTTCACCTCGAGCGCCGTGCCCACTTCGCGCACGTCGATCTCGGCGAGATCGGCCGCCTGGATTTCCTTGAGGAGGATTTCTTTGAGCTCGCCGGGTCGGAGAATGGAATCGGTTGCCATGGAGAGGTCGGTTAGGAGATTGTGAAAGTTATCACAAGAATGCGGAATTCGGAATGCGGAATGCGGAATTTCAGTGAAGGTTCGCTCGCCTCACGACCTCCCCTGTACATTCCGCATTCCGCATTCCGCAGTCCGCATTTCATATCCGCGACCGCGTCCTTCCTCTCATGAATCTGGCCAACACTCCGCGCGGCCCCACCGCTCGCAATTCTTGCGGCGTGGCTCCCGCCACCCGCCGTGCGGCGCCCGCAAGGTGGCTGGTGGACGCGTAGCCGAGGATGTTCGCCACCGCCCGTACCGTGTACCCGGGATTGCCCAGCAGATCGGCGGCGCAGGCCGTGCGCGCGAGGTCGATGACCCGCTTCAGGTTGGGAGCGCCACCCGCGGCGAACTCGCGTGACAGGTGCTCCCGCGTCACCCGCAGCGCCGCCGCCACATGGCCTGTCAGCGTCGGAAAGCCGACCCGGCGGAGCACCTCGTCCCAGGCGGCCAGCTGCAGCCGATCGGTCAGGCGGAGCAGCTTCGGCGCATCGGCCAGCGCTTCCCGCCGCGCCACCTGCGCGGTACGGGCCGCGATCCATTCCCCCGCAACCGCGTTGTCTACCCCCTCGACCAGGACGCCGGTGAACCCCGCGGCGTCGCAGGCGGCGAGCAGCGGGCCGTCGTCGGACCGCAGGGCCGACAGCACGAACATCGGGATGCGGGGGAACCGTGCCGGCAGCGCGAGCGCGGCGGTGGGCGCCGTCTTCACATCGAGCACCACCGCGTCCACGAGGCGCTGGTATAGCAGCCGCTCGACGGCGGCAAGGTTACGACACAGCCGCACGCTCCCCGCATCGCGCGGGTAGCCGCGCTTGACCGCACGCCGCGGCTCGGCCCGAGGGTTGAATACGGGTACGACGGCGGTCATGCGGGCTGCTCCGGGGCGGCGCGGTCCACCACGTGGGCGAGCGTCTGCACCATCGCGGTCGCCTGCTCCAGCACCGCGCGCGCGTTGTCGTACGAGATCGTGCGGCGGGCCTCGTCGGGGGGATACCACGCGCAGTCGGTGATGCCTTCCTCCGTCTGCGGCACGCACTCGCCGCGCCTCGACTCGAACAGGAAGAAGTGGCAGAACTTGTGGATGGTCTTGCCACGAAAGCGGAAGTACCAGTCGATCACCCGAATCGGGCCGTGCAGCACCAGGTCCTTGAGCCCGGTCTCCTCGGCCACCTCACGGCGCGCGGCGTCGGCGGGGGGCTCGCCGGGTTCGAGGTGGCCCTTGGGGAACCCCCAGTTGCGATAGGAGTCGCGGATCAAGAGGAAGCGCGGCTCGCCGTCCGGTCCGCGCCGGAAGACGACCCCGCCGGCCGAGGTCTCCCTTTGGGCCCGCCGCTGGCGCCGTGGCATCGCGTCTTTAGAAGACGCTGAATGAGAAGTACTTCCGCGGGTTCGCTTGGATGTCCGACAGGAGCTGCCGCAGCTGGATCATCGTGAGGGTGGTCTCGCGGTACAAGGCCGAGTCCGATACCATCAGGCCGAGCGTCCCACTGCGGTTCGCGATGCGCGACATGACGCTGTCGGCCGACACCAGGACGCGCACCAGGCTTTCCTGGTTCTTGTGGGCGGCGTCGAGCAGGTCGCGGAAGTCCTGTGACGCCGACCGCAGGTTGACGCTGGTCGTCGCCGAGTTGCTCAGGATGGTCGCGAGCTGACCCTGATTCGTCGCCGAGTCCACGCGCCCCAGGGTGGCCTGCAGGTTGGTCGCCGCCTTGGCGAGGACGTCCGAGCCCTGGCGCAGGTTCGACCCGACCGATCCGATCACGTCGGCCTGCTCGTTCGTGACCCTCACCAGCTTGTCCGCGACCTGGCCGAAGTCCTTGATCGACCGCCGCAGCTCGACCACGGCCTCGGAGTCGAACGCGGTCTGGATCCGGTTGGACACCGTCGCGATGTCGGTGGCGATGCGGCTCGCCTGCGCGGTGAGCTGGCCGATGTCGGGGAGGGTGGCGCCGGGCCACTTCCCGCCCCCGCCGGCCTGGGCCTCGGCGATCGCCTGCTTGATGTTGGGATCGTTGGGAAGCTGGTCGAGCGGGACGAGCGAGGCGGCCCACTCGCCGAACAGGGAGGCGGAGGCGGCGATGACGGCCGGCCTGGACGGGGGCTGCGCGCCGGCGTAGATCTTCAGGTCCGCCTCCACCCAGTTGCCGGAAGCGAGCCGGATCGCTTCGACGCGGCCCACGCGCACGCCCCGCAGCACCACCGGGTCGCCCACGCCGAGCCCCCCCACGGTGCGGAACCGGGCGGTGTGCACCGCCTCCGTGCGGCCGAGGTGCGCGCCCGACAGCCACAACGCGCCGGCCACGACCACCGTGAACGTGGCGATCACGACCAGGCCGACGGCGAACTCGTTCTCGCGCTTCACGTCGGGCGCCCTTCGATGAACTGCCGCACCACGGGATCCTCCGTCTGCTGGATCTGCTCGACCGTCCCCACTTGCCGGATCTTGCCCTCGTACAACATGGCGATGCGATCGCCCACGGTATAGGCGCTCCGCATGTCGTGCGTCACCACGATGCCCGTCACGCCGAGGTGCTCCCGGGTCCGCACCATCAGCTGGTCGATCACGGCCGAGGTCACGGGGTCGAGGCCGGTGGTCGGTTCGTCGTACAGGATGTAGCGGGGCCGGAACGCGATGGCGCGCGCGATCCCCACCCGCTTGCGCATCCCCCCCGACAGCTCGGCCGGGTACGTCTCCTCCGCACCCGTCAGGTCCACGACCGCCAGCGCCTCGCGCACACGCTCGGCGATTTCGTCGTCCGAAAGATCGCGCCGCCTCAGCCCCAGCGCGACGTTGTCGAACACGGTCATCGAATCGAACAGCGCGGCGAACTGGAACACGAACCCGATCTCGCGTCGCAGCGCCATCAAGGCGTCCCGTTCGAGGTTCGACACCACCTGGCCATCAACGATGACGTCCCCGGCATCGGGCTGCAACAACCCCACCACGTGCTTCAGGGCCACGCTCTTGCCCGTGCCCGAGTAGCCGATAATGACCACGGTCTCCTGGTCCGGCACCGTGAGCGTGAAGCCGGTGAGCACCGGTTTCGCGTCGAAGCTCTTGTGGAGGTCCCGGAACTGGATCACCGCAGCAGCACCAGGGCCCAGAACGCATCCAGCACGAGCAACAGCACGGCCGAGTAGACGACCGCACGGGTCGTGCTCAGGCCCACCCCCTCCGCCCCGCCGCGCGCGCCCAGCCCGACCATACACCCCACCACCGCGATCGTGAACCCGAACGTGGCGGCCTTGAACAGGCCGAACCAAGTGTCCTTGAACTGATAGAACAGCTTCAGGCCCTTGATGAACTCGTGCGTCGAGAGGTCCAGCAGCACCAGGCTCGCGATCCAGCCCGTGAGGATCCCCACCAGGATCGCGAGCGCCGCGACCACCGGAAACATGACGGTGCCGGCGATCACGCGGGGGAGGACGAGAAAGCTCTGGGGGTCGTAAGCGAGCGTCTCGAGCGCGTCCACCTGCTCGGTGACTTTCATGGTCCCGAGCTCGGCCGCCATGCTGGCGCCGACGCGCCCCGCCAAGGCGAGCCCGACCAGGACGGGCCCGAGCTCGAGCATCATCGTCTTGCCGACGAGCGTACCAACGAAGTAGAGCGGAACCGTATTTCTGAACGTGTAGGACGCCTGGAGGGCGAGCACCACTCCCGTGAACGCGGCGATGAACAGGGCGACGGGGAGGGAGTCCACACCCACCCGGCGCAGCTGGACGAGCGTGAGCCGCCCCCAGACGGCGACGTCGGGAACGGCGCGCGCCAGATCTCCCATGAAATGGCCGAAGCGACCGACGGACTTGACGGCGTCGACGGTGCTGCGACCGATTCGCTGGATCACGGCTGAAAAGCTAGTGCGGACACTGAACGGGGGCAAAGACGCACAGACGCACAGGGGGAACAGCACGAGTGGCCAGAGGGGGACCCCTGGCCACTGTATACTATCAACCACTGTGCGTCTGCCGCGTCTGTGCGTCTAGCTTGTCATGCCGCGAAACTGGCCAGCGCCTTCCCCACCTCGCCGTCCCGCAGCCGCTTGAGCGCGCGGTCCCGCAGCTGGCGCACACGCTCGCGCGTCACGCCGAGCATGCCGCCGATTTCCTCGAGCGTGTGCTCGCGACCGCCGTCCAACCCGAAGTAGAGGCGCAACACCTTGGCGTCGCGTCGCTGCAACGTGTTCAGCGCCTGCTCGATCTCGTCTGACAGGAACCGGTCCATCGCCTGGTCTTCCGTGTCGGGTAGATCTTCGGCGATGAAGCGCTCGATCAGCGAGCGGTCGCCGTCGGGATCGAGCGGCGCATCGAGCCGCACGTCGCCCGTGTTGAGCGCGGCGAGCGACTGCACCACCTCGAGCGACAGCTTGGTCGCGTCGGAGATCTCCTCCGGCGTCGGCTCGCGCCGCAGCGTCTGCCGCAGGAACTCGGCCGTGCGGACGATACGCGACAGGTCAGCGGTGCGGTTCAACGGCACGCGCACGGTGCGCCCCTGGCGCGCGAGCGCGGCGAGGATCGCCTGGCGGATCCACCACACGGCGTAAGAGATGAACTTCACGCCCTGGTCCGGGTCGAACTTCCGGGCCGCCGTGAGCAGCCCGACGTTCCCCTCGCCGATCAGGTCGGTAAGGGGCAGGCCACGGTTCTGGTACTTCTTGGCGACCGAGATCACGAAGCGCAGGTTGCGCTTCACCAGCTCCTGCATCGCCTCCTGGTCGCCGGCGCGCACCTTCCGGGCGAGCGCGATCTCCTCCTTCTGAGTAAGGAGGGGCGTCTTGGACACCTCGTGGAGGTACTGGTCGAGGATGTCGCGCTCGTGCTCATGGGTCCCGAGGCCGGAGAGCAGACCCCGACGGCGCCCGCGCTTCTTAGCGGGCTTCGCCTTCGCCTGGGGGGCCGGCGCCACAGCGGCGGCCGCGACTGGGCGAGCCGCCGCGCGCGGCTTCGCCCGGGCGGGGGAGGTGGTCTTCTTCCGTCGGATGTGCTTGGGCATATTCATAGTCCCGGATCACCGTGTGATACCGGACACAGGTCGAAAAGTTCGCGTGAGGGCACAAAAACGCTTGACACCGCCATAACGTCCCGATAAGATGCCGTGTTCCCGCCGGAGCGCGTTTTGCGGGGCCCAATATAACGGGGGCGTAGCTCAGTTGGGAGAGCGCGTGAATGGCATTCACGAGGTCAGGGGTTCGATCCCCCTCGCCTCCACTGAACGGGCGGCAAGGGCGGTACGGGGGCGGTAGGGGCGGTAGGGGCGGTACAAAGAACCCCACTGAGCGGTTAGATTGGCGACCTACGCGGGAATAGCTCAGTTGGTAGAGCACAACCTTGCCAAGGTTGGGGTCGCGGGTTCGAGTCCCGTTTCCCGCTCTGGCACAGCGACGCGGGGTGGAGCAGTCTGGTAGCTCGCCGGGCTCATAACCCGGAGGTCGTGGGTTCAAATCCCACCCCCGCTACTCGAATGCGGAATGCGGAGTGCGGAATGCGGAATGGCCCGATGATCATTCCGCATTCCGACTTCCCCATTCCGCATTTCGCTCCGGGCGGTTAGCTCAGCTGGTTAGAGCGCCACGTTGACATCGTGGAGGTCACTAGTTCGAGTCTAGTACCGCCCACTCGCGCCCATAGCTCAACTGGATAGAGCGCTTGACTACGGATCAAGAGGCTGGGGGTTCGAGTCCTCCTGGGCGCATCACTCACGGGCCGACCTTGATCTTCGGCGGAGCCGACGGCGCCGCGATCAGCGCGCTGTCCCTCACACCTGCGGCGCTCGAGTCTACTGCGGGTCGGTACGCCACCGGCGTGGCGCGTTGTCCAGGTGCGACCTTCTGGACACCGCCCACCACCACCCGGTCGCCCGCTCGGAGGCCCTGCTCTATCAGCCACGACCCCTGGTCCCAGGACGTCGCTACCACATGCCGCGCCGCCACCTTGTTGCTGTCCTCCACCACGTAGACGAACGCTCCGTCGAGACCCTGCTGGACGGCCCGCTGGGGCACGAGGATCGCGTTCGGCCGCTTGAGGCCCACGAACCGTAGGCGCACGAACTGGCCCGGCAACAACACGTGCTGCGGATTGCGGAACTCCGCGCGGAGCGAGAGGGTCCCGGTCAGCGGCTGCAAGGCGAGGTCGATGAAATTGAGCTGGCCGGTGCCGGGAAAGATGCTGCCGTCGGCGAGTGTCACTTGCACGGCGAGCACGCGGGCCGGCACGAGCAGCCGGCGCGTCGCGATGTCCCGCCGCCAGCGCAGCACCTCCTGGTCGGAGGGGCTGAAGTTCACGTAAACAGGATCGATCTGCTCGACGGTCGTGAGCAAGTCGCTCGGGCCCGTCACCCGCGCGCCCAGGTCCAGCATCGCCCGGCCGGCACGCCCGCCAATCTCCGCTCGGACGAAGGTGTCATCGTAGTCCTTCCTCGCACGATCCACCGCCGCTTGCGCCGCCTGGACGGCGGCGCGCGCCTGGTCGGAGGCTGTCTCGGCGTCATCCACGTCCTTCTGGGCCACGGCGCGCGAGCCGAGCAGCGCCTTGAGGCGGGCCGAGTTGCGGTCGGCGTTCGCCAATCGGGCGGCGGCGTCCGCGAGCTGCGCCCGCGCGCTCCGGTAGGCCGCGTCGTACGTCGTGGAATCGATCTGGAAGAGCAGGGCGCCCTTCGGGACGTCCGTGCCTTCGGCGTAGGGCCGCGCGACGATGACCCCGGCGACCTGGGCACGCACCTCGATGCGACGCGACGCGGCGGCCTGCCCGACGAACTCGAAGCGCGCCGAGACCGTCTCCGGGGCGACGGTGAGTACCGAGACCTCTGGAGGCGGAGGGGCGGCGGTGGCGGCCCGCCGACACGCCCAGCCACCCTGTAGCAGGGCTGCGGCGCCGACTGCGCAGACCGCAGCTCGGCGGGAGCGTCTCGTGCGCACCACGGCATCGCGTAGCATGGACCTTGTCCCGTGGAAATACGGGCGCGACGTGGAGGCCGCAAGCCCCCGCCGGGCTTTCTTTCGGGTAGGTCGGCTTCTAGGTTTCGGGGCCACAGCGGGGCGTAGCGCAGCCCGGTTAGCGCGCCTGGTTCGGGACCAGGAGGTCGGTGGTTCAAATCCACTCGCCCCGACTTAGTGACCAAATGCTCGATAGCCAGTTGGGTTATCGAGCATTGTTGCTTCGACAAGCCTTCCCAAATTTGTTCCCCCTAATTGTCTACGCAATCACTGGAAGACAAACAAGCGATCACCGCGGTTCCTACAGCGACTACGGCGAGGCCGAGGAATAGCCCGATCGTTTTGCCGGCACTGAACTTCGGGGTCGCAAGCTGCGCGACCTCCGAGACCGCGACGCTGGAGAGCACTCCGTTGTGGACCCCAGCGAGGCTGTCGCCCGCGGCGATTCGGGGCTGATCGAGAACCGTGCGCGAGCCGTCGGCCCGGGTCAGGCGCACCACTCTGGGGTGCTTGGTGGAGATCAGCTGCAGCGGGCTGACTTCCTTCTCAACGTGCCAACTCGTGCACGCGGCGAGATAGCAGAGGAGGAGCGCACAGGCAGTTGATCGACGAAGCATGGTTCACTCCCTTGTGGGTGCTCTAACCTGGAGTCTGATACCCGGGACCGTTAGGCCGTTGACAAGGAAGGTCTTTGTTTACGCACGGGGAGGATGCAGATTTGACCTGTTCTCGAGCCTTACGCGCCAGTAGCTCAGCTGGATAGAGCGTCGGCCTCCGGAGCCGAAGGTCGTGGGTTCGAATCCCGCCTGGCGCATCGCAGCAATCAGAAGCCCCACAGTGGCTTGCGCCGCAGTGGGGCTTCGTCGTGTCAGTACCCTCGGCCCACCAGATGCTATCGCAAGGTTCGCCCC
>DATHKX010000151.1:0-7602 GCA_035488835.1 Gemmatimonadales bacterium
CGCCCCCGAGATCGCCCTTGTCCACTACCGCCGTGCGAAAGCCTCTGAGCGCCGCGTCGCGGGCGATCCCGGCGCCAGTGATCCCGCCCCCGATGACGAGGACGTCGACCGGCTCGGCTGCCATCGATGCGAGCGCGGCGGCGCGCGTGCGATACGAAAAGGGCGTCTCGCTCGTCGACGTTCTCCAGCTTGGCCCGGCAGCGGGCCCGGGGTAGGTTTCGAGACTTCCCCGCCCGGACAGGGGGTGAGGTCCAACGCCAGGGAGAATGTAATGCCAGGTGCTGACGGACGGCGCGTAGCGGTGATCGCTGGTTGCCGCACGCCGTTCTGCAAGTCGGGAACGGTGCTGAAGGACGCGCGGGCCGTGGACCTGGCCCGGTTCGTGGCGCGCGAGCTCCTCGAGCGCACCAATCTGGACGGCGCCGATGTGAACGCCGTGATCTTCGGGCAGGTGGTGCCGTCGGCGCTGGTGCCGAACGTCGCCCGCGAGGTGAGCCTCCTGCCGCAGTTTCCCAAGGAAATCCCCGCCTACTCCCTGAACCGCGCCTGCGCGTCCTCCGGGCAGGCGGTCGCCAATGCGTACGACGAGATCGTGCTCGGCGATGCCGATGTCGTGCTCGCAGGCGGGGTGGAGTCGCTCTCCGACATCCCGATCCTCGCCTCGCGCCGCCTCGCCGACATCCTGGTGGAGGCGAGCAAGGCCAAGTCGCTCGGTGCGCGGCTCCGTACGCTGAGTCGGATCCGGCCGCGTGACCTCGTTCCCGTGTCACCCGCCATCGCCGAGCCTTCAACCGGCGAGACGATGGGCCAGTCAGCAGAGAAGATGGCCAAGGAGAACCACATCTCCCGAGCCGCACAGGATCGCTGGGCGTTCCGGAGCCACGAGCTCGCGGCCCGGGGGACCGACGACGGGCGTATCCCGGCGGAGATCGTGCCGTGGTTCCCACCCCCTCGGGGGGGGCGCGCGGGCGACGGCGTGGTCACCCAGGACAACGGGATCCGCCGGGATACGTCACTCGAGCAGATGGGCAAACTCAAGCCGGTCTTCGACCGACGCTACGGCAGCGTCACGGCCGCCAACTCCTCGCCGCTCACCGACGGGGCGTCCGCGGTTCTCCTCATGAGTAACTCGGCGGCGCGCGCGCTCGGCTATACGCCGCTCGCCTACGTCCGCTCCTACGCCGTGGCGGCGGTGGATCCCGGGTGGCAGCTGCTCCAGGCGCCCATCTTCGCCGTCCCTAAGGCGCTCGAGCGCGCGGGTATCCAGTGGAAGGACCTCGGGGTGATCGAGGTGCACGAGGCGTTCGCCGCGCAGGTGCTCTCGAACTTGCAGGGGTGGGAGGCGCTGGGCTGGGAGATCAACGAGGACATCATCAACGTGATGGGGGGCTCCATTGCCATCGGCCATCCGTTCGGCGCGACCGGCACCCGGCTCGTCACCACGCTCGCGAACGAAATGACCCGCCGGGATGTGCAGTTCGGTCTGCTGTCGATTTGCGCACAGGGTGGGATGGGCTTCGCCATGGTGCTGGAGCGCCGTTGATGGCTCCCGGCGCGGCGCTCACCTGGGAGCTCGCCGACGACGGCGTTGCCGTCGTCACCTTCGACCTGAAGGGCGAGCCGGTCAACAAACTCTCGGCCGCGGTGAAGCAGGACCTGCTCGCGACCTTCGACGCGTTGGAGCACGACACCGCCGTGCGGGCCGTCGCGTTCTTCTCCGGGAAGCCCGAGAACTTCATCGCAGGGGCCGATATCGAGGAGTTCGTCCGGCTCACCACCGCCGCGGAAGCCGGGCGGCTTTCGGCGGAGGGGCAGGAGATGCTGGGGCGTGTGGCCCGCTTCCCCAAGCCGATTGCAGTCGGGATCCACGGCGCGTGCCTCGGCGGTGGGCTCGAGTTCGCTCTCGCCTGCGGGTACCGCGTGGCCTCGGATCACCCTCGGACCCAGCTTGGCCTCCCGGAAGTGCAGCTTGGTATTCTCCCAGGGGCGGGCGGCTGCCAGCGACTCCCCCGGTTGATCGGCGCCAGCGCGGCGCTCGACATCATCCTCGCCGGCAAGGTCGAAAGCGCCAAGAAGGCGTTCCGTCTGGGCATCGTCGACGAGCTCGTGCACCCCGCCATCCTCAAAGACGTCACCATCGCCGCGGCGCAGCGCATGGCGGGCGGCTGGCGCCCCCGGCGCAAGCGGCCAGGCGGCTTCCGCGGATGGCTGCTCGACGGCAACCCACTGGGTCGGCGGCTGGTCTTCCGGGCCGCGCGGAAGCAGGTGCTCGCGCAGACGCGCGGCAACTACCCCGCGCCGCTCGCCGCGCTGGAGGCGGTGGAGCACGGGCTCAAACACGGCATGGCGGAGGGCCTGAAGCGCGAGGCGCAGCTGTTCGGGCAGCTCGCCGTCACCGACGTCTCGCGTAAGCTGGTCCAGATCTTCTTCGCCACCACCGCCCTCAAGAAGGACTTTGGGATCCCCAACCCACCCCCTCCTGCCGTCGTGAGCCGCCTCGGCGTCGTCGGCGCGGGGTTCATGGGGTCGGGCATTGCGGGCACCGCGATCGCCCAAGCAGGTGTGGACGTACGCATGAAGGACGCCGACCTGCCGCGAGTCGCGAAGGGGCTGGCCGCCGCGCGTGAGATTCTCGACGACCGGCTCAAGCGCCGCCGCATCACGCCCTACGAGCACGTCCGGCTCGTCGCGCTACTCTCGGGAAGTGATCACTACACCGGGTTCGGCCGCGCCGAGCTGGTGATCGAGGCGGTGTTCGAGGATCTCGGGGTCAAGCAGCAGGTGTTGCGCGAGGTCGAGGCGGCGACCGCCCGCGACGCGGTGTTCGCGTCCAACACATCGACCATCCCGATACACCGGATCGCCGAGGCGGCAACCCGGCCGGAGCAGGTCGTCGGGATGCACTTCTTCTCACCGGTCGCCCGGATGCCGCTGCTCGAGGTAATTCCGTCGGCGCGTACCGCGCCGCAAGTGGTCAGCACCGCCGTCGGGTTCGGCCGCCGCATGGGCAAGACCGCTATCGTCGTGAAGGACAGTCCGGGTTTCTGGATCAACCGGATTCTCACGCCCTACATGAACGAGGCGGGTCATCTGCTCGTCGAAGGCGTGGCAATCGACGAAATCGACCGGCTGATGGTCGAGTTCGGCTTCCCTGTGGGGCCGATCACGCTGTTGGACGAGGTGGGGATGGATGTGGGGGAGAAGGTGGTCGGGGTGATGCACGAGGCGTTCGGCGAGCGGTTCGCGCCCGTGCCCGCGTTCGCCGGCATGGTCAAGGACGGCCGGCTGGGCCGGAAGGCGGGAAGGGGATTCTACAAGTACGCGGGCGGCAAGAAAGGGAGCGTCGATCCAGCCGTGTACGAGCTGATCGGCACCCATCCCAACGGGGGCCCCAGACCCGCGGAGATCATCCAACGGCTCGTCCTCGTGATGTTGAACGAAGCCGCGCGCGCGGCGGGGGACGGGATCGTGCGCACACCCCGCGACGGCGACGTCGGCGCCATCTTCGGCTTCGGGTTCCCCCCGTTCCGCGGCGGCCCGCTGCGCCACGCCGACGACCTCGGCGCGGCGCGCATCGTGGGCGAGCTCGAGCGGCTGGCCGAGCGCTACGGCGCCCGCTTCGCGCCGTCCGATGTGCTCCGCGACCAGGCGCAGGGGAACTCGAAGTTTTATCCCTAGTCCCTAGCCCCTAGCCCTAGTACCTGATGCTCCGCGCCGGCCTGCTGTGGCTCAGCGAGCAATCCCGGGTCTTCCGGTTCATCCGCGGCAACGGGTTGGCCCGCCGCTTCGCCGCGCGCTTCGTCGCGGGGGAGACGGTGGACTCGGGAGTAGCGGCGCTGAAGAGCCTGAACGCCGCCGGACTCACCGCGAGCCTCGACCTGCTGGGCGAGTCGGTGCACAACGCCGCCGAGGCGCAGGCCGCGCGAGACACCTATCTCGAAACGCTCGACCGGATCAGGGCCGCCGGGGCCGATGCCAACGTCTCCGTGAAACTCAGCCAGATGGGCCTCGACATCGACGAGGCGCTGTGCGGCGACAACATGCGCGCCATCATCGCCCGGGCGAAGGCGCACGGCTCCTTCGCGCGGATCGACATGGAGCAGTCCGACTACACCGAGCGCACGTTGCAGCTCTTCAAGCGCACGCTCTACCCGGAGTTCGGGAACGCGGTCGGGGTGGTGCTGCAGTCGTACCTGCGGCGCACGGAGCAGGATGTGGACCAGATGATTGCGCTCGGAGCCCGTGTGCGGTTGTGCAAGGGTGCGTATCAGGAGCCGGACACGGTCGCCTTTCCCGACAAGCGCGATGTGGACGCGACGTACGTGCGTTGCATGGAGCGACTGATGCTCAAGGGCAACTATCCCGGCATTGCGACCCACGATGCGCGCATCATCGAGCACGCGAGGGCGTTCGCGCGTGACAAGGGCATCCAGCCCCCGCGCTTCGAGTTCCAGCTGCTGTACGGCGTGCGGCGCGACCTGCAGCTCGCGCTGCGGCGCCAGGGATACAACGTGCGCGTTTACGTCCCGTTCGGCACCCAGTGGTATCCCTATCTCATGCGCCGGCTTGCCGAGCGGCCGGCCAACGTGGCGTTTCTGGTCGGCAACATGATGCGGGAGTCTCTACGGCGGAGCTGACGGACGGTACCCTGGGCGGCTATCAGCGAGCGCACGAGCGCGCCCCCGCGTTCTCCGGGAGCGACGGCCAATCGTACTCCGTGGGGACGTACGTGGACGATGCGCCGGACGCCCAGGGCCGCTACGGTGCGGCGTTGCTGTTCGTGCGCTGGTCCGACGCGGGGGATCGTCCGGTCGGCCATCTCGAGACGGACTACCTGTTCCGGGGCGCGACGCCCGCCGACGCGCTCACCCCGCTGCTCGCCCTGACCCTGCAGGACGTGAAGCAGCATCTCGACACTTGCATTGAAGGGCAGGGAAGGGTGTGACCACCACTGGGGTTGTGTTGGTGCGCACCGGCTCTGCCTATCGTGTGCACACGGATCGTGGCGAAGTTGTCGCCGTGCTGCGCGGCAAGCTCAAACACCGGGACGACGACCGCGTGGTGGCGGGAGACGTGGTGGACCTCGAGCTCCAGGCGGATGGACACGCCACGATCTCCGCCGTGCGGCCGCGCAGAAGCGTGCTCGCGCGCCGCGCCGCTGGTGAGCGGGGGCCCCGGGCGCAGCCGATTGCCGCCAACGTCGACCAGGTCGTGGTCGTCGCGTCGGCCCGGAGTCCGGAGCCGAGCCCTCGCATGCTCGATCGATTCCTGGTGATCGCCGCGGCGAACCGTATCCCTGCCGTGCTCGTTCTCAACAAGATCGACCTCGACCGGACCGTGCTCGACGCCCTGCAGCAGCGCTACGCGCCGGCCGGCTACCAGGTGCTCGGCACGTCCGTGAAGCAGCCGGAGGGCCTGGTTGCCCTGCGCGATCTTCTGCGCGGGCGGGAGTCGGTGCTCGCCGGTCAATCGGGCGTCGGGAAGTCCAGCCTCCTGAACGCGCTCGACCCGGGGTTGAACCTCCGCATCGGGGAGATCAGCGCGAAGTGGGGTACGGGGAAGCACACCACCCGCGCCGCCCTCGTCGTGCCGGTGGCCACCGGGGGTTATGTGGTGGACACGCCGGGTTTGCGGGAGGTGGGCACGTGGGGAATCGATCCCGAGCTCCTGGGCGCCTACTTCGCCGAGTTCCAGCCCTTCCTCGACCAATGCCGCTTCGATAACTGCCGGCATCTCGCCGAGCCGGGATGCGGGGTGCGGCAGGCGGCGGAGCGAGGCGCGTTCGACCCCGATCGTCTCGTGTCCTACCAGCGGATTTACGAGGAAGTCAGCGTGCCTTCCTGGTCCAGCGGTCGGCGTCGCGGGAGGTGACCTTTCGCATCATCTCCGCGAACGCGTCGTCCAAGTCGATCCCCTGAGAGTTGGCGAGGCAGATGACGACGAACAGGATGTCGGCCAGCTCCATCGCGATCGAGCCCTCCGGCTCGTCCACCTTCTTCGTCTTCTCGCCGAACCGGTGGTTCACCTCCCGCGCCAGCTCACCGACTTCTTCGGTGAGCCGGGCCAGGTTGGTGAGCGGGGGGAAGTATCCTTCTTTATATTGGCCGATCCACCGATCGACCGTCTCCTGGGCTTCGTGCAGGGACACGGGAGGCTCCGGGCAATCGTGAATGCCGAGCTGCCGCCGCTGGTGGCGCCGTTCCGCGGGGAGCGCTACGCCGCGAAAGAGGTGAGCGCCTTCATCGCGCCCCCCTACGACGTCATTTCCAGCGAGGACCGCGCACGCTACGCGGCGCGCGATCCCCACAATATCGTGCATCTCATTCTCCCGGAAGCGCCGTCTGGTACGGGCGGGGGTGGAGACCGCTACGCGCAGGCTGCGCGGCTGCTCGGGACGTGGCGGGAGGCGGGCGTCCTACGACCCGACCCCGCGGAGTCGGTGTACGTCGTCGCGCAGGACTACGCGGTGCCGTCGGGCGAGCGGCGGACCCGTATCGGGATGCTGGCCGCGGTGCGCGCGGAGCCGTTCGAAACGCGGCGCGTGCGGCCGCACGAGCAGACGCACTCGGCCCCCAAGGCGGACCGGCTGGCACTGTTGCGCGCCACCACTGCGAACCTCGAATCCATCTTCCTGCTCGCGCCCGACCCCGACCGGATGCTGGCGCAGGCCCTCGTGAAACGGGCCTCCGGCATGCCGGCGGCGCGCGCGGAGCTCGACGGTGTTGGCATCCGCCTCTGGGTCGTGTCGGGTGATCAGGCGGCGGACCTCGCCCGGCTGGCGGGACGGGCCCAGCTCTACATCGCCGATGGCCATCACCGCTACGAGACCGCGGTGGCCTATGCTCGGGAGCAGCCGCGCGCCGACCGCGTGCTCTCCTTCATCGTGTCGGCGGGCGATCCCGGCCTCACGATCCTCCCCACCCACCGCATCATCTTCGGCGCGGCGCGCGAACCGACCAAGCTGGTCGCGGCGTGGCGTGAGTGGTTCGAGGTCGGGCGGGTGGCGCCGTGCATGGACCGGGTCGAGCGCCTGGCCGAGCTCGGGCGCGAGCGCACCGCGTGCATCGTGGCGTTCCCCGATGCCTACGACGTCAGCCTGGTCCTGAAGAGCGACGCCGCGCTCGACGGCGTCCCAGACCTGGGGAAGACCCCTGCGATCCGCGCGCTGGATGTGGCCCGGATCGAGTCACTCGTCGTGCAGCGCATCCTCGGGGCGGGCACCGCGACGCCGTCGCTCGCCTACACGCCCGATCCGCGCGCGGCGTTCGACGCGGTCAGGAACGGTCGGGCCGCCGCCGCGGTCATCCTCAATCCCACGAGAGTGCGGGACGTGTTCGCCGTGGCGGACGCGGCGGACGTCATGCCGCCCAAGTCGACGTACTTCGTCCCAAAGGTGCCGAGCGGCTTGGTAGTGCGGGCGGTCTAGAAGGCGGCGGCAGGCCGCCGCCTCTATATTTTCTCCCCATGCCCCGCTCCCGCGACCGCGTCCTCGGCAATCTCGAGTCCATCTACCGCGAGGCCTACGAGCGTGCCAAGGCCGCCAGCGACCAGGCGCGCATGGCCGATCTCGACGCCGCCTACCAGCGCGAGCAGCTGTTGCTC
>DATHKX010000152.1:0-17767 GCA_035488835.1 Gemmatimonadales bacterium
GTGCCAAATCCGGGCGCACACGGTGTGTTGCCCGCACTTGCGCTCCGGCGTCAGGTGGGGGGATATGGGGGCCGCCCTTCTACCGCCTCGCAGGGGGATTGCCATGGCCGTCGTGTCCGCTCGTCGTACGCTGCTCGTGCCCGCGCTGATCATCGCGGTCCACGCGATCGCTCAGGCGCAGGCCGCCGCGGCTCCCGCGCGCCCCCCGGCCGTCGCCTCCGGCGCGACCGCGGCGTGGACGCTCAAGCTGAAGGGGGACGTCCGCTGGCAGCAGGTGACGCCGGCGGGCGCGCTGCTCGTCTCGACCGATGCCGCGCTCGCGGGGGTCGATATCGAGCGCGGCCTGATCACCTGGGAGAAGCCCGAGCTCGGCGGGCTGCCGCCCGACAGCGTGCGCATGGTCGAGGGCTCCCTGCTCATGGAAGCGGCGCGCCCGGGCCTGCTCCTGGTCTTCGATCCGGTGACCGGCACGGTCCTGTTCGATTCCCGGCGCCCGGGGCTGACCCAAATCGTCACGCGACGCGTGCTGCCACAGAGCGGCACCCTGCTGGTGCACGGGCGGGGCCCGTCCGGGGGGTCGGTCGTGGCGCTGTACGATCTCGTGACGGGCGAGCAGCGCTGGGTGAACGACGCGCTGTTCGAGCAGACGGAGCCCAAGAAAAAGGGGTTGGGCGGCCTGATGCAGGGCCTGGTGCGCGCGGCCTCCGAGGCCACCGCGCTCGAGGTGCTTCAGGCCGGGCCCGACATGATCGTCGTCCATACGCTGATGGGCCTGCGCGCGCTGGATGCGCGGTCGGGCGCGGTGCGGTGGTCCACCGCCTTGCCGACCGCCCGTGCCGGAAATCCCGCGCGGCACGTGCGACTCTTTCCGTCGCTCGACAAGACCGACCGGATCTACGTGGGCTTCGACGACCGGCTGATGGCGTTTCGCCTCGCCGACGGTCAGGCTCTGTGGTCCAAGCCCCCGACGATCGAGGGCTGGGTGCACGGCATCGTGGAGCACCCGGACGGAATCATCATCCTCCCGGAATCACCGCCCGCCAATCAGGCGACGGGCAACGTGCGCATTGTGAACGGCGTGGTGCAAACGGGACTGAACGTGGCGCGTTATGACGATGGAACGACGATCGCCCCCAAGCCGCTGCGCATGCGCGGCACGGTCACGGACGCGATGATCGTCGGTGGCTCCGCGGTGCTCGCGGTGGACGCCGAGTCGCGCACCTTCGTGAACGTGCTGGACGTGGCCACGGCGACCGTGCGCCTGAAGAAAGACGTGAAGATCAAGGGCCAGCTCGACTACGCCGAGCTCACGCCCGGAGGGGCGGGCCTGCTCTACATCTCGCGGCCCGACGCGTCGACCAATGCCGAAGTGAACGTGATCGACCTTGCCTCGGGGGAACCGAAGTTCAAGGACGCGATCGAGAGCGGCAAGCCCTTGAGCTCGGGCGACTACAACACCGCGCGCTACTCCCTGCACCATGCCGTCGAGGGCAACACGCTGTACGTGTTTGCGAGCCACGACCACCGGCTGTACGCGGTCGATCGCAACGCCGGGACGTTCAAAGCGCTGGGCGACGAGATCAAGCTGCAGGGCGGCGAGGATCCGGTCGATATGGAGATCCGGCCCGCGGGGCTGGTCCTCATCGCGCCGCAAAACCTCGTGGTCGTGGCGCGGGATGGGCAGGTGAAGCAGCAGGTCTATTACCCCGCGCCGCAGCTGCCGGGATTGTTGCGCGCGCTGTACCGGATCAACGCGGTGCGCGCCGGCCTGTACGGCGCCGCCGCCTCGGCGTACGGCGATGCCTTCGCCCAGGCGTCGCGCAACGCCACGGATTCCACCGCACGCCGCCTCACCGGGCAGCTCGCGACGGCGTACACGCAGGGCGGGGCACAGCTCGCGGGCTACTCGCACCAGGCAGCCGCGCTCGCGAGCAAGCGTTTCAAAGCCTCGCTCGCCGTCTCGGGGTCGGTCTTCATGTTGACCCGCGCCCCCGAAGGCAACGGCAACGTGCTGCTCCAGCTCGACAAGGACAGCGCGCAGCCGCGGTCGCGCGTGGATCTCGGCAAGGAGCGCGAGCCGGTGTACGCGGTGGACGACGTCGCCAACATGCTGTTTCTGCGGACCGCGGCGGGCACGCTCGTCGGCTATCGGCTCTGATCCGGGGGGTGGCACCCCGGCGGCTCTCAGGGGGTAACCCTTGAGAGCCGACTCGCTCTCTGGCCCTTCCCATCGGAGTCTTGATGCCCGCATTCAGCTGGACAACGAACGTCGTGTGCGCCGGCCTGCTCGCCACCGTGCTCTCGGGCTGTCGATCCCGCGAGGACACCTTTCGCGCCACCCGCGTCCCGGTGACCCGCTTCGACTCCGTTCTCAAGAGCGCCGACAGCGTCCGGCTGCCGCTCGCCGACGCGCGCCTTCTGCTAGAGGTGGCGGCCGACAGCGGGTTTGCGCTGAAGGCTCCACACGACACCATGACGATGACGGACATTCTCGTGTGGGCGCGGGCGGAGCAGGCCCGGAAGGCCCAGGTGGACGCCGCGGCGGCGGCGGCGGCGCGGGCGCGCCAGGACAGCATCCGGAAGCTGCTCGAGCCCCTCGTCGCCGTCACAGTGGTGAAGAAGACCTACCTGCCGAGAAATCCCGACGCGGAACAGTACGAGGACTACATCTCGCTCGGCTTCGCGTATCAGAACAAGGGAGCGAAGGCGATCCGCGCCTTCCAGGGCGACGCCACCTTCCTCGATACGTTCGGGGATTCGATCTACAGCGCGCATCTCAAGGTGGACTTACCGCTCACCCCCGGACAAACGCGACGCGAGCCCGCACGGATCGTTCGGGTCAATCCGTTCCGGCTCGCGCATCAGCGGCTGCGGGATACGCCGCTGGACAAGATGAAGCTGGTCTGGGAGACGAGCGACGTGGTCTTTGCCGACGGTAGTCGCCTCAGTCTGACGCCGTAGACCGGACGCAATGGCGCCCCATCGCTTGTCAGTTCTCGCAGTGCTGGTGCTCCTGACAGCCTCGGCGTGCGACCAGCAGCGGGCCGCGGCCGCACCCGGTGTCATGCCGCTCTTCAACCATGTGTTCATCGTAGTGGAGGAGAATACCGACTACACCGACGTGATCGGTGGCACGAGCATGGTGTATCTGGACAGCCTGGCACACGAGTACGGTCTGGCGACGCAGTACTACGCCGACGCCCACCCGTCCATCGGCAACTACTTCATGATGACCGTCGGCGACACGATCACCGACAACGACAGCTATTCGGCGATCGTCAGCGCGGACAACCTGGTCCGGCGGCTCGTGGCCGCCGGGAAGACCTGGAAGTCCTACGCCGAGGACCTGCCGTCCGTCGGCTACACCGGCGGCGACGTCGGCAACTACGCCCGCAAGCACAATGTGATCGCGCTCTTGTCCGACGTCGTGAACGATGCGGCGCAGACGCAGAACCTGGTGCCATTCACACAGTTCGCCGCGGATCTCGCGGGCCACGCCCTGCCGAACTACGCGTTTATCGTGCCGAACCTGTGCAACGATGCGCACGACTGCTCCTTGAGCACCGCGGACGCGTGGCTGCGCACGAACATCGATCCGCTGCTCCGCAGCGCCGATTTCCTGCGGGATGGTCTGCTGATCATCACGTTCGACGAGGCGGGCGGCGACAACACGCACGGCGGCGGGCGCGTGGCATGGCTGGCGGTGAGCGCCAAGTCGAAGCGGGCCTACCAGTCGACCAGGCTGTATCAGCACGCGAGCACGTTGCGGCTGGCCGCCGAGGCGCTCGGGCTGACGACCTTCCCCAACCACGCCGCCGGTGCGCCGGACATGGCCGAGTTCTTCGAGCCCTGAGGTCCCTTCGGGCGTAGTTGCCGTCACGCGGAACGCGCTCCATGTTCGAGGCGTCACGACCATTGGAACCGGTCCATGCGCGCCCGCCTCCCTCCGCTCCTTGCCGCTGTTGCGCTGATCGCGCAAGCGCCTTCACTGACCGCGCAGACCGCCCCGGGGCACGTCTATTGGGTCGGCTTCTATCAGGCGTTGCCCGGCAAGGCGGCGGCGTACAACAAAGCGCTCACCGACATCGCCGATCCGGTCTTGGACGAGCTGGTGCGGCGCAAGCTGATGGTCTCCCACGTGCAGCTCGCGCAGTACACGGGCGCCGGTGAGAACACGAATCTCGTGATCCTGGAATTCCCGAATTGGGCGGCGCTCGACACTTACGAGGCGAAACTCGAGGAAGCCTCGCAGGCGGTGCTCCACAAATCCTGGAGCGAAGCGACGGCCGGGTTCGCCGAGCTGCGCCGGTTGGTGCGCATCGAGATCTACAGGCGATCATGATCCAGGGTGGGGAGAACCTCCGCGGCGAGCCCCTCGATTTCCGGATTCCCCGCACGGGTGACCGGGACCTCGCGTTCCGCGGTTGGCTCTTGAGTCACGCCGAAGAGCGCGGCGGCTCCCCCGCGCTCACGCGCGGCGTGGACATCGACATCTACCTGACCATTCGGCTGCGGCTCGTGGCGCACCTGTGCCGCTGGTCGCTGGGGGAAGGCCAGGGGCTGAGAGAGGAGCACCGCGTCGCCGCGCACGACTCAGCGGCCGGGTTGCTCGGGTGGTTGAAGCAGGAGAACGCCGGCAGGCTGGATGCGCCCAGCAAGCGGGCCTGGGTCCGGGCGTGCCAGGCCTGGCCCGGTCTCAAGGGCGAGGCGGTCGAGCGCGTGGATTGACGGCTCGGGGGCCCCGCGCCAGCGTATGGGCGTCCTCGCGCGCGAGGTCGTGTTCCATGCCAGCAGCGTTCCAGTGGGCTCGTCTGAAAGCGGACGTGAAGAGCGCGCTTCGAAAAGGCGCCTGGTACCGCATCCTGAAGCTGACGTCCAGTGATGTCGTGCTCGACGTCAGGGGAAAGCCGCTCTCCATGCCGCGGGGACAGCTGCAGCTCTCGTCCGAGCCGGCGCTGCGCTGGTCCGTGGTGCCGAGCCCCAAGCACACGGCCCGCTTCCCCGCAACCTGGGGGCCGAGCTACGCGGTCTGCCCCAACTGTCGCGACCGCGCGCAGCTCGAAGGCCACCCCGCCAGCATGCGCTGCCGCCGCTGCAACGGGTCCTTCGAAATCGCCTGGAACGAGTCGAGCCGCGCCGCGAAGTAGCCGATCGTGGCGGGAGTGACGTGGTTACGGAGAGAAGATGGTGAACGAGCTACTCGACGCCGAGCTCGCACCCGGTGCGGAGGCCTGGAGCACATATCCCGCGCCGGACAGGTCGATGACCAGGTCGCCGAACAGTGCGACGCCGTTGACGGGGGCGACGCTCAAGGTGCCGGACAGCCGGCCGCCGACCGGATTCACGCTGATCCCCATGGTGATGCTGCCCGCGAAGACCGAGTCCGGGAGGCCCAGGCTGTCCCGCACCAGGACCTGAATGGCAGGCGTAATAATGTCCCCCGCGGTGGCGTTACTGGGCTGGACGGTGAAGGCGAGCGCGTCGGGACCGGTCCCCCCCCCGCCGCCGCCCCCGATCGCAATCCCGCCGTTGCTCGTAAGCAGATGGTCGTACGGGCAGGCGGCCGTCAGGAGCGCCGCCACGGCGACAGTCACCCACGAGAGCTTCATGCTCATGTAGACGTGCTCCTACCCCCTGCCGTTGCGGAACGGTTTCAGGACGCACCCGCCGTCAGGCCCTCACATGATTGTAAAAGGCCCCGTACGCCGCAAGAGCCCGTGCGACTCCCTTGTCCACCTCGCCGGCCACGTAGGCGGCCAAATTCCCGACCCGACTGGCGATCCCGGCCGCCCCCCCCGGCGCCTCCCCGCCTGGCTTGAGCCCGCGGTAGTGGTCGGTGAGCCCGGCAGCGACGGCCTCGAGCACCCACGGCTTCATCTCAACCGTCGCCTTCGTGACGACCACGCCACGCACGGCGCCCTGCGGGGTGAAGCCCACCGCCACTTCGATCGGCCCATGGGGTGTGTCCACGCGCACGAACTCGAGCGCGCCGACCGACGTCGTTCCCGCCGTGCCCCCATAGAACACCAGCACGCCGTCCTCGGGACTCCAGTCGACGCCCTCGTGCAGCCGGTGGGCATCCTTGGCACTCAGGTGTACCTCGCTGGCGACGTAGGCATCGGCCCCCGGCAAGAGCGTCTGCACGGCGTCGGGACGCTTGACCAGCACGACCACGGGAGTGATGTGCAACAGCGCAGCGATCACCGCCGCGCGCATCAGGAAGTTCATCGGTCAACCCCTTTCGCGTGACAACCACATCTGGTGGACAGCCAACGCCGCGACGATGAGATAAGCGACGCCCATCGCCCAACCACCGGCGAGGGTCACGATCGCGAAACGCGGCGAGGCGAGCTTGGTGAGCCACATGCCGGCGAAGTCGAGCCAGGGCGCGGCAAACAGTAGAACGATCAGACCGAGCGCCCAGGTCCGCGGCAACGAGAGCCCGGCGACCACGACGCCCAAGGCGGCCGCGATGAGTCCGTACATCGGGACGTGCACGTGGGTGTCCTGGATCAGCAAGTTGGTATCGACCGTGTGGACCTGAGCTTTGGCGAAGTCGGTCATCACCATGGGACGCTGCACGACCATGGTGGTCTCGGGCGGCATCGGCATCGACATCTCCGGACCGGCGTACGTCGCCGCCACGCTCTGGGGCGTGAACCCCGCGTACAGCGCGACCATCACCGCCCCGAACACGTAAGACAGCCCCAGCGTCGCGAGCAGGCCGGTCACGAGCCACTTGATGCGGACGTCCGCACGTCGCAGGTCGTACAGCATGGATGGCTTCCCCCTCCCCTAGAACACGTAGACCAGCTCGAGCACGCCCTTGGTGTTCGAGCTCTGCAGCGCCCCAGTGGCATCGGTGAAGAACGGCGTGGACGACCAGTCGGCCCGGACGGCGGCGCGCAGCGCGATCTGCGGGAGGTGGAACCGCGTGTGCTCGATGTTGCTGAAGATTCCCTCGCGGGCGCTCGAGAAGTACCACATCGGGCCGACGGTGACCGAGCGCAGGATCTGCGGCGTCCCCGTGAGCAGGCCGTCGGTGTCTTCCATTTGATCGTACCGCCCGGTAAGCCCGACGTGGCGGCTCATCTTCAGGAATCCGGTGACCGCGGCTCCGCGCCACGAGGGATTGCCGCCGCCCTGCTGCTCCCGCCCGAAGTTGGCTTCGGCACCCACGATCAGGCGTCCCCGGTCAATGGTAAGATCGCTCGAGAACAGCGACCGCTGGTTTGCATCGCTCGAGTCCCGCTCGGGCCCGTACACGCCGGTGAAGCCGAGCGTGACCCAGGGGATTGGGATCCACTGGATTCTGGCGAGCCCTGTCTTGCCGCGATTGTTGTCCACCGTCACGTCCCAGCCGTTGGCGACCACCCCCCACACGTCGACCCGTGACGACGCGGTGTAGTGGACCTGCACGCCCGTGAGCTTGCCGGGCCGGGCATAGGTGAAGTTGAACGAACTGGTCGGAATCAGGTTGAGGGGCTCGTCATCGCGCTCGAAGCCGATAGGGGCGTCGAACCGGCCGAACGCCAGGGACCACTTGTTCGCGGTATGCGGCGTCCAGCTGACGAGCAAGTTGTCGATCTCCGTGGACGAGGCGCCGTCTTCGAGGGCCGTCGTCAACTGGGCAAACAGGTAGGCGTCGCCCACCGGTTTGAAGAAGCTCACGCCGATCTTCCCGGCCGTAAACGTGTTGCTGCGAATGACGCGATCGTAATCGGCCCGTCCGACCGCAAAGCCCGTGATGCTCACGGGCGACGGCTCTTCGAATGTCACGGCCCGCTGCTGCGCTGCGGCGCTCATCCCGACGCCGCAGAGCAGGGCGCTCCAAAGCGCACTGCGCATATGTCCTCCGAGTTGTGGGTGGCTAACGGGTCAGGTCAGCCGAGACTGTTCGGAGGCGGAGGGGTGGGGGTGAAAGACGGGGAAGGGGGAAGCGGGAAGAGGGACGGGTACACCAGAACCTGCTGCGGCAGCGCGATCGCGGGCGACGCGGGCAGCGGCGCCGGAACGGCCACTGACAGGGCGAGGTCCGCGCTGCCGGTCATCTCGCCGCAGAAACACGGCCCGTCGGATGGGAGCGTGTGGTGTCCCCCCCCACCCCCACCCGCCGCGTGGTGTGTCGCATGGTGGCGGCACGCCAGCAGCGCGCGCGTGGTCGCGCCGCCCGGCCCCGCGGCGAGCCAGCAGGCTGCCGCGAGCGTGAACAGGATGAGCCGTGGTGTGCTGCGCATCGCCTCAAGTGTACGGTCGACGTTTCGCCTGGCGCAACCCCGCCCGGGCCGTGTAGACTGCCTGGCCATGGGCGAGCGCATCGAGTACCGCGACGGCCGTTGGGTGGTGCCGAACCACCCCGTCATTCCCTTTATCGAGGGCGACGGCACCGGGCCCGACATCTGGCGCGCCGCCCGGCGGGTGTTCGACGCGATTGTGCGGAAGGTGTCCGGCGGTAAACGGCAGATCGATTGGCTCGAGGTCCTGGCCGGAGAGAAGGCCTTCAAGCAGGTCGGGAACTGGCTTCCCGAGGCCACCCTGGACGCCATCCGCACGCACCGCGTGGCCATCAAGGGTCCGCTGACCACTCCCGTCGGAGGGGGGATCCGATCCCTCAACGTCACCCTGCGCCAGGTGCTGGACCTGTACGCCTGTATCCGGCCGGTGCGCTACTTCGAGGGCGTGCCCAGCCCGATGCGCGAGCCGCAGAAGCTCGACGTGGTGATCTTCCGCGAGAACATCGAGGACGTGTACTCCGGGATCGAGTACCGGGCCGGCAGCCCCGAAGCCGATGCCGTGATCGGGTTCCTCACCGAGCGGTTCGGCGCCAAGATTCGCCCCGGGAGCGCGATCGGCATCAAGCCGATGTCCAAGTTCGGCTCCCAGCGCCTGGTCGCCAAATCCATCGAGTACGCGCTGCGCGCCGGTCGCCGCTCGGTCACGCTCGTTCACAAGGGCAACATCATGAAGTTCACCGAGGGCGGGTTCCGCGAGTGGGGGTATGAGCTCGCGAAGGAGCGCTTCGGGGACAAGACGATCACCGAGGACGAAACGGGAAAGGGGAAAGGGGAAACGGGAAAGGTGATCATCAAGGACCGGATCACCGACGCGATGTTCGCGCAGCTCGTGCTGCGCCCCGACGAATACTCCGTGATCGCCGCGCCCAACCTCACGGGCGACCTGCTCTCGGACGCCGCCGCGGCCCAGGTGGGCGGGCTCGGGCTCGCCCCCGGGGGCAACGTGGGCGACGGGTACGCTGTGTTCGAGGCGACCCACGGCACCGCCCCCAAGTACGCGGGGCAGGACAAGGTGAACCCGGGGAGCGTGATCCTGTCGGGGGCGATGATGTTCGAGGAGCTCGGGTGGGACGACGTGGCCACGGCGATCGCGCGCGGGCTCGGCGGCGCGATCCGGGCGCGGCGCGTCACGTACGACCTCGCGCGCCTCATGCCCAATGCGACCGAGGTCTCGACCTCGGCTTTTGCCGAGTGCATAATCGAGCATGTCTAGGATGACCAGCGGCGTCGCCAGCACGCCGCTTTCCCAGGTCGACACGCCGCTCCTCGCCGTCGCACTCGCGCAGGGGAGCGCCGTTCCCACCTCCCTCGCCGAGCTCGATCGCGCCGCGGGGGGTGTCGTGGCGCGCGCCATCACGAGCGGCGACTTCAAAGGAAAGCGCGACGAGACCACGCTGCTCTATCCCGGCGGCGCCAAGCCGGAGCGCGTCCTGCTCGTCGGCCTGGGGAAACCGGGCGAGGTCACCCGCAACACCATCCGGCGCGCCGCCGCCGTCGCGGGCAAGCGGGCGCGTGCGCTCGGCGCGAAGCAGCTCGCCTTCGCCGTCGTCCCCGAGGCGCGCAACGGCGTGTCGGCCCGGGACCTGGGCCAGGCGACGGTGGAGGGCGCCGCGCACGGCGCCTGGGCGTTCACCGAGCTCAAGAAGGCGGCGCCCGACGAGCCGAAGCCCGAGGTCGAGGGCGTCACGCTCGTGTGCGATCAAAAGGAGATGAAAGAGGTCGCGGCCGGCCAGCGCGTGGGCGACGCCGTCGCCGCGGGGCAGCGGCTCACCCGACACCTCCAGATGCTGCCCGGGAATGTGTGCACGCCGACCTACCTGGCGGAACGGGCGAAACAGCTGGCCGATCAGCACGGCTTCACGCTCACGGTGTTCGACCGGGCGAAGCTGCAACAGGAAGCGATGGGGGCGCTGCTCGCCGTGGCCCAGGGCAGCGACCAGGAGCCGCGCTTCATCGTGCTCGAGTACCGCGGCGCCGGTGACGCGCCTCCGGTGGCGCTCGTCGGCAAGGGCGTCACATTCGATTCGGGCGGCATTTCGATCAAGCCCGCGCAGAACATGGAGGACATGAAGTTCGACATGTCCGGCGCCGCGGCCGTGCTCGGCACGTTCGAGACGCTGGGGCAACTCAAGCCGAAACTGAACGTCGTGGGCCTCATCCCGGCCACTGAAAACCTCCCCTCCGGCCACGCGGTGAAACCGGGGGACGTCGTGAAGAGCCATTTCGGGAAGACGATCGAGATCATCAACACCGACGCCGAAGGGCGCCTCATCCTGTGCGACGCGTTGTCGTACGTGCGGCGCTTCAAGCCGTCGGCGGTGATCGACATCGCGACGCTCACCGGTGCCGTGGTGGTGGCCCTCGGCCAGGTGGCCATCGGCGCGATGGGGAACGACGAGCCCTTGCTGACCGAAGTGCGGGAGGCAGGGGAGCGCGCCGGCGAGCGCTGCTGGCCGTTGCCGCTGTGGGACGAGTACCGCGATCTGCTCAAGTCCGACATCGCGGACGTGAAGAACTCGGGTGGGCGGGGGGCGGGGTCGATCGCCGGCGGGTGGTTCCTGCGGGAATTCGTGGAGGGGTATCCCTGGGTGCACCTCGACATCGCGGGCACCGCGTACACCGAGGGCGAAGGGCCGCACCAGGCCAAGGGCCCGACGGCGGTCGGCGTCCGGCTCTTCACCGAGTTCATTCTCAAGCGCGCGGGGGCGTGACCCGCGGCCTCGCGGGCGCCGCCGCGCTGCTGCTCGTCGCGGCCGGAGCCGCCGCTCAGGTCGACAGCACCGCGCGCCGCGACACGCTCGGACGCGATTCCACGGCCCGCCGGGACACGACCGCCCGCGACACCCTGCCGCGCTACCTGCCCACGCTGCCCCAGCTGATCCCCGCCGGGCCGCTGCCGCGCGGCACGCGCTACACGTTCAACACCGACTCGCTCGTGCTCTCGAACGTCCAGACGCTGTCGGACCTGCTCGCCCACATTCCGGGCGTCTACGTCGCGCGCGGCGGCATTTACGGCGCCGGGGAGATCGTGATGTACGGCGGGCGCGGTGCGGCGGGCCTCGAGATCTACTGGGACGGCGTGCCCTACCTGCCGCTCGGGCGGGACTCGGTGTTCCTCGACCCCGCCCGCATCTCGCTTGTGCCGCTCGAGCGCATCGACGTGATCGTGCTGCCGGCCTCGCTCCGCGTCTATCTCGTCACGCTCCGCCAGCGCTCCACGGAGACCACGTCGCAGGTCGGGGTCGCCACCGGCGAAGTGAAGACGGCGAACTACCGCGGTGCGTTTCTCCGTCGCTGGCGCTCGGGATTCGGCCTCTCGCTCGTGGCCGATTACAACAACAACGACGGCATCGAGGGTACCTCGAGCACGGCATTCAACTCCGTGGACCTGTGGGTCAAGGCCGAGTACGTGCCGAGCGCCCGGTTCGGGGCCTCGTACCAAACCTTGAGCTCGCGCTGGCACCGCAGCGAAGGGCACCTCACGGCGGACTGGAATCCTCAGCGGCGCGACGGGATTTTTCGCGTGTTCGCGGCCGCTCGTGACGACGGTGTCGGGCTGCGTGCCCAAGCGACGTTCGCCACGACGAGCGTGACCCGCGATGGCGCGGTGCCCGATCGCAGCCTGTCACAGGGCACCCTCGAGGTCACGAACGACTGGTCCCGCGCACACATCGGTCTCGCGCTCCGCCGGCTGGACACTGCCCGGCCGTGGCAGCTCGAAGGCACCGGCGCCTGGAGCCCATTTCCCGGCCTCACCCTCGCAGGCGACGCGCGCCACGCCGAATACAGCCGCGGGCGGTCCGGCAATCGCGCCCATCTCGCCGCGGGCCTGATTCTGCCGGCGGGGCTGTCACTCCACGGCGACATCGCATGGGCGCACGACCTCCAGGTACCGCTCGATTCGTCCGACCTGGGACAGCGCACCGTGGACGGGTCGGGCGCGGTGCGCTGGGACCGCAGCTGGATCAGCCTCGAGCTGGGCGGCGCGACCCGCGATCCGTTCGCGCCAATCGGCTTCCCCGTGGCGATCGCGGCGATCGACAGCTCCGGTCCCCTGCGCCTGAGCCCGACGCAGCGCACGCGCTATTTCACCGCGCACGGCGCGCTGCGGCTGCTGCCCGGCCTCCAGCTCTCCGGCTGGTATTTCGATCCCTTGGTGCGCGGGGGAAACGACTTCGAGCCACCGTATCACGGGCGCGTGTCGCTCACGTTCTACTCGAAGTTCTGGCGGGTGTACCGCAGCGGCATCTTCGCACTGCGGGGCGAGTGGGCGATGGACTCGTGGAGCCGCGGGACGGCGGGCCTGGACTCGGCGGGCGCGCTGCGCACCCTCCCGGGGGCGACCGTCGGGGAGGTCAACGTGGAGGTGCGGATCGCCGGCGTGACCATCTTTTGGGTCCAGCGCAACGTCACCCTGAAGCGCATCAGCTACGTCCCCGGGCTCGACTACCCGCGCCGCTTTCAGTTTTACGGCGTGCGCTGGCTGTTCACCAACTGAAGTTGACCTAAGTGCTTTCCGCGACTAGGTTTAAAGTCTGTGCCGCGGAGCATGACGGGTTTCGGTTCGGCCGAAGGGAACGTCCTCGGCGGGCGGCTCTCGATCGAGATCCGCAGCGTGAACCACCGCTATTACAATCCGCAACTCAAGCTGCCGTTCGAGCTCGGCGGGGTCGAGGCACCGCTCCGCGAGCGGCTGCGGCAGCTGCTGGAGCGTGGCCACGTAACGGTCGCGGCGCGGTGGATCGAGGCGCCACAACGCGACGGCGCCGTCGCGGTGGACCTCACCCGGGCGCGCCAGCTGGTGGCGGCCGCGAAGGAGCTCAAGAAACACCTGAAGCTCAAGGGCGACGTGGACCTCGCGTTCGTGGCGCGGCAGCCTGAGGTGCTGACGTCGCATCAGGACGGGGTCGCCGCGGCGCAGTGGGGCGAGGTCGAGCCGATCGCCGAGCGGGCGGTGCGGGAGTTGCTCGGGATGCGGGCGCGCGAGGGGGCGGCGCTCGCGGTGGAGCTCGGGGGACGGCTCGGGGCGCTCGAGACGGGCGCCGCGACGATCGAGCAGCGGGCGCCCGAGCGGCTCTCAGCGGAGCTGGCGCGGCTGAAGAAGGCGGTGGCGGAGCTCGCGGCGGGCGTGCAGGTAGACGAGCAGCGGCTCGCCGTCGAGGTCGCGCTGATGGCGGACCGCGTGGACATCACCGAGGAGCTCGTGCGGTTACGGACTCACCTGGCGGCGTGCCGGGAGGCGCTCGCATCCGATGGGGCGGTGGGGAAGCAGCTCGGCTTCCTCGCGCAGGAGCTGCTGCGCGAAGTGAATACCATCGGGTCCAAGGCCAACGATTCCGGCATCACGCACAGCGTGATCGCCATGAAAGGCGAGCTCGAGAAGTTCCGGGAGCAGCTCGACAACCTGGAGTGACCCCGCGGGTCGTCGTCCTGGCCGCCCCGTCCGGGGGCGGCAAGACGACCATCGCGCGCGAGCTGCGGACGCGGCTGCCCGACACCTTCGGGTACTCGGTGTCCGCCACGACGCGCAAAGCGAGACCGGGCGAGCGAGACGGCGAAGCGTACCATTTCCTGACGCGCGACGAGTTCGAGCGGCGGCGTGAGGCGGGTGAGTTCCTCGAGTCGACCGAGTATGCGGGGGAGCTGTACGGCACGCTCCGCGGCGAGGTCGAGCGAGTGCTGCGCAGCGGGAAGCACGTGGTGCTCGACGTCGAGGTGACGGGAGCCCGACAGGTCCGGAAGGCATACCCGCGGCCGGCCTCCCTCGTGCTCTTCGTGATCCCGCCTTCGCCCCGCGTGCTGATCGAGCGGCTGCGCAAGCGGCGCACCGAGTCGGAAGCCGAGCTGTCGCAGCGGATCGACATCGCGACGCGCGAGGTCGAGACGGCGCGGCGCGAGATCGGGGACGTGTACGACCACGTGCTCGTGAACGACGACCTCGAGACGGCCGTGCGTGAGGTCATCGACCTGGTGCAGGGAGCGCGCGAGGGGACCGAGCGCGCGCCCGGCGACATGGCTAGCTTGCTGTCGGATTTCGTGCGACAGCTGAGGAGCGAGGCAGCACAACTGAAGCAGTCTACCGGAAGGAGCAGGTGATGAGGATCGTGACCCCGAGCGAAGTCGCCACGCAGACCCAGAACAAGTACCTGGGGGTGCTGGTGGCCGCCAAGTTCGCCCGTTTCGTGAACGAGTTCCCGCGCGACCGCTCGGTGGACTTCGAGGAGAAACTCACCACGCGGGCGCTGGACGAGCTGGTACGCGGCCGGCTGACCTACAAGCTGGTGCGGCGGCGGCGCCAGGAAGGCTGATGGCGTTCGCCGGCCGGCACGTCGTCCTCGGCGTGTCGGGCGGAATCGCGTGCTACAAGAGCTGCACGCTCGCCCGGCGGCTCACCGAGGCCGGCGCGACGGTGGATGCGGTGCTCACCGCGTCCGCCGCCGAGTTCGTGCGGCCGGTCACCTTCGAAGCGCTCACCGGGCGCCCGGTCCTCACCTCCTTGTGGCAGCGGGACCGGGCGCTCGCCCACGTCGGGCTGGCGCGCGAGCCGGACCTCGTGATCGTCGCGCCGGCCACCGCGCACGTGCTGGCCCGCGCCGCGATGGGCCTCGCCGACGACGTGCTCACGGCGTTGCTGCTCGCCCGGACCGGGCCGGTGCTCGCGGCACCCGCGATGAACGACGCGATGTACGCGCATGCCGCAACGCAAGCCAATGTGAGCACGCTCGCCGCGCGCGGCTGGGTCTTCGTGGGCCCCGAGACGGGCCCGCTCGCCGAAGGACCGAGCGACCGTCCGGGCCGGATGAGCGAGCCCGAAGCGATCCTCGTGGCGGCGGAGCGGCTGCTGCTGCAGCGTGCGCCGTGGCAGGGGAAGAGCGTCGTCGTGACCGCCGGCCCCACGCGCGAGCATCTCGACCCGGTGCGGGTCGTCACCAACCCGTCGAGCGGTCGCATGGGCTACGCGCTCGCGGCAGCCGCCTATGCTCGCGGCGCGGACGTCGTCCTGGTCTCGGGACCGAGTGACCTGCCGCTGCCGTTCGGCGTGACCGCGCAGCGCGTCGAAACCACCGCGGAGATGCAGCGCGTGGCGCAGGCGTTGGTGGCGCGCGCGGACCTCTTCGTCATGGCCGCCGCCCCGGCAGACTATCGCCCCACGGAACCGTCCGCCGCCAAGCGTCCCCGCGCCAACGGCGGTCTGACCATCGAGCTGGAAGCCACTCCCGATATCCTCGGCTCGCTCAAGCGTCCCAAGAAATGCGTGGTGGTCGGGTTCGCGCTCGAGGTAGGAGGAAACGGATTGGCCCGCGCCCAGGCCAAGTTGCGGGAGAAGGATTTAGATGCGATCATCCTGAACGACGCGCACGAGCCCGGCGCGGGATTTGAAGTGACCACGAATCGCGTCACCATCATCCGGAGGAACGGTGAGCCAATCGAGCTGCCGCTCCTCTCGAAGCGGGACGTGGCCGACAAAATCCTCGACGCGGTGGAGCAATCGCTGACGTGACCGACGGGCGGGCACTGGCGCGCGAATTCCTGGAACAGCAACGGCTGCTTGGGGGGAATCCGGTTATCCTGCCGGATGGCTCCACCCCGGGCCTGCGCCCGGGGTTAGTTGATCCCCGGGGAAGTGCGGCACTGACCCCGGGCGCGAGCCCGGGGAAACCCAAGGTCGGACCTGCCCAGTCAGACTCCGCTCTCCCCCCGCCGGGAATCTCCTACGATCCCCCCGGTGGCGATCTGTTTTCGAACGATCCGGTGCCGCAGGCGATGTCGCTCGAGGCGATCGCGCAGCTCGTGGCGGGCTGCACCAAGTGCCGGCTGTGCGAGGCCCGCCGGCACACCGTCCCCGGGGAAGGGGCGGCGGCGGCCCGGCTGGTGGTGGTGGGCGAAGGGCCGGGACGGGTGGAAGACGAAACCGGACGGCCGTTCGTCGGGCCGGCCGGCGAGCTGCTCACCAAGATCCTCGGCGCGATCGAGCTGCCGCGCGAGCGGGTCTTCATCTGCAACGTCGTCAAATGCCGTCCGCCCGAGAACCGCCTGCCACAGTTCGACGAGATCGCCGCGTGCGTGCCATACCTGTTCCGCCAGATCGACATCGTGAAGCCGAGCGTGATCCTCGCGATGGGCGGAACGGCCGCGCAGACGCTGCTCAACACCAAACAGTCGCTGGGATCGCTGCGGAACTTCGTGCACCGGTTCCGTGGTATTCCCCTGATCGTGACCTATCATCCGGCTGCCCTGCTCCGCAACCCGAACTGGAAGAAACCGACCTGGGATGACGTCCGCATCGCCCGCCGTCTCATCGCCTGAGCGTTCCTCCGAGTTCACCGGCCGCCAGACTCCGTGGAGCAACGAAGCGGAGCAGGCGGTGCTCGGCGCCATGCTGCTCGATCAGGACGCGGCCCTCAAGTCCGCCGAGCTGCTCGACGACACGATGTTCTACCGCGAGGGCCACCGGCTGCTGTTCCGCTCGATGATCGCGCTCACCGAGCGGGGCGACGTAATCGATCCCGTCACCCTGCGCGACGAGCTCATGCGACGCGGGGACCTGGATCGCGCCGGGGGGATGGAGTACCTCGGGGGCCTGATCGACGTGGTCCCGACCGCCGCGAACGTCGAGTATCACGCCAAGATCGTCCGTGACAAGGCGGTGTTGCGGCGGCTGATCGAGGCGGCCACGGCGATCATCCAGGACGCCTACGAGGGCCGCTCCACGTCCATCGAAGTGCTCGACAACGCCGAGCACCGCGTGTTCCAGGTCGCCCAGTTCCGGCGCGCCGAGGAGTTTATCCGGCTGAAGGAGCTGATCTGGCCGACGATGGAGCGCATCGAGCAGCTGCACACGAGCCAGGGCGCGCTCACCGGCGTGGCCACCGGCTTCACGGACCTGGACCGGCTCACCGCCGGGTTCCAGCGTGGCGACCTCGTGATCGTCGCGGCGCGGCCGTCGATGGGGAAGACGGCGCTCGCGCTCAACATCGTGCAGCACGCCGCCATCGAGCACAACGTGGGGATCGCGGTCTTCTCCCTCGAAATGTCGAAGGAGCAGCTGGTGCAGCGGCTGCTGTGCTCCGAGGGCCTGGTGGATGCGCAGCGACTGCGCCGCGGCCAGCTGCGCGACGACGACTACCCGAAGCTCGCCCGCGCGGCCGGCCTGTTGGGCACGGCGCCGATCTGGATCGACGACTCGGCGATGCTCTCGCCGCTCGCCATGCGCTCCAAGGCGCGCCGTCTCAAGGCAGAGCACGACGTCGGCCTCGTGGTGGTCGACTACCTCCAGATGATGCAGGGTCCCACCGACTCCGAGAGCCGGCAACAAGAGATCTCGTTCATCTCCCGCTCGCTCAAGGCCCTGGCCAAGGAGCTGGACGTACCGGTGGTCGCCTTGTCCCAGCTCTCGCGCGCGCCCGAGCAGCGCGGGGGCGAGCACCGGCGCCCACAGCTCTCGGACCTGCGGGAGTCCGGCGCGATCGAAC
>DATHKX010000153.1:0-7302 GCA_035488835.1 Gemmatimonadales bacterium
GCTGCGGCGGCGTCGCCTCCATGAACGAGACGTGGTGCATCGCCTGGCACGCCTGGTCCAGTTTCCGCATCCCGTCGCGGAAGGTGGCTTGCTCGCCGTCGGTGTACGTGTCGGTGACCATCAGCGCCATGAACGGGCCGAACTGCGCGGCCTTCGCTCCCGGCGTCTTGGTCTCGGGAAGGATCGTCTCGGCCACCTCGTCGAGAAACGCGATGTCCCGAGCGGTAAAGGTCCCCGCCCCCGCCCCCCCGCGCGCCGCCGCGGCGCGGCGCTGCGCCTGCTCGCACGCGGTGACGAGCGAGCTCCCGCCGACGAGCGCCATGCCGCCGAGCAGGGCGGTAACGCGCCGGATGGCTTCTCGGCGATCGATCATGGATTCCATGGAGCCTCCCTGCGAGTTAGAGGTTGTGCCGCGTGAGCTCGCTCACGGCAAAGGCCGCCGCTCGCGCCGTCAGCGCCATATACGTGAGCGACGGGTTCGGGCACGCCGTCGATGTCATACAGGCGCCATCCGTCACGAAGACGTTCGGAGCGTCCCACACCTGGTTGTGCGCGTTCAGTACCGAGGTCTTGGGATCGCGACCCATCCGCGCCGTCCCCATCTCGTGTATGCCCATTCCCGGAAAGTACTCCCGGTCGTAGGTGCGGACCTGCTTCACGCCGGTCGCCTCGAGCATGTCGGCCATGTCGTTCATCATGTCCCGGCGCATCAGGCGCTCGTTCTCGCCGGTCGCGCAGTCGATCGCGAGGACCGGCAACCCCCACTTGTCCTTCCGGGATGGGTCGATCGACACGTGGTTCGCATGGTTGGGGAGCATCTCGCCGAATGCGGTGGCCCCGATGGTCCACGGCCCCGGCTGAGCCATGGCGTCCTTGAACGCACCGCCCACCCCCAGCTCGGCCACCGCGCGCGACCACCCCTCACGACTGGCTCCCCCCTGGTACCCAAAGCCGCGCAGATAATCGCGCTTGTCGCCGAACAGGTTCCGGTAGCGTGGGATGTAGAAGCCCGTGGGTCGCCGTCCATTGTAAGACTTGTCGTCGAGCCCTTCGATGGTGCCCTGCGCGCCGACCCGGAAGTGGTGATCCATGAGATTGTGCCCCAGCTCTCCGGAGCTCGACCCCAGCCCGCCGGGCCACACGTCGGTCGCGGACCGGAGCAGCAGCCACGTCGAATTCAACGTGGAGGCGCACAGGAAGACGACGCGGGCCGTGTAGTCGGTGGTCTGCTCGGTAAGCGCATCGAGCACGCGAACGCCGGTGGCGCGCTTGCGATCGCGGTCGTACAGAACCTCAGTGACGATGGCGAACGGCTTGAGCGTCAGCCGGCCGGTGGCTAACGCCCGCGGCAACGTGGAGGATTGCGTGCTGAAGTACCCTCCATACGGGCACCCCAGCCAACAGGCGTTCCGGTACTGACAGGGGGAGCGTCCCGGCAGCGGTCGCGTAAGGTTCGCCGTGCGGCCGGGGATGATCCGACGCCGGCCGCCGAACCGCCGTTGCAGCCGCCCGGCGATCGCCTCCTCCCCGCAGTTGAGCGCCATGGGCGGCTGAAATTGTCCGTCCGGCAGTTGGGCCAGCCCTTCCCGGGAGCCCGAGATTCCCGCGTGCCGCTCGACGTAATCGTACCAGGGAGCGATGTCCGCGTAGCGGATCGGCCAATCGACCGCCAGCCCCTCCCGCGCGTTGGCCTCGAAGTCGAAGTCGCTCCAGCGATAGCTCTGGCGGCCCCACATGAGCGAGCGGCCGCCTACGTGGTAGCCGCGATACCAGTCGAACCGCTTCACCTCGGTGTAGGGCGAGTCCAGGTCCGAAGCCCACCAGTCGAGGTTTTTCTCGTTCAGCGGGTAGTCCCGCTTCAGGACCGGGTAGGCCAGCTCCATCGCCCGGGTGCGCTCGCCGCGGTGGGGGTACTGCCAGGGAGCCTTGGTCGCGTTGACGTAGTCCTTGATGTGCTCGACGTTCTTGCCGCGCTCGAGCAGCAGGACGCGGAGCCCTTTCTCCGTCAGCTCTTTGGCGGCCCAGCCGCCGGAGATCCCCGATCCCACCACGATGGCGTCGTAGCTCTGAGCCTGCACGGTTACCTCGCTCGCTGTAGGCGGCTGCGTGGATAGGGGAGCACCCACCCGATTCTGGCGGGCGCGCGTCGTCTCGGCAAGGGCCTCGCACAGGATTGCGGAGGGCTGGGCGTGTCCGTATCATGTCGTCCGGTAATCGCACCCTGAGGAGCGGCCATGCCAACAGCGACACGCAAGAATCAAGAGCGGATCATCGCAAACGAACAGCGGATCCTTCGGAACCAACGTCGATTGTTGCGGATCCTCGATAATGAGAAGCGGATTCTGCAGAACCTCCAGGCGATGCTGAAGAACCAAAAGAAGATCCTGGCGAATCAGAGCAGGATTCTCGCGAAATAGCCGTTGGCCTCGGGTTACCGGGCGTGGATGACGAGGTCCACGGCGCCCGTGTAGAAGCGCCAACGCCCGATCACTTCACCGAGCGCCTGCCTTCCCGCCGCCGTCAGGTCGTAGTACCTCGCGATGCGATTGTTTTCAGTGGTGCGCCAGTAGGACGTCACCCAGCCACGAGTCTCATATCGATGGAGCGCGGGATACAGGGATCCTTGCCCGATCTGGAAGGCGTCCCGCGACATCTCTTGAATGCGGTTGGTGATTCCCCAGCCATGCAGGGGTGCCAGCGACAGCGCCTTGAGAATCAGCAGGTCCAGCGTGCCCTGCAGCACATCCGTGGCGCGTGGCATTCTTGCCATCTCCTGTCGAAGCGAAAGGGAAGTATGGCGCCCCGAATGCCGTAACGCCACTGCTTGCGGAAGACCACGGGCCCGGTATCTTCTCCCTCCGCTCTGAACCAGTTCCGGAGGAGAAATGCAGACGCGGGGCTCAATGGTTCTCTCGTTCCTTCTGATTGCGCTGTCCGCGGCGGCGCTCGAGGCCCAGACCGTCGACGACGGCTTGCTGATGCCGAGAGGAGCCCTTGGCACCGGGTTTCTGTACGCTCACGATAGCTGGACCCAGTATTGGGAAGGCAGCGTCAAGCGGGACAACGGCAACATCGGAACGCTCACCACACAGAGCGTCAGCTGGGTGGCGGGGTACGGTGTGACGGACCGGCTCAGCGTCATCGCCATGGTGCCGTACGTGTGGACGCATGCAACGCAGGGCCCCCTCCACGGCATGCACGGCCTCCAGGACATCACGCTCGCGGCCAAGTACCAATTACTCTCCACCCCGCTTACGGAGCGCGGCACGCTGCGCGCCATGGTGGTGGGCGCAGCCGGCATCCCGGCCAGCAACTATGAGCCCGACTTTCTGCCGCTCTCCATTGGCCTCGCGAGCCGGCGGTTCTCGGGGCGGTTCACGCTGAATTTTCAGGCCCACCAAGGGTGGTTCCTCACCGGGTCTACCGCCTACACGTGGCGCACGAAGGTGACGCTCGACCGGCCGGCGTACTACACCAATGGCCAGCTCTTCTTGAGCGACCAGGTCGCCATGCCGGACGTGTTCGACTACACCGTGAGCGCGGGATACCAGCGCGGCCGCCTGTGCATTCCGATCTCGCTATCGCAGCAACGCACCCTGGGCGGGGGCGACATCCGCCGGCAGGACATGCCGTTCGTCTCGAACCGCATGAATTTCGTGAAGCTTGACGGACTGGTGATGTATCGAGGAATCCTACTTGGCATCAGCCGGATCGTGAGCGGGCGCAATGTGGGTCAGGCAACGACGCTCCGGAGCGGTCTCTTCTACACCTTCCACCTCTAGTCGAGAGGCACATACGGTGCGAGCGTCGCTTCGCCCATCCGTTCTCGCCGTCGCCGTCGCGGGCGCGGCGGCACTCGCCGGCTCCGGGTGCGACAACACCATCACGACCTCGGAGGCGCTGCCGCCGCTCCGGGCGGCGAGCCTCGACAGCGGCGCCGGCAGTTGGCGCATGATTGTCTTGAGCGGCCCCACGCAATTCACCGTCGCCGCTCCGGCGGCGGACACGTCCGCCGCATATGCGGCCGAGCTGGCCGCCATCAAGTCGGCACAGACGACCCTCACGGCCGCGCAGCGCCGCTCCATCGAATATTGGAGCGGCGGGGGAGTGCTCCGCTGGAACGAGATCGTGCGCGAGCTGGTGGCGCGCTTCAATCTGCCGCCGGCGCCGCGCCCCGACGGCACCTACCCGGTGCCGGACCCCGAAAACCCGTTCGCCGACCCCCAGTTCCCGTTCGCCAACCCGCCCTACGCCGCGCGCGCGTACAGCTATGTGGCCGTGGCCCAATATGAGGCACTCAAGACGGCGTGGTATTGGAAGTACCAGTACCACCGGCCCTCGCCCGCCCGCGTCGACAACGGCATTACGGCGTTGATGCCGGTGAGCGATCTGCCGGCCTACCCCTCCGAGGACGCGGTCCTGTCGGGCGTCACGGTCGAGCTGCTGAAGGTCCTGTTTCCCGCAGGCGTCGCGGAGATCACCCAGCGAGCCGCGGAGCAGCGCAACGCCGCCCTGTGGTCCGGCAAGGCGGCGGCGAGCGACATCGCCGCCGGGCTGGCGTTAGGCAAGGCGGTGGCGGCGGCGCTCATCGCGCGGGCGGGCCCCGACGGCATGCGAAACGCCGTGGGCAACGCAGCCCAATGGAAAGCGTTCGCCGACAGCGCGGTGGCGCGGGGCGAGATTCCCTGGACCAGCCAGGAGTCTCCGCCGCGGCCCCCGATGCTGCCGAATTTCGGCCAGGTACAGGCGTGGCTCATGACACCGACGGAAGTCGTGAGCGAGCGTCCGCCGGCTCCTCCGTCCACCTCCTCGGACCAGATGCGGGACGAGGTTGCCGAAGTGCGGCGGACGGTCGAGCAGCTCACCCGCGAGCGATCTACCATCGCCTACAAATGGAATGACGGCGCCGGAACCTACACGCCGCCGGGCCATTGGAACGACATCGCCGCGGAATACATTCGCGACGCGCGGATGAGCGAGGTCCGCGCCGCTCGTGCCTATGCCCTGCTCAACATGGCGATGCACGACGCCGCGGTGGGTTGCTGGGGCGTCAAGTATTTGTACTTCAATCCCCGCCCGGTGCAGCTGGATCCCAGCATCAAGACGGTGATCGGGCTCCCGAATTTCCCGTCATACCCGTCGGGCCACTCCACCTTCTCGGCTGCCGCGGCGACGGTCTTGTCGTACCTGTTCCCGCAGGCCGCTCCCGATTTTGCCGCCATGAAGGAAGAGGCGAGTATCTCCCGGCTGTACGGCGGCATTCATTATCGCAGCGACATCGAGCGCGGCAAGGAGCACGGGGCGCGAATTGGAGGGTACGCCGTGGGATTTGCCCAACAGGACGGGGCGAATTAATATCCGCTCCTCATGGCAACCACTGCCTTGACATCGCCGCCATCCCAGCCTCACCGAGCCCACTCGTTCCTCGGGAAGCTCAATGGCCCGTGGCACAAGCGGACGCTTCAGGCGTTCATGATCATCGTCATCGCCCACTGGGCCGAGCACCTGGTGCAAGCCTATCAGGTGTACGTGCTGAAGTGGCCGCTGCACCAGGCGCGTGGTGTCCTGGGCCAGGCGTTCCCGTGGCTCGTACACTCCGAGGTGCTGCACTATGGCTATGCCCTGATCATGTTGGTCGGCATTTGGACCTTGTTGCCCGGCTTTGTGGGTCGGTCGCACGCATGGTGGCTCGCGGCACTCGTGATCCAGTTCTGGCATCACATCGAGCACGCGCTGCTCCAGGGTCAGGTCATCGCGGGCCGGACGCTGTTCGGGGCCGCCGCTCCCACCAGCATCATCCAGCTGTGGATCCCGCGGCTCGAGCTGCATCTGTTCTACAACAGTGTGGTGTTCGTTCCGATGATGGTAGCCATGTACTATCACCTGTTCCCGAGCGCCTCCGACGCCGCAGCGATGCGGTGCAGCTGCGCGTTCCACCCCCACCCGGCGACGTCCTAGATCTCGCGGCAGTTCCATCACTTAGCAGGTGTCGATTGCGGGGCCCCTCGCTCGTCGTGTAAGTAGAGCCAGGGGAGGCAGCCTGGCTACCGAACCGGATACCGAAAGGAGCGGGTCATGAGCGGCGTACGAGTACTGGTCGGCACGCGAAAGGGAGCCTTCATCCTGACAGCGGACGGCAAGCGCGAGCGGTGGAATGTCAGCGGCCCGCACTTTGCGGGCTGGGAGATCTATCATCTGAAGGGCTCGCTCGCCGACGCTAACCGGCTGTACGCGTCGCAGTCCAGCGGGTGGTTTGGACAGGTCATCCAACGCTCGTGCGACGGCGGCAAGACATGGGAGACACCCGGCGGCGGGATGGGGAAGACGCCGGACGGGATGCCGACCGGCGAGAGCAACAAGTTCGTCTATGACACTGCTCCCGACACCGGCAAACCGCTCACCACGCACCAGTTTTACGACGGCACCCAGCACCCTTGGGAGTTCAAGCGCGTCTGGCACCTCGAGCCGTCGCTCACGGATCCCGACACGGCGTACGCCGGGGTGGAGGACGCGGGGCTGTTCCGCACGACCGACGGCGGCAAGACGTGGCAGGAGCTCGCCGGCCTGCGCGGCCACGGCACCGGGCCCAAGTGGCAGCCGGGCGCCGGCGGCATGTGCCTCCACACAATCCTGCTCGATCCGACGAACCCCCGGCGCATGTATGTAGCGATCTCGGCCGCGGGCGCGTTCCGCTCGGACGACAGCGGCACGACGTGGAAGCCGATCAACCGTGGCTTGCGGTCGCAGTACATCCCCGACCCCACCGCCGAGGTCGGCCACTGCGTGCACCGCATCGCGCTGCACCGCTCGCGTCCCGACGTGCTGTTCATGCAGAAGCATTGGGACGTCATGCGGTCGGACGACGCCGGCGACTCGTGGCACGAGATCAGCGGCAACCTGCCGACCGACTTCGGGTTCGTGATCGACGTGCATGCGCACGAGCCGGAGACCGTCTACGTCATTCCCATCAAGAGCGACTCCGAGCATTACGTGCCGGACGGGAAGCTGCGCGTGTACCGCAGCCGCAAGGGCGGAAACGAGTGGGAGGCGCTGACCAAAGGCCTGCCACAGCAGGACTGCTACGTGAATGTGCTGCGCGACGCGATGGCCGTCGACTCGCTCGACAAGTGCGGCGTGTATTTCGGCACCACGGGCGGGCAAGTGTACCTGTCGGCCGACGCCGGAGACGGCTGGACGCCCATCGTCCGGGATCTCCCGGCCGTGCTGTCGGTCGAGGTCCAGACCCTGCAGTGATCCGGGTCGTCCTCCCACCGCATCTGCGGACGCTGGCGCACGTCCAGG